>NZ_CP064781.1:1121250-1495000 GCF_016858125.1 Azospira restricta
CTCGGCCTGGATCTCCCAGGTCGAGCGCCAGGCCAGTCCCAGCCCCTCGCAGGCCCAGCGGTGCAGCATCTCGCCGTCGTTGCAGTCGGGGTTGCCGCGCACGCGCAGCGTCACCGGCTTGCCGTCCTGCTGGAAGCTCCAGCCGCCGTGCTGGCCGCCCTGCGGGTTGAAGGCGAGGCAGTTGTGGCGCTCGAGGTCGGCCAGCGTGCGCGGTACGCCGTGGCGCGCGAGGTAGGCCGGCGACGCGCAGACGACGCGCCGGTTCGGCGCCAGCCGGATCGCCACCAGGTTCGGGTCGAGCACGGCGCCAATGCGGATGCCGAGGTCGTAGCCCTCGCGCGCGAGTTCGACGACGCGGTCGGTGAGGTCGAAGGATAGCCGCACCTTCGGGTTGGCGGCGAGGAAGGCCGGGCCGTGCGGCGCCACGTGGCGGCGGCCGAAGCCGGCCGGTGCCGAGATGCGCAGGTCGCCGATCGCCGACTGGCGCGAGGCGGCCATCAGCTCCTCGGCCAGTTCGAGGTCGGCGAAGAGCTTGCGGCAGTGTTCGAGGAACAGCGCGCCTTCCTCGGTCAGTACGAGCTTGCGCGTCGCGCGGTGCAGGAGGCGCGTGCCCAGCCGTTTCTCCAGCGCGTCGACGTGGCGGCCGAGCATCGCCGGTGTGATGCCGCGGGCCTGCGCGGCCCTGGCGAAGCTGCCCCATTCGACCGCGTCGACGAAGGCTTCCATCTGCTTCAGCTTGTCCATGGCGATACTTTTTGTATTTTTAAAAAGTAGTCGCCGTGATCTTATCAGCACAATCGGTACGCCATAAGATGCCGCCATCGGCTTGCGGGAGCCACCCGCCTACCTCAGGAGATACCGGAATGAAGACGCGTGAAATGCTCACCCTCGATGACGTGAAGAAGGTCGCCGCGGCCGCCGAGGCCGAGGCGCAGCGCAACGGCTGGGCGGTCAGCATCGCGGTCTGCGACGATGGCGGCCACCTGCTGTGGCTGCAGCGCCTCGACGGCGCGCCACCGATGAGCAGCGAAGTGGCGCCGGGCAAGGCGAAGGCCGCCGCGATCGCGCGCAAGCCGTCGAAGGTGCTCGAGGACATGGTCAATGGCGGCCGCACCGCCGCGCTGGCGATGCCGCTGCTGCCGCTGGAAGGCGGCGAACTGATCGTCGTGAACGGCAACGTGATCGGTGCCGTCGGCGTTTCCGGCGTCAAGGCCGCCGAGGACGCGCAGGTCGCCCGCGCCGGCACCGCCGCGCTGGACGCCGCTGCCGCCCGACGCGCCGCCTGAAGCCCGTAATCTCCCCGTTGTACCCCCCTTCCCGGATACCGGCGATGCCGCTATCCGGTTTTTTATTCCGGGCGTCGCACGAGGCTGTCGACCAGCGCCGCGGCGAAGCCCGACAGCGCCGTCCGTCGGCGCACGCAGACCTGCAGGTCGCGCTGCGCCCAGGGTTCGTCGAGCTCGACCACCGTCGGCGGCTCGCGCAGGCCGCCGGTGCTGACCGCGCTCTTCGGCACCAGCCCCAGCCCGACGCCGGCACCGACCATGCGGCAGACCGCCTCGAAGCTCCTGACCTGGATGCGCACGTCGAGGTGGCGGCCGAGCGCGGCGGCGGCGTTCATCGTGAAGGTGTGGATCGCCGAGCCGGCGTGCAGCATCACGAAGGGGTGGTCGAGGACGTCGGCGAAGCGGGTGCTCGCTTTTGCCGCCAGTGCGTGGGCGGCAGGGACGATCAGCACCAGGCGGTCGGCGCGGTAGGGGATCAGCTCGACCTCGGCCCCTTCGACGCGCTCGGCGACGACGCCGACCTCGACCTCGCCGCGGGCCACCGCCATCACGATCTCCGGGCTGGTGTGCTCCTCGAGCGTGACGCCGACCTGCGGGTTGGCGCGCAGAAAGGCGGCGAGGTCGTCGGGCAGGAAACTGTGCGTCGCGTGCGTGTTGGCCCACAGCACGACGTGGCCGCGCACGCCGGCGGCGAACGGGGCGAGGTCGGCGTGCATCTGTTCGAGCTGAGCGAACACCTGCCGCGCATGGCGCAGCAGCGCCTCGCCGGCGCGGGTCAGCGCGACGCCGCGGGCGCGGCGCACGAACAGCGGCGTGCCGAGCGCGCCTTCGAGCTGCTGCAGGCGGTGGCTGGCCGACGACGGCGCGAGGTGTACGCGCTCGGCGCCGCGGGTCAGGTTGTGCGCCTCGGCGACGGCGACGAAGAGGCGGAGATCGGTCAGGTTGTAGCGCATCGTTCGTTTTTTACGAATTCACTGCTGCGATAATAGCAATTGTCGGCGGCCTGCGATGCCCGTCAATATTGCGCCTGAGTCCATCTTGCACTCACGTTCAGCGTTTCATGATTTCGCAGGATTCGCACACTATTCCCGCCCGCCCCGCCTTCGCCATGCCCTGGAAACGCTGGTCCGCCGAACGCCTCGGCATCGCCCTCGCCGTGCTCGCCGCCTTCGGCTTCTCGTTCAAGGCGATCTTCGTCAAGCTCGCCTACGCCGCGGCGCCGGTCGAGGCGGTGACGCTGCTCTCCTTGCGCATGGTCTTCGCGCTGCCGGCCTTCCTGTGGATCGGCTTTGCCGCCAGCCGCTCGGCGCCGCCGCTGACCCGTCGCGACTGGGGCATGCTGGTCGCGCTCGGCCTCCTCGGCTACTACGGCTCGAGCATGCTCGACTTCCTCGGCCTGCAGTACATCTCGGCCGGCCTCGAACGGCTGATCCTGTTCACCTACCCGACGCTGACGGTGCTGATCGGCGTGCTGTTCATGGGCCAGGCGCTGGAACGGCGCCAGGTCGGCGCGCTCGTGCTGTCCTACGCCGGCATCGCGCTGGCCTTCGCGCACGACCTGCAGGTCGCCGGCGACATGCGCACGGTGCTGATCGGCGCCGGCTTCGTCTTCGGTTCGGCGCTCACTTACGCGATGTACAGTGCCGGCGCCGAACCGGCGATCCGCCGCCTCGGTTCGGCGCGTTTCGCGGCGCTGGCGATGCTGGTGTCGACGGCGGCGACGCAGGTGCATTTCTTCATCGCGCAGCCGCTGTCGGCGCTGGTGCAGCCGCTGCCGGTCTATGCCTACGGCGCGGCGATGGCGCTGTTCTCGACGGTGCTGCCGGTGCTCTGGCAGTCGGCGGCGATCCGCCGCATCGGCTCGGCGCGGGCGGTGCTGATCGGCGCGCTCGGTCCGGTGCTGACCATCTTCTTCGGCTGGTGGCTCTTGGCCGAGCCGATCTCGGCGGCGCAGCTGGCCGGCGCCGGGCTGGTGCTGGCCGGCGTGCTGCTGGTCAGCCGGAAGTCGGCGCCGAAGCCCGCCGCTGCCGCTTGATCTCGGCCGGCGTCACCGTCGCCCGCGCGCGCAGCTGCCCGCAGCCGCCGTCGACGTCCTGGCCAGCGGAGGTGCGCAGCTTGGTCAGGATGCCGCGGCGGTGCAGCGTGCGCAGCATCTCGCCGGCGCGCTCGCGGTCCGGGCGGCGGTAGCCCAGCCCCTCGTTCTCGTTGTACGGGATCAGGTTCATCACCGCGTACTTGCCCTTGAGCAGGCGGACGATGCCGTCGATTTCGGCGGCGTTGTCGTTCACGCCGGCGAGCAGCGTCCACTGGTACTGGATCGGGTAGCCGCTGGCGCGCGCCCAGGCCTCGGCGCGCTCGACCAGCTCGTCGATGCCGATCTGCGGCGCGCGCGGCAGCAGCTGTGCGCGCAGCTCGGGGTCGGTGGTGTGCAAGGAGAGCGCCAGCGCCGGGCGGACGTCGCCGGCCGCCAGCGATTCCAGCTTGTCGAACACGCGCCGGTCGCCGACCGTCGACAAGACCAGGTTCTTGTGGCCGATGCCGCCCTCGCGGCCGAGCAGGTCGATCGCCGCGAAGACGTTGTCGAGGTTGTGCGCCGGCTCGCCCATGCCCATGAAGACGACCTTCTTCACCGGCCGCTGCCGCCGGGCGAGCACCACCTGGGCGACGATCTCGGCGCTGCCGAGCTGGCGCAGCAGGCCGTCGCGGCCGGTCATGCAGAAGCGGCAGCCGACCGCGCAGCCGACCTGCGTCGACACGCACAGGCCGTCCTTCAGCAGCAGCACGCTCTCGACCATCTGCCGGTCGGCGAGCTCGACCAGCAGCCGCGCCGAGCCGTCGGCGCCGGGGTGCTGCGAGCGCACGCGGGCGAGCGCGTCGAGCTCGGCGGCGAGCGCCGGCAGCGCGTCGCGTACGGCGAGCGGCAGCACGTCCTCGGCCTGGCGTGGGCCGGCGGTCAGCGGCTGGCCGGCGAGCCAGGCGCGCAGCACGCGCGCCTCGTGCGCCGGCTTGGCGCCGAGCTCGCGCAGGCGTTGGCGGAGAGCGGCTATCTGCATCGCGGGACGGTGCGGCGGCGAACGCTCAGGCGGCCGCGAGCCGCCATAGCGAGGTCTTCTCGGCGACGCGCGCGAGGTGCAGCGGGTCGTTCGGGTCGGCGGCCTTCTTGTGCGTCGGCCGGGTGTCATGACGCTGGATCAGGCGCAGGCCGGCGGCCTCGATCAGCCGCAGCACCTCGCCGCGCTGCCTGAGGCCGAGGTGCTCGGCGAGGTCGGAGAGGATCAGCCAGCCTTCGCCGCCGGGCGCGAGATGCTCCTTCAGCCCGGCGAGGAAGCCCTTCAGCATGCGGCTGTCCGGATCGTAGACGGCGCCCTCGATCGGCGCCGCGATCTTGCCCGGCAGCCAGGGCGGGTTGCAGACGATCAGCGGCGCGCGTCCCGCGGGGAAGAGGTCGGCGTCGACGATCTCGACCTGCGCGGCGAGGCCGAGGCGGTCGATGTTCTCGCGCGCGCAGGCGAGCGCGCGCGGATCGCGGTCGGTGGCGACCACGCGCCGGAGGCCGCGGCGGGCGAGCAGCGCGGCGAGCACGCCGGTGCCGGTGCCGATGTCGAAGGCGAGTTCAGTGGACGGCAGCGGCGCGGCGCCGACCAGGTCGACGTATTCGCCGCGCACCGGCGAGAAGACGCCGTAGTGCGGATGGATGCGGTCGCCCGCCGTTGTTCCCAATGCCGGCACGGGCACGCCCTTCTTGCGCCATTCGTGCGCGCCGATCAGGCCCTGCAGCTCGCGCAGCGAGACCACCGACGGCTGGCCGTCCGGCGCCCCCCAGGCCTCCGTGCAGGCGGTGACGACATCCGGCGCGCGGCGCAGCGGGATGCGGTAGTCGCCTTGCAGCGGCACCAGCAGCAGGCCCAGCGTACGCGCGCGCTGCGCCTGCGCCATGCGGTGCTGGTGGAAGGCCTCGGTCAGGTTCGCCGCCTTCTTTGGCTTCCTCTCGGCGCGGCGGCCCAGCGCCTGCAGCAGCTGGCGCGCGTTCTGGAAGTCGCCACGCCAGAGCAGCGCCGTGCCTGCGCAGGCGAGCTTGTACGCCTCGTCGGCCTTGGTCTGGTCGTCGGCGATGACGACGCGTTTCGGTGGCGCGACGCCGGCTTCGGAGCGCCAGTGCGCGGACTCTGTCGCGCCGTGCTCGTCCCAGTGCAGGGTCGGCAGCTCGCTCATCGCTTCGCCTTCTTCGGCTTGCGCGCACGCACCGCGGCGGCGAGCGCCAGCTGCGCCCACGGCCGCATGCCGGCCGGCGTTTCCAGCGCCTCCTCGGGAACCGTCCAGTAATTCATCGTCTGCACGCTGCCATCGCGCAGCGCGTAGCTGAAGGGCTCGCCGCCGGCGGTACGGAAGCGCTCGGCGCTGTCGGCATCCGCCTTCAGGTACAGCGTCTCGTCGACGACGATGGCGAAGAACAGCTCGTCGCAGTAGAAGCCCCAGCCGCCGAACATCGCCTTTGCGCGGATGTGGCCGAGCGGCGCGAACAGCTCGTTCGCGTGCGCAACGAGTTCGGGCAGCGTTTGGCCTTGGCGGGACATGACGTGCAGTCTAGGCGATCTGCAGGCGCTTGCAGATCTCGGTGGTCAGCGCCGCCTGGTTCATGCAGTAGAAGTGCAGGCCGGGCGCGCCGCCCTTGAGCAGCTTCGCGCACAGCTCGGTGACGACGTCCAGCCCGAAGGCCTTGATCGACTCGGCGTCGTCGCCGAAGCCCTCGAACTTCTTGCGCATCCAGCGCGGGATCTCGGCGCCGCAGGCATCCGAGAAGCGGGCGAGCTTGGAGAAGCCGGCGATCGGCATGATGCCGGGGACGATCGGGATGTCGACGCCCTTCGCGCGCACCGCGTCGACGAAGTGGAAGTAGGCGTCGGCGTTGTAGAAGTACTGCGTGATCGCCGAGTCGGCGCCGGCCCGCACCTTCTTCACGAAGGCGGCCAGGTCGTCCTCCGGCGAGCGCGCCTGCGGGTGCCATTCGGGATAGGCGGCGACCTCGATCGTGAAGTGGTCGCCGGTCTCGGCGCGGATGAACTCGACCAGTTCGTTGGCGTAGCGGAACTCGCCGGCGTCGGCCATGCCCGACGGCAGGTCGCCGCGCAGCGCGACGATGCGGCGGATGTCGGCGGCCCGGTACTCGTCGAGGATGGCGCGGATGCTCTCGCGCGTCGAACCGATGCACGACAGGTGCGGCGCCGCCGAGAGACCTTCGCCGGCGATCTCGCGGACGATGGCGAAGGTGCGCTCGCGGGTCGAGCCGCCGGCGCCGTAGGTGACCGAGAAGAACTCGGGCTTCAGCTCGGCGAGCTTCGCGCGCGTCGCGCGCAGCTTGTCTACGCCCTCGGGGGTCTGCGGCGGGAAGAATTCGATGGAGAGGTTGGCGTGGGCCATGGGCACTCCGGTGGGGATCAGTTTTTGTTGGCGCTGGCGAGCAGTGCGGTCAGCGCCCAGCTGATGAGGCTGTAGGCGATCGCGCCGACGACGCCGGCGACGAAGCCGTCGACGCGGAAGCCGGCGAGGATCGAGCCGACGAACCAGAACAGCAGGCCGTTGATGACGAACAGGAAGAGACCCAGCGTCAGCAGCGTCGCCGGCAGCGTCAGCAGCACGAGGAGCGGCCGGATCACGGCATTGACCAGGCCGAGGATGACGGCCGCGATCAATGCCGATCCGAACGAATCGACGTGGATGCCGGGCAGCAGGTAGGCCACGGCCAGCAGTGCGGCGGCGTGCAGCAGCCAGAGCAGGAGCAGGCGCATGGCGTACCTATTCCGATCAGTAGCGGTAGTGGTCGGCCTTGTACGGGCCGTCGACCGGCACGCCGATGTAGCGGGCCTGCGCGTCGGTGAGCTGGGTCAGCTCGGCGTTCAGCGTCTTCAGCTGCAGGCGGGCGACCTTCTCGTCGAGGTGCTTGGGCAGCGTGTAGACGCCGACCGGGTATTCCGCGGTCTTCGTGAACAGCTCGATCTGCGCGATCGTCTGGTTGGCGAACGACGAGCTCATCACGTACGACGGGTGGCCGGTGGCGCAGCCTAGGTTCACGAGGCGGCCCTTGGCGAGCAGGATGATGCGGTTGCCCGACGGCAGCGTGATGTGGTCGACCTGCGGCTTGATCTCTTCCCACGGGTAGCCTTCGATCGACGCGACGTTGATCTCGGAGTCGAAGTGGCCGATGTTGCAGACGATGGCGTTGTGCTTCATCTTCACCAGGTGGTGGTGGTCGATGACGTGGAAGTTACCGGTGGCGGTGACGAAGATGTCGGCCTTGTCGGCGGCGTAGTCCATGGTGACGACGCGGTAGCCTTCCATCGCCGCCTGCAGCGCGCAGATCGGGTCGATCTCGGTGATCCAGACCTGCGCGGAGAGCGCCCGGAGGGCCTGCGCCGAGCCCTTGCCGACGTCGCCGTAGCCGCAGACGACGGCGATCTTGCCGGCAACCATGACGTCGGTGGCGCGCTTGATGCCGTCAACCAGCGACTCGCGGCAGCCGTAGAGGTTGTCGAACTTCGACTTGGTCACCGAGTCGTTCACGTTGATCGCCGGGAACTTCAGCTCGCCGCGCTCGTGCATCTGGTAGAGGCGATGGACGCCGGTGGTGGTTTCCTCGGTGACGCCCTTGATCTTCTCGAGGCGGGTCGAGTACCAGGTCGGATCGGTCTTGAGTTTGGCCTTGATCGACGCGAACAGCACGGTGGCTTCCTCGCTGTCCGGGTTGTCGAGGACCGACAGGTCCTTCTCGGCGCGGGCGCCGAGGTGCAGCAGCAGCGTCGCGTCGCCGCCATCGTCGAGGATCATGTTCGAGTAGCCGCCGTCGGCCCATTCGAAGATGCGGTGCGTGTAGTCCCAGTACTCGGGCAGCGACTCGCCCTTGACGGCGAAGACCGGGATGCCGGCGGCGGCGATGGCGGCGGCGGCGTGGTCCTGCGTCGAGAAGATGTTGCACGAGGCCCAGCGGACTTCGGCGCCGAGCGCGGTCAGCGTCTCGATCAGCACCGCGGTCTGGATCGTCATATGCAGCGAGCCGGTGATGCGCGCGCCCTTCAGCGGCTGCGACTTCGCGAATTCCTCGCGGATCGCCATCAGGCCCGGCATTTCGGTCTCGGCGATCCGGATTTCCTTGCGGCCCCAGTCGGCCAGCTTGAGGTCGGCGATGACGTAATCGTTGAATTCAGCCACAGTAAGCTCCTTCATGAACTGTAGCCAGGGTAGGGGTGTGACGCGATGCGTGCGGCTCACTTGCCCCCTGCGCCCGGCAGGGTTGTCAGTGAGCGCCGTTGTGAACCGAGCCTGGGGGTGGCGAAGCGTAACTTTTGGCCAGCCCGTGCAGCGCTCCTCGGATAAGGCGCGGATTATACGTGATTTTGCAGGCTCAATCGCCAGCTCCCCCCGCATTTTCGGCAGCGGGCGGTGATCCGCGCCTGCCCGCCGTCGTCATCTTCGCTGGCGGCAACGATCTCGAAGCGGCCGTAGGTGCCGCAGCCCGGGCAGGCCGCCGCGTGGCCGACCTGCTCGGCGCATGCGAGCGTCCGGAAATAGCGCCGGTAGGCCGCCCAGGCGCCGAGCACGCAGAACACCGCACCCACGAGCAGCGGCAGACGCTGCGCGGGGATCAGCGTTTCGTTGTGGGTCTCGAACAGCGCCACCGCCAGAATCATGGCCAGGAAGCAGGTGACCAGCCACAGGTGCGCCTCGATCAGCGTGCGTTCGTACCAGCGGCGGAAGCCCTGTGCGCGCAGGGAGGCGACGACGTCCATGGCTTGTCCTCGATGCCGAAGCTTCATCATAGACGGCGGCGCGCAAAAACAAACCGCGGCCAGGGAGCGGCCGGGTCGGTGCGGAAGGCGGAATGTCGCTCCGGGTCAGCGTACGCCGGCGGCGGCGCTCCCCGCCCACAGCGCATCGAGGTCGGGGAGGTTCCATTTGGCCGGGTCTTCGCGGCCGGCGATCTTGTCCTGGGCGCCGGGGCGCGAGAGGTCGATCTCCTCCGGCCGCAGGCGGGCGTTCGCCTTGATCGAGAAGAAGACCTTCACCTTCGGTGCCAGCAGCGACTTCTCGGACTGCTCGACGACGACGCCGAGGCGCCCCGATTCGAGACGGACCAGCGAGCCGGTCGGGTAGATGCCGACGCTCTTCACGAAAGCCTGGAAGACCGTCTCGTCGAAATGGCCCTTGGCCCACTCGGCCATCTTGCGCAGCGATTCGGCCGGGTCCCAGCCGGCCTTGTACGGCCGGTTCGAGGTGATCGCGTCATAGACGTCGCAGACTGCGCCCATCTTCGCGAACAGGCTGATCTCGTCGGCCCTGAGTCCCTTCGGGTAGCCGCTGCCGTCGACCTTCTCGTGGTGGTGCAGGCAGACGTCGAGCGCCACCGCGTCGACGCCGGCGGCCTGCAGCAGCGCCGCGTGGCCGAGTTCCGGGTGGCGCTTGACGATCGCGAACTCGTCGTCGGTCAGCTTGCCCGGCTTGTTCAGTACCTCGTTCGGGATCATCGCCTTGCCCAGGTCGTGCAGCAGGCCGGCCATGCCGGCGGCCCGCGTCTGCCGCTCGTCGAGGCCGAGCTGGCGGGCGAGCGCGATCATCAGCGCGCAGACGGCAACCGAGTGCATGTAGGTGTAGTCGTCGGCAGTCTTCAGCCGGGCCAGGCTGATCAGCGCGCCGGGGTTGCGCAGCACCGAATTCGAGATTTCCTCGACCAGTGGCGCGCAGTCGTCGGCGCTGACCGCCTTGCCCATGCGCGCCTCCTGGAACATCGACACCATCGCCTGCTTCGACTTGGCGCAGATGCGCGCCGCCCGCGCCATCTCCTCGCGCATCGCGGCCTTCTGCTGCGCCGCCGGCGCCGCAGCAGCGGCCGCGGCCTGCAGCTCACGCTCGACCTCCGCTTCGCTGGCTTCGACCGAGATGCCGTCGGCGACGTCGAGTCCCTTGTCGGCATCGATCCACACGTCGCGGATGCTGCTTTCGCGGATCGCGACGATGTCGGCGGCGTCCTTGATGACGAAGCGCGTGCGCCAGAACGGATGCTCCATCCACGAGCCGCAGAACTCGTGCAGGTGCATGCCGACGGCGAGCTGGTCGACGCTGATTTTCTTGAGCATGGGGCGCATTATGCCCCGCCCGTAAGTCACTGAAAACACAAAGGGAGCCGAAGCTCCCTTGGTGTCTGCAACATGGCCGGATCGTGACCGGACCGTGGCGGAGTTACAACCCGGCGTCGGCCTTCAGCGCGGCGGCCTTGTCGGTGCGCTCCCAGGTGAATTCCGGCTCGTCGCGGCCGAAGTGGCCGTAGGCGGCGGTCTTCGAGTAGATCGGGCGGAGCAGGTCGAGGGTCTGGATGATGCCCTTCGGGCGCAGGTCGAAATGCTTGCCGATCAGCGCGACGATGCGCTCGTCGGCGACCTTGCCGGTGCCGAAGGTGTTCACCATCAGCGATACCGGCTTGGCGACGCCGATCGCATAGGCGACCTGGACTTCGCACTTGTCGGCCAGGCCGGCGGCGACGACGTTCTTGGCCACGTAGCGCGCGGCGTAGGCGGCGGAGCGGTCGACCTTGGACGGATCCTTGCCGGAGAAGGCGCCGCCGCCGTGGTGTGCGGCCCCGCCGTAGGTGTCGACGATGATCTTGCGGCCGGTCAGGCCGCAGTCGCCATGCGGGCCGCCGACGACGAAGCGGCCGGTCGGGTTGATCAGGAAGCGGGTGTGTTCGGTCAGCATGTCCTTCGGCAGCACCGGCTTGATGATCTCCTCGATCACCGCCTCGGCGAGGTGGGCGTGCGAGACCTCCGGGCTGTGCTGCGTAGACACGACGACGGTGTCGATCGCCACCGGCTTGCCGTCGATGTACTTGACCGTCAGCTGGCTCTTCGCGTCCGGGCGCAGCCACGGCAGGCGGCCGTCGCGGCGGACTTCGGCCTGGCGCTGCATGATGCGGTGCGCGTAGTAGATCGGGAAGGGCATCAGCGTCTCGGTCTCGCGGCAGGCGTAGCCGAACATCAGGCCCTGGTCGCCGGCGCCCTGGTCGAGGTCGAGGCCTTCGCCTTCGTTCACGCCCTGCGCGATGTCCGGCGACTGGCGGTTGATCGCGGTCAGGATGGCGCAGGACTTGTAGTCGAAGCCGATGTCGGAATCGGTGTAGCCGATGCGGCGGACGGTGTCCTGCGCGATCTCGCGGTAGTTGATGTGCGCCGTGGTCGTGATCTCGCCCGAGATGACGACGAGGCCGGTCGACACCAGCGTCTCGCAGGCGACGCGGCCGCGCGGATCCTCGGCGAGGATGGCGTCGAGGATGGCGTCGGAGATCTGGTCGGCGACCTTGTCGGGATGGCCTTCGCCGACGGATTCGGAGGTGAAGAGGAATTCGTTTGCCACGGGGACTGCTCCTGAACGACCCTTGTTTAGCCGGCGTTACCGGCCCCGGGTCACGGGCAGGCGACGCTTTAGCAGTATTTTCGGAACGGGTTCGGCGCTCCGGTCCGCCCTGCAAGTTGTCCTATTAACTCGGCGGAACGATAATTATAGACTTTTTCGCCCTTGCGGCAAATTCGCCCCCGCCGATGCGCCTCCTGTTCCGCCTCCTCTCGCTGCTGCCGCTGTCGCTGATCCACCGCTTGGGCGCCATCGCCGGCGCCGTCGCCTATCTCGCTTCGCCGACCTATCGCCGCCACCTGCGCGCGAATATGGCGCTGGCGCTCGGCGAGCGCGAGGCCGCGCGCTGGCGCTGGGCGGCGGTGGCCGCGGCCGGCCGCATGGCGCTGGAGTTGCCGCGCATCTGGCTGCGCACGCTGGACGAGGCGGTGACGATGGTCGCCGAGGTCCGCGGCCAGGAGCTGGTCGATGCCGCCCGCGCTTCCGGCCGCGGCATCGTCTTCCTGACGCCGCACCTCGGCTGCTTCGAGATCACCGCCCAGTACCTGGCGACGCAGGCGCCGATCACCGTCCTCTACCGGCCGCCGCGGCAGGCCTGGCTGCAGGAGATGATCGAGCGCGGCCGCCAGCGCGCCAGCCTGCACCTGGCGCCGGCCGACCTCTCCGGCGTGCGCGGCCTGTTGAAGGCGCTGAAGAAGGGCGAGGCGATCGGCCTGCTGCCGGACCAGGCGCCGAAGATGGGCGAAGGGCGCTGGCTGCCCTTCTTCGGCCGACCGGCGTACACGATGACGTTGGCGGGACGCCTCTCCGAAACCGGGGCAACGGTGCTGCTGACCTGGGGCGAGCGCCTGCCCGGCGGCGCCGGCTACCGCATCCACTTCAGCGCGCCGACGGCGCCGATCGAAGGCGACCTCGAGCAGCGCGCGGCGGCGATCAACCGCGAGGTCGAGGCACTGATCCGCCAGTGCCCGGGACAGTACCTGTGGGGCTACAACCGCTACAAGCGGCCGAAGGGCGTCGAGGCGCCGCCGCTCGCAACCGAAGCCGGCAACGGGCCAGGGGCGGCCTGATGCAGCTGGCGTTCTGCCTGTACAAGTATTTCCCGCACGGCGGCCTGCAGCGCGACTTCCTGCGCATCGCACAGGCCTGCCGGAAGCGCGGCCACGCGATCCGCGTCTACACGCTGGAGTGGCGCGGCGACATCCCGGCGGATTTCGAGGTGCTGGTGGTGCCGGTGAAGGCGCTGACCAACGCGCGCCGCTACGCGAAATTCAGCGACTGGGTGCGGCGCGATCTGGCGCGGCGGCCGGCCGACCGCGTCGTCGGTTTCAACAAGATGCCGGGGCTCGACGTCTACTTCGCCGCCGATCCCTGCTACGAGGACAAGGCGCAGACGCTGCGCAATCCGCTCTACCGCCTGTCCGGCCGTTACCGGCATTTCGCCGGCTACGAGCGGGCGGTGTTCGCGCCGGAGAGCCGCACCGAGATCTTGATGATCTCGTCGCTGCAGCAGCCGCTGTTCGTCAAACACTACGGTACGCCGGCGGATCGTTTCCACCTGCTGCCGCCGGGCATCGCCCGCGACCGGCGGGCGCCGGCCAACGCCGCCGACATCCGCGCCGCCTTCCGCGCCGAGTTCGCGCTGGCCGACGACGAGTTCCTGCTGGTGCAGATCGGCTCCGGCTTCAAGACCAAGGGTCTCGACCGCAGCCTCGCCGCCTTCGCCGCACTGCCCGAGGCGCTGCGCCGGCGCACGCGGCTGGTCGCGATCGGCGCCGACGAGCCGTCGGCGTTCCGGCGCCTGGCGGCCGGACTCGGGCTGGCCGAGCGCGTGCAGATCCTGCAGGGACGCGACGACATCCCGCGCTTCCTGCTCGGCGCCGACCTGCTGATCCACCCGGCGTACAACGAGAACACCGGCACCGTGCTGCTCGAGGCGGTGGTCGCCGGGCTGCCGGTGCTGACCACCGCGGTCTGCGGCTACGCGCACTACATCGCCGAGGCCGGGGCCGGCGTCGTCCTGCCCGAACCCTTCGCGCAGGCGGCGCTGAACGACGCGCTGGCGACGATGCTCGCCGACGACGCGGCGCGCCGGCAGTGGCAGGCGAACGGGCTGGCCTTCGCCGAAACCGCCGACATCTACGACAACGCCGAAGTGGCGGCCGACGTCATCCTCGCCGAACGCCAATGAGCGCCGACGAACTGTTCCTCGACGAACCCTTCCGCACGCTGTGGGCCGGGCAGGATCCGTTCGCCGCGGTCGAGGCGCTGCAGGGCCGGGTCTATCGCGAGCTGGAGGCGCGCCGCACGCTGCGCACCGAGGTCGCCGGCCGCGGCTACTTCGTCAAGATCCACCGCGGCGTCGGCTGGGGCGAGATCGCCAAGAACCTGCTGACGCTGCGCGCACCGGTGCTCGGCGCCGGCAACGAGTACCGCGCGATCCGGCGGCTGGAGGCGCTCGGCGTCGACACCATGCGCGCGGTGGCCTACGGCGCGCGCGGCGGCAACCCGGCGGCGCAGCATTCGTTCATCGTCACCGAGGAGCTGGCGCCGACGGTGAGCCTGGAGGACTTCTGCCGTGATTGGTGCAAGCAGCCGCCCGCGGCGCGCTTCAAGCGCGCGCTGATCGAACGCGTGGCGACGATGGCGCGGCGCATGCACGCAGGCGGCGTCAACCACCGCGACTTCTATATCTGCCACTTCCTGCTGCACCTCGATCCGGTGCCGACGGCTGACGATTTCCGGCTGTCGCTGATCGACCTGCACCGCGCGCAGATTCGCACGCAGACGCCGCGCCGCTGGCGCGACAAGGATCTCGCTGCGCTGTACTTCTCGGCTCTGGAGATCGGCCTGACGCAGCGCGACTGGCTGCGCTTCCTGCGCATCTACTTCGACCGCCCGCTCGCCGACATCCTGCGCGACGAGGCCGGGCTGATCGAGCACCTCAACCGGGAAGCGGCGCGCCTGCAGCGGCGCTACCTGAAGAAGTTCGCGCCGAAGGCCGCGGCATGATCGACTGGCACTTCAACCCCGATTTCCGCGGCCGCGAAGCCGAGCGGCTGTTCGGCACGCTGCCGGCGACCTTCGCGGTGCGCGGCGAGCCGATCGCCAAGGCGCCGCTATCGACGGTCGAGCGGGTCGCCGCCGACGGCACGCGCTACTACGTCAAGCGCTACGTCGGCAGCGGCAAGAACGCCTTTCGCCGCTGGTTCGGCCTGCGCGGGCTGATCGCGCCGCAGCGCGTGGTCAAGGAATGGGAGAACCTGCTGCTGTTCCGGCAGTGGGGCATCCCGACGGCGACGCTGGTCGGCTGGGGGCTGGAGCGCGCGCACGGCAGCTTCGTGCGCGGCGCGCTGGTGACCGAGGAGATCGCGGGCACCAAAGACATGGGGACGATGGCCAACGACGACGACCCGCGGCTGCGCGACCGGCGCTGGATGGCCGAAGTCATGCGGCAGGTGGCGCGGTACGCGCGCCGGCTGCACGATCAGGGCTTCGCGCACAACGACCTGAAATGGCGCAACCTGCTGGTGGACGACCGCGCGACGCCGACCGTTTACCTGATCGACTGTCCGAGCGGCGGCTTCTGGCGCGGGCTGCTGCTGCGCTACCGCATCGTCAAGGACCTCGCCTGTCTCGACAAGGTCGGCAAGTACCGCCTGTCGCGCACGCAGCGACTGCGCTTCTATCTCGACTATGCCGGCCACGCGCGCTTGTCGGCCGCCGACAAGCGGCGCCTGCGCAAGATTCTGAAATTCTTCGCGGGGCGGGAGTGAGCACGCTCGAACTGCCGCTGACCAACGCCGCGGCGCTGCGCGCCGCCGGCCGCATGCCGGCCGTACCGTTCGGCGTCGCGCTGGCCGACGGCCGGGGGCTGACGATGCGCCGCCTGTTGCGCGTGCTGCCGGGCAAGCGCATCGTCGGCGAGGCCGGGTTCGACGGGCGCCGCGTCCTCGCCAAGCTGTTCGTCGCGCCCGGCAGCGAGCGCCATTGGCGGCAGGAGGCCGACGGTGTCGCCGCGCTGCAGGCGGCGGCAATCCCGACGCCGACGCTGCTGGCGTCGTCGGCGCTGGCCGGCGGCGGGCATGTCGTGCTCACCGAATTTTTCGATGGTGCCGTGTCGCTGGCCGAGGCCTGGCAGGGCGTCGCCGACCGGCCTGCCGGCGATCGCACGGCGCTGGCCGTGCTCGTGCCGGCGGTGATCCTGCTGGCGCGCATGCACGCTGCCGGCCTCGCCCAGGGCGACCTGCATCTCGGCAACTTCCTGCTGCACGAAGGCGGTCTGCGGGTCATCGACGGCGACTCGGTCAGCGCCGCCGGCCGGCCATTGACGGCGGATGAGGCGTCCGCCAACCTCGGCATGCTGCTGGCGCAGCTGCCGGCGGCCTGGGACGACGCGGCCGCCGCCTTGCTCGACGCCTACCGCGCGGCCGGCGGCGTCGCGATCGACGCGGCGCGGCTGCGCGCGGAGATCGCCCGCGTGCGCGACTGGCGCGTGCGCGACTACCTCGCGAAGAGCGTGCGCGACTGCACGTTGTTCGCCGTCGAGCGGCGGCCGACGCGCTTTACCGCGGTCGTGCGCGCGGCGGCCGACCGGCTGGCGCCGCTCTTGCGCGACCCTGACGGCGCGCTCGCGGCGGGCGTGCGGCTGAAGTCGGGCAACACCTGCACCGTCGCGAAAGTTGCGGCGGATGGCGGCGATCTGGTCGTCAAGCGCTACAACCTGAAGAGCGTCGGCCACGCGCTGTCGCGGCTGTGGCGGCCGAGCCGCGCCTGGCATTCGTGGCGCGAGGGGCATCGCCTGGCGCTGTACGGCATCGCCACGCCGGCGCCGCTGGCGCTGGTCGAGGAGCGGCTCGGGCCGCTGCGCCGGCGCGCCTGGCTGGTCAATGAGTTCTGTCCGGGGGTCAATCTGGCCGAGCATCTGGCGGTCGACCGCGAACCGCCGGCGGCCGAGGCGGCGGCAATCACCGCGCTGTTCGCGACGCTGGCGCGCCTCCGCATCAGCCACGGCGACCTGAAGGCGACCAACCTGCTGTGGCATGCCGGGCGGGTCTGGCTGATCGACCTCGACGCGTGCACGCAGCACCGCAGCGAGGCGGCCTGGCGCCGCGCCTGGCGGCGCGACCGCGCGCGCCTCGTGCGCAACTGGCCGGCCGCTTCGTCGCTCGGCCGATGGCTGCAGGCGGCGCTGCCGCCCGCCTGACGCGCCTCTTCCTCAGGCGGCCGACGCCGCGGCGTCCTGTCCTTCCTCGAACTGCACCGCGTGCAGCCGCGCGTAGTGGCCGTTGGCGGCGAGCAGTTCGGCGTGCGTGCCGCGCTCGACGATGCGTCCCTGGTCCATGACCAGGATCAGGTCGGCCTGTTCGATCGTCGACAGGCGGTGGGCGATGACCAGCGTCGTGCGGCCCTGCATGACGCGGTCGAGCGCCGCCTGGATGTGGCGTTCGGATTCGGTGTCGAGCGCCGAGGTGGCTTCGTCGAGGATCAGGATCGGCGCGTCCTTGAGCAGCGCGCGGGCGATCGCCAGGCGCTGGCGCTGGCCGCCGGAGAGCAGCACGCCGTTCTCGCCGACCAGCGTGTCGAAGCCCTGCGGCAGCTTGTCGATGAACTCGCGGGCGTAGGCCGCATCCGCCGCCGCCTCGACTGCTGCGCGCGGCGCCTGCGCGAGGTCGCCGTAGGCGATGTTGGCGGCGATCGTGTCGTTGAACAGCACCACCTGCTGCGTGACCAGCGCGACGTGCCGGCGCAGGTTCCTGAGCGTGTAGTCCTCGACGTCGACGCCGTCGATCAGGATCTGCCCTTCGCTGTGGTGGTAGAAGCGCGGGATCAGGCCGACCAGCGTCGACTTGCCGCTGCCCGAGCGGCCGACGATGGCGACCATCTGGCCGGGCTCGATCGTCACATTGACGTCCTCCAGCACCGGCCGCTCGGCGCCGGGGTAGCGGAAGCGGAGGCCGCGGATCTCGATCCGGCCGCTGACCCGCTCGCGCTCGACCGTTCCGCGGTCGGTCTCCGGCCGCTCGTCGAGCTGGGCGAAGATGCTCTCGGCGCCGGCGAGACCCTTCTGGATCGTGCCGCTGACTTCGGAGAGCTGGCGGATCGGCTTCGGCAGCAGGCCGGCGGCGGTGATGTAGGCGACCAGGTCGCCGGCCGAGGCGTCGCCGCGCATGAAGAGGACGAGGAAGAGGATCACCGACATCGCCGAGAAGGTGACCAGCTGCAGCGCCGGCGTGAAGGTGGCGCCGGTCTTCACCATGCGCAGCTGCTTCACCGTGTTGTCCTCGCTCGCCGCCTTGAAGCGCCGCGCCTCGTAGTCCTCGCCGCCGAAGCTCCTGACGACGCGGTAGCCCTGGATCGTCTCCGAGGCGACGTGCGTCAGGTCGCCCATCGTCGCCTGGATCTTCTTGCTCTGCTTGCGGAACTTGCGGCTGGCGCTGGCCACCATCAGGCCGATCAGCGGCAGGATGGCGACCATGATCGCGGTCAGCTTCCAGTTCATCCACAGCAGGTAGCCGAACAGGAAAACGACGGTCAGGCCCTCGCGGATCACCACCTTGATCGCGTCGGTGGCGGCGCCGGTGACCATCGTCACGTTGTAGGTGATGCGCGAGATCAGGTGGCCGGAGTTGTTCTGGTCGAAATAGGCGTTCGGCAGGCGCAGCAGGCTGTTGAACAGCGCCAGCCGCAGGTCGTTGATCAGCCCGAGCGACACCCGGGCCAGATAGTAGTTGCCGAGGAAGGAACCGAGGCTGCGCCAGACGATGATCAGTATCATCAGCAGCGGGATGCCGTACATCAGTTCGACCTCGCCGAGCAGCGGCAAGGGGTGGCGCGTGCTGCCGGCCTGTGCGCCGAGGCCGTCGACGAAATACTTGAGGACGGCGGCGAACATCGGCTGCGACGAGGCGAAGATCAGGTAGCCGACGATGCTGACGGCGAAGGCGCCGGCGAAGGGGCGGACGTAGCCGAGCAGGCGCAGGTAGATCTTCAGCGACGAGACGGATTGCGGGCCGGATTGCGGCATGGGCAGGGCTTTCGGTGCGGCGTACGGGTCAATGGCGCGGACGGCGGAGTTTAGCATGCCGCCTCCGCGGTACCTCTGCCCGCTACAAGACGGTAAACTAACGGGTTTTCAGCCGCGGGCCGCCCCTTGAAGAGACTCAGACAGCAGGACTACCTCGCCATGCGCGAGGGCGCCGAGGTGCTCGAGGTCGACCACCACGGCGACAAGGTGCTGCGCCTCGCCGACGGCAGCATCCTCAAGCTGTTCCGGCGGCGGCGGGTGATTTCCTCGGCCGCCCTCTATCCCTACGCCCGCCGCTTCGCCAACAACGCGGCGGCGCTGGCCCGCCTGGGCATCCCGGTGCCGCAGGTGATCGAGGTGCTGCGCATCCCGTCGATCGAGCGCGACGCCGTCCGCTATGCGCCGCTCGCCGGCAAGACGCTGCGCGAGTTGCTGCGCGGCGGTCTGGCGCCGGCGCGCGAGCGCGAACTGAAGGCGGCGTTTACCCGCTTCGTGGTCGGCCTGCACGATCAGGGCGTCTACTTCCGCTCGCTGCATCTCGGCAACGTCGTGTGCACGCCCGAGGGGCGCCTCGGTCTGATCGATTTCGCCGACCTGCGCATCCATCCCTGGTCGCTCGGCAAGTACCTGCGCGCGCGCAACCTGCGCCGCATGCAGGGGCTCGACGAGGAGCGCGACTGGATCGACGCGGCGGCGATCGTCGGCGGCCGGCCGCCCGGCGGCGCGCAATGAGCGTCGCCGCGAACCCGCACCTGCATTTTGCCGCTGCCCTGCTCGGCCATGCGTTGCGCGGCGGGCTGCGCCTTCCCGGCGGGCACCGGCCGCCGGCGGGGCATCTCGTTCCCGAGGCCTTGGCCGGCGTCGGCGTCGCCGCGGCGGCCGATCCCGAAGTCGACGACTGGCTGCTCGCCCGCCTGCGCGAGGCGGGAATCCGCCACGTCCGCCTCGATTTCAGCTACGGCGACGGCGACGGGCCGACGGCGCGCCTCCTCGAACGGCTGCTCGACGCCTCGCTGCAGGTGACGCTGCATCTCGTGCAGCCGGCCGCGCCGGCAAGGCGCATGGCGGATTCGGCCGAGGCGCGCGACGAATGGCGCAGTTTCGTGACGGCGACGCTCGACCGCTTCGGCGCCCGCGTCGAGATCGTCGAGATCGGTTCGACGATCAACCGCAAGCGCTGGGCGGGCTACACGCTGGCCGGCTTTCTCGCGATGTGGGAGATCGCCTGGCGCGAGGCGCGGGCGCGCGGCCTGACGCTGGCCGGTCCCAGCGTCACCGACTTCGAACCGCCGTGGAACGTCGGCCTGCTCGCGCTGTTGCGTGCGCGCGGCCAGCTGCCCGACCTGCATACCGACAACCTGTTCTCGGAGCGCTGCACCGAGCCCGAGCGCTTCGACCACAAGATCCTCGGTCACCGGCTGGCCTCGCTGCACAAGTTCAACCTGGTCAAGAAGGCGCGTCTGCTGGCGAGAATCGGTGCCGACTTCGGCGTGCCGCGCCTCTTTTCGCCGTCGGCGTTCTGGACGCTGCCGCGGATCGAGCGCCTGCTGCCCGACAGCGAGGAGAAGCAGGCCGACTACCTGGCGCGCTACATGGTGCTGTGCGCGGCCTCCGGCGCGCTCGAGCGCGCCTGGTGGGGGCCGCTGGTCTGCCACCGCGAAGGGCTGGTCGACGAAGGGGCCTTTCCGTATCCGGCGCTCGAACGCATCACCCACTATGCCGGCCTGCGCGGCGGGCTCGCCGACCTGCGCGTACGGCCGGCGCTGCGCGCGCTCGGCGCCTTCAACGAGCTGATCCCGGGCAGCCGCTACTGCGGCCGGCTGAACGCTTCCGAACAGCTGGAAGTGCACGCCTTCGCCACCGGCAGCGGGCTGGTCCATGCCGTGTGGACGACCAACGGCCGCGCCGCTGCGCTGGCCGACATCTACGCCGACGACGACCTGCGCACCGCGCTGTGCCGCGACCGCGACGGCGAGATCCTGCGTGAACGGCCGACGCTGGCGACCGAGTCGCCGCTCTATCTGCTCTGGCCGGCGGCGCGCACGGTCGCGGTCCGCCCCGGTGCCGGCATCCTGCCCGGCGTCGCGATCCACCGCCACCAGCCGGGGCGGACGCATTTCTACTTCCGCGAGGACGGCTGGCGCGGCATCGTGCTCGCCCGCGACGCGGCCGAGGCGGCGCTGCTGCTGCAGCGCATCCACCCCGCCCGGATCGGCACGCCGCCGCGCGAAGCGACGCTGCGCCACGCGCGCAACGCGATCTGGACCGTCGACGACCCGCGCGCCGCGGGCGCGAAACTGGTCGTCAAGCAGCCGGTGAAGATGTATCTGCACAAGAAGTTGCTCGACCGCTTCAAGCCGTCGAAGGGGCTGCGCAGCTGGAACGGCACCTGCGAACTGCTGCGTCGTGGCGTCGCCGCGGCGCCGCCGGTGGCATGGTTCGAGAAGGAAGGCGATGCGAGCCTGACGCAGAACTACTACCTCTGCGAATACGTGCCGGCCGAGTTCACCGCGCGCGAACTGGTCGGCGCCTTCGCCGGCGGCGCCGACAGCTTTGCCGGGGTCGGCGAGGAGGCGGCGTACCGCCAGCTCGCCGACTACCTGCTGAAGATGCACGGCGGCGGCATCCTCTTCCGCGACCTGTCGGGCGGCAACATCCTGATCGGCAAGGCCGGCGCCGACCGCCTCGCCTTTTCGCTGATCGACACCGGGCGCATCCGCGTCTTCCCCGGCCCGCTGACGATTGGCCAGCGTTTTGCCGATCTGGTGCGCATCTGCAACAAGCTGCACCGGCAGGGGCGTGAGAAATTCCTTACGATCTACCTCGCCGCCTTGCGCGAGAGGCCGCGCTGGCGCTACCGCTGGCCCTTCCTGCTCTACGACCTCAAGGTCGCGGCCAAGCGGCGCGTCGGGCGCAAGGCGTGGAAGCGGCTGTTCGCCGGCGCCGGCAAGTAGCGGGAGCACCCGCCGTTCCCGGTTGCGGGCAAGGGATTGGGGAGGCGCCTTTCCTCAGGCCGTGGTCTTGAGCAGGATATCGCCGAAGCGGCGATAGTCCGCCGCCCGCGGTGCTCGCAGATAGCTCTGCAGCAGCGCGCCGGCGAAGGCCGCCAGATAGCCCGGCCGCTGCTTGCGGATACGGCGCCAGAAGCGCCGCAGGTACCAGCGGAAATGGCGTTTCAGCTCGCCGTCGGGGATCAGGCCCGGGTTCGCCTCGATGAACTTGGCGTAGGTCGCGAAGAAGGCGCCGAGCATCTTCTGTCGCTGACGCAACGAATTTCCCGGGTGCTTGCGGTAACTCGCCAGCACCTCCGGGACGCGGCCGATGGCGTAGTGCGTGGACAGCCGCAGCCAGCAGTCGAGATCCTCCAGTGGCAGCGTCGGGTCGAAGCCGCCGATGGCGAGGAAGGCGTCGCGGCGCAGCGCGATCGACGGATTGGAGATCAGGTTGCGGTGGAACAGCCAGCGGTAGGCCGCGTGGTCCGGTCCCGGCGGCGCGTGCCGCGCCCGGTGTCGGCTGAGGTGCGGGTTGCCATCGGCGTCGATGGTATCGGTGTCGGCGTGCACCAGCGCCAGTTCCGGCAGTTGCCATTCGGCGATCGCCGCCTGGATGCGCGCCACCTTTTCCGGGTAGAGGCGGTCGTCGGAGCCGAGCAGATGCACCCATTCGCCGCGGCAGGCCTCGATGCAGGCGTTGGAGTTGGCGCTGACGCCGCGGTTCTCGCGGCGTTCGAGGACGATGCGGCGGAAGCGGTCGCGATGGGCGTCGAGAAAGCGCGTGGCGACCGCGAAGGTGTCGTCGGGCGAGCCGTCGTCGATCAGCACCAGTTCGAGCTCGGGATAGGTCTGCGCGCAGACCGAGGCCAGGCAGGTCTTGATGTATTTTTCGTGTCGGTAGGCCGGGATCGCGATGCTGACGAGCGGTGGTGGCGTCATGGTTTCCGGGAGGCGGGGGCGGCGATAATCACCGCGTCGCGGTTGGGGTGTTCGAAGCGCGTGACGACGCGCAATCCGGTTTTTGCCAGCCAGTCCTCGAGCGGCGCGTCCTTGCGCGAATGCTCGAGGACGTAGAGCGCGTAGCGCTCCTCGGCGACGGCCTTTTCGACCGCCGGGCGCTGGTTTCGCTCCGCCACCGCTGCCGTTTGCCAACCGGCGTGGTAGGCGGTGCGGCCGCTGTCGATATAGACCGTCGACGGGTCGGCGACGTTGGCGGCCAGCCAGCGGCCGGCGTCGACCAGATGCGTCTTGCCGGGGCTGGTGGATACGACGTTCGCCAGCGCCAGCAGCGCCATGCCGATGAACACGGTTATGCGCCAGCGCGGGCGGTGCTGCAGCATCGCGGCGAGCCCAGCCGCGGCGAAGGGCGTGGAGAACAGCAGGATCAGCCCGACGTAGCGCCCGGCGAGGAACTGCAGGTCGACGACGAAGACCGCCAGCACCAGCAGGTGCGCGGCGATGCCCCAGGCGAACAGCGGGTGACGGCCAAGCGCCGGGCGCGCCGCGCGACCGAACAGGGCGAACGCCAGCGGCACGACGAAGAGGCCGAGCTTTTGCAGGACCTTCAGCGGCACCAGCGCCAGCGAGCCGAAGAGCAGGATCGTCCGCGCCTGCTCCTGCGCAAAGACGACTAGCTGCTCCCGTGCATCGACGACCAATGCGGAGGCGAGCGCCTGCGCCTTGGCGTCGAAGCGGGCTAGGCGGAAACGGCCGAGGTCTTCGGCCAGCCGGCCGCCGCCGGCGAGTCCGCCGCTGACGTACAGGGCGGCGAGGGCGATGCCGCCGGCCAGCGGCAGGCCGCCGAGCATCAGCAGCCGCCGCCCGCGCTCGGCGCGCGGCGCGCCGGCCAGCTGCCAGAGCAGCAATGCGGGGAACAGCGCCAGCGCTTCCGGGCGGAACAGCGCGGCGCCCCCCAGCGCCGCCTGCAGCGCGAGCGCCGACGGCCAGCGGGGCCGCTCCGCCCAGCGCAGTGCCAGCCAGAACGCCAGCATGACGAAGAACCAGCAGCCGTATTCGCGCAGCAGCTCGTTGCGGTATTCGTTGAGGCCCGGCAGCGCGAGCACGACGAAGGCGCCGAGCCAGGACAGTTCCGGCGTCCGGCGCGCGATGCAGGCGACCATCAGCGCGCAGGCGCCGGCCATGAACAGCGCGTTGAGCAGGTAGCCGGCGGTTTCCGGCCCGAGGCCGGTGAGCCGGCCGACGACCGCCATCGCGATCGACAGGAAGGGCCAGTTGAACACTTCCCGCGCGGCCGTGAAACCGCCGTCGAGGAAGGCCTGGGCGCCCTTCACGTAGAGCATGCCGTCGCGGTTGAGCGTGCTGCCCAGGCGCGCGACCAGCGACAGCAGCAGGCTGGCGAGGAAGGTCGCGCGCACCGGGGTCAGCCAGGGCGGGATTCTCAAGGTAGTGAACATGTCGGGCTTGTTGTTGTGGGTTTGCCGAAGGCGGGAGTATCGCCGTTTTCGCCAGGGATGCTCAACGTCTTACGAGCAGCGGCAGCAATTGCCGTTCGATTCTCGTGTGCCAGGTGTGCTTTGTGAGAAAAGCGGCATGTCCGCGCGCGGCGATCGCCTGTCGCGCATCGTCGTGCGCAAGATAGTACGCGACCTTCTCGGCCAGTTCGCCCGACGAGCGGTAGGTCTCGATCTCCTCGCCGACGCGGAAGACCTCGGCAAGCTCGTCGCAATGGTCGGTGAGCAGGAAGCAGCCGGCGGCGAGGGCTTCGAAGACGCGCAGGTTGATGCCGGTCTCGGCGCCGTAGAAATCGGTGCGCGTGATGTTGAGCACGATCTTCGACTGGCCGAGCAGGCGGTGCAGCTCGTCGCCCCAGACCGGCCGGTCGACGACGCGGTGGCGCAGCGCCTCGGACATCAGTGGGAAGTTGCGCCGCCAGCGGTTGCCGCGGACCGTCACCCGATCGCGGATGCCTTCGAGCAGGAAGATGCGGCGCAGGTCGCCGCTGCCGACGAAGAGCACGTCGATCGGCTTGTCGTCGTGCGCGACGGCGATCGGTTTGGCGCCGAAGGGCAGGAAGACGGCGTCCAGCCCGCGGGTGTCGCGGAAGAAGCGGGTGGTCACCTCGGAGCACGAGAGGATGCGATCGTAGATCGGCAGCTCGTTCTCGACGAAGAAGATGAACTCGCGCCGCCGCCCGTAGAGGTTGCAGGTATCCGTGTCGTAAAGGAACAGCCCGGCGCCGGCTTCGTCGGCAAGCCGGCGCAGCAGTCGCGGATCGTAGAACTTGTAGACGAAGCCGATCACCAGGATATGGCTGGGCTGCTCGCGGGCGATCAGCCGGCGCAGGTCGTCCTCGACCAGCTTCGGCAGGAAGGTGAAGCCGTCGCGGTCGTAGCCGCGGTTGCGGAGCTTGGCGTAGGCCGAGCGGGCGGCGTAGAACGGTCGTCGCGCCTGCTGCAGGCAGTCGATGTGGACGGTGGCGACGCCGAGCTCGCCGCAGGTTTCGCACACCTCGCGGCCGAGCGGGACGCCGCCGATGCCGTCGAGGACGAGGATCTTGCGCGGCGGGCTCATGTCACCTTGTGCAGCGCGGCGAGGATCGCGCGCGTGCCGAGGAACGGTTTCCAGAGCGGCTCGCCGAACCAGGGCAGCGTCAGCCGCGGGCAGACGACGGCGCCCGGTCCCCAGGCCGGGCGCCAGTGGAAGTGCGGGTTGCGCTTGCGGTACAGCGTCACCACCGGCACGCCGAGAAAGGAGGCGAGGTGGCCGTTGCCCGAGTCGTTGGCGATGACCGCGCCGGATTCGTAGAGGTAGGCGGCGAGCTGGTCGATCCCGGGGAAGACCGGCGTCTCGAAGACGTTGCCGGGGAGCTTCGCCCAATAGTCGTGGTTGGCCGGCGCGACGACGATCTTCGGGTCGTAGCCGCGCTCGCGCAGCGCGTGGCAGAGGTTCATGAACGAGCGCGGCGGCCAGTTCTTCTTGACCGGCCACGCCGAGTCCGGACTGACGACGATGCGCTGCCGATGCCGGCGGTGCTGCAGCCCGGCCGGCGGCGTGACGGCGACGTGTCGCGTCAGGTGCGCGAGGTGCATCTTCTCGCGCATGTAATGCAGGGTGATGTCGACGACGCTCTCGGTGTCAAAGTCGCGGAAGCGGATCGGACCGCTGCAGTCGAGCAGGTCGCGCAGCGCTTCGAAGGTGCGCTCATCGCAGTTGTTGCGCACGCGCTCGGTGTGGTCGTGCCGCCAGCCTTTGGGCGTCTTCTGGCAGATCAGCAGCCACTTCTTGCGCATCGCTTCCGTCGTCGGCTCGTCCATGCGCTCGCGCAGGAATTGCGGCGGGCTCATGATCACCAGGTCGAAGCCGGCGAGCGTCTCGTCGAACCGGTCGGCAGCCGGATAGGGCTGGATGTCCAGTTGCGGCAGCCAGTGCCGGAGCTGGTGCGCGATGTTGCCGAAATAGGTGACGCGATAACCGTTCAGGCGCAGGTTCTCGGCCATCATCACGTAGATCAGGCCGTCGCCGAGCGAGCTGAAGGCGACCAGCGCGATGCGCGCCTCGCCGCGGGCGGCGATCGTCGCGGCGCTGTTCATCGCGCCGCCTCCAGCGGACCGAGCGCCTGCCGGACCATGGCCAGCGCAAAGAAGCGCCGGCGCGCGGCTTCGTCGGAGAACGCCGCGTCCAGGCGCTGCGTCGCGGCAGCGCAGGAGGTGCGGCGGGCCTCGGCGCCGCCGCCGCAGAAATCGACCAGCTTCGCCGCCAGCCCGTCGGTGTCGCGCAGCCGGAACAGCAGGTCGGCATCGCCGACCACCTCCGGCGCACCACCGCAGTCGGTGGCCAGCACCGGCACGCCGGCGGCCATCGCCTCGAGCAGCACCATGCCGAAGGGTTCGTGGTCGGAGCTGAGGACGAACAGGTCGAAGGCGGCGAACAGCCGGCGCACCTCCGGCACCTGGCCGAGCAGGCGGACTCGCCCGTCGAGGCCGAGGTCGGCGATCTGCCGGCGCAGCGCGCCCTCGAGCGGGCCGCTGCCGGCAACCGCCAGCAGCGTACCGGCCGGCAGGCGCGGCAGGGCTTTCGCAAAGCCGGCGAGCAGCGTTGCCTGGTCCTTGTCGGCATGCAGGCGGCCGACGTTGCCGACGACGATCGCGTCGGCCGGCAGGCCCAGCGCCTGGCGGGCATCCGCGCGCGGCGTGACCGCGGCGCGCGCGGCAGCGACGTCGATGCGGTTGTGCAGCGTTTCTATCCTGTCCGCCGGCCAGTCCGGCAGGCAGCGGCGGATGTCGTCGCGTACCGCATCGGAGACGGCGAGCAGCGACAGGCGTTTCCTGAAGGCGTTGGCAAACCAGCGGCGCGCGGCGCGCTTGTAGTCGCCGAAGGCGTGATGGACGCTGATCACCGGCAGCCTGGTTGCCAGGCAGGCGACGTAGGTCGGCTTGGCACGGTGGGCGATGACCAGCGCGAAATCGCGGCTGGTGGCGATCTTCTTCAGCGCGCGGATGGCCGCGAGCTTGAGGCCGCCCACCGCCTTGCTGCTGAAATCGAGGAAGATCACCTCGTCGGACGCCGACGCCTGGCGGACTGCCTCGCTCGGCTCACCGGTCAGGTAGACGGTGAGCACCTTGTACGGCGAACCCTTGAACAGCGCCGCATACTGGCGCGCGACGTCGGCGAAGGGGCCGTAGTGCGAATGGCAGAACTGCAGGATCCAGCGTTCGGCCATGCGTTCAGCCCACCTTGGCGGAATCCTTGACCACCAGCACGTCCTCCATGATCAGGTATTGCAGGTCCGATCCGAAGAACATGTTCAGTGCGTCGGTCGGCGAGCAGATCATCGGCTCGCCGCGGCGGTTGAGCGAGGTATTCAGCACGACGCCGTTGCCGGTCAACTTTTCCAGCTCGAGCATCAGGTCGTAGTAGCGCGGGTTGAATTCGCGCTTCAGCACCTGCGCGCGCGAGGTGCCGTCCTCGTGCACGACTTCCGGCACGCGCGACTTCCACTCCTCGGCGACCTCGAAGGTGAAGGTCATGAACGGCGCCGGGTGCTCGCTGCCGAGCATCTGCGGGCCGACGGTGTCGAGCATGCTCGGGCAGAACGGCCGCCAGCGCTCGCGGAACTTGATCTGTTCGTTGATCCGGTCGGCGACGCCGGCAGCGCTCGGGCAGCCGAGGATCGAGCGCCCGCCCAGGGCGCGCGGGCCGAACTCCATGCGGCCGCGGAACCAGGCGACCGGGTTGCCGTCGGCAAGGATTTTCGCGACCTGCTTCGGCACCTCGACGTCGCCGTTGTCGATCTGCCGCCACTGCGGCTTCGACGGATGGCGCGCGCAGGCGGCGATGACGTCCTCGTTGCTGTAGGCCGGGCCGAGGTAGACGTGTTCCATCTTTTCGACCGGCATGCCGCGCTGCACCGAAACATAGGAGGCGGCACCGATGGCGGTGCCGGCGTCGCCCGAGGCCGGCTGCACGAACAGCTCCTTGAGGTCCGGGCGGGCGATGATCTTCTGGTTCAGCTTGACGTTCAGCGCGCCGCCGCCGGCGAAGGCCAGCCGGCCGGTTTCCTTGAGGATGTCGCCGAGGTAATGCTCGATCATCTGCAGCGACAGGTCCTCGAACAGCTTCTGCATGCTCGCCGCGTAGTGGATGTACGGGTCGTCGGCGATGTCGCCGTGGCGCATCGGGCCGAGCCAGTCGATCAGCTTGGGCGAGAAGTAGTAGCCCTTGCCCTTCTCCTTGTAGCGGCGGAAGCCGATCACGTTGGCGTAGTCGGTGTTGACGACCAGCTCGCCGTTCTCGAACTTGGCCAGCCGCGAGAAATCGTACTTGCTCGGGTCGCCGTAGGGCGCCATGCCCATCACCTTGTACTCGCCGTCGAGCATCTCGAAGCCGAGGTATTCGGTCAGCGCGCCGTAGAGGCCGCCGAGCGAGTCCGGGTCGTAGAACTCCTTGATCTTCGTGATCCTGCCGTTCTCGCCGACGCCGAAGAAGGTGGTCGCGTATTCGCCCTTGCCGTCGATGCCGAGGATCGCCGTCTTCTCGGTGAAGCCTGAGCAGTGGTAGGCCGAGGAGGCGTGCGCGAGGTGGTGCTCGACCGGCACGATCTCGACCTGCTTCAGGTCGAAGCCGAGCTGCTGCAGGCACCATTCGATGCGCTTCTTGTAGCGGAAGTAGCGGCGGTTGCCGGTGAGGATCGCGTCGAGCGAACGGTCGGGCGCGTACCAGTAGCGCTTCGCGTAGTGCCAGCGCGCCTTCTCGGCCAGGCTGATCGGCGCGAACGGGATGGCGACGACCTGCACGTCGGCCGGCTTCAGGCCGGCGAAGTCGAGGCAGAACTTCGCCGATTCGTAGGGCATGCGGTTCTTCGCGTGCTTGTCGCGGACGAAGCGTTCCTCTTCGGCGGCGGCGACGAGCTTGCCGTCGATGTAGAGCGCGGCCGACGGGTCGTGCGTCAGCGCGCCGGAAAGTCCAAGGATAGTCAGTGCCAAAATCGGGTCTCGTGCTGTGCGGGCCGTGCCGGCCCGAGATCAAACCGGCAAGTATACCTTCCCGGCGGCAATCTTCGGAGAATCAGGTGCTTGCGGAACGCCGGGCGGCGGCGAGCGCTTCCGGGTCGCGCACCCGGTACGGCCGCTCGGCGCCTTCCGGCTGCGTCTTGAAGCGCCGATGCACCCAGTAATACTGCTCCGGCATCGTGCGCACGACCGCCTCCAGCCATTCGTTCATGCGCCGCGTGTCGGCCTCGGCGTCGTCGCTCGGGAAGTCCGCCCACGGCTCGCCGAACTCGACGCGGTAGCCGGCGTCGCCCGGCAGCATGCGCGTGACGCAGGGAACGACGGCGGCGCCGGCCAGCCGGGCAAGGCGCGACAGGCCGGTGATGGTCCACGCCGGGACGCCGAAGAAGGGCGCGAAAACGGCGTCCCGGGTGCGGAAGTTCATGTCCGGCAGGTAGTAGAACGGCCGCCCGGACTTCATCGCTTTCACCGTCGCGCGCGGGCCGTCGGCGCGGGAGAGCAGCTGCTGGTCGCCGAAGCGGCTGCGGCCGGCGAGCAGCAGCCGGTCGAAGACCGGGTCGCTTTGCGCGGCGTAGATGCTGACGATGTCGAAACGCATCGTCACCGCGACGCCGCCGGCGTCGAGCCCGACGAAATGCGGCGCCAGCAGCAGCACCGGCTTGCCTGCGGCCTGCAGCGCGCGCACCCGTTCCTCGCCGGTCACCTGGATCAGCCGTTCGAGGCGTTCTTGCGGCGCCCACCAGAACAGGCTGCGTTCGAGCAGGCTGCGGCCGAGCGCGGCGAAGTGGCGGCGGACGAGCGCCTCGCGTCCGGCGCAGTCGAGCTCCGGGAAGCACAGCGCCAGGTTGACGCGCACGACGTGCCGCCGCTTCTGCGCGAAGCGGTAGAGCAGCGCGCCCAGTCCGCGGCCGAGCGGCGCCAGCAGCGCGAGCGGCAGGAAGTGCAGCAGCCAGAGCAGGGCGACGGCGGCGCGGGAGAGCATGGTGGATTCGCTGAATCGGGGAGGCGGAAGTATCCACGGCCGGGCCGCCGGGGTCAAACGAGCTTGATCTCCGGGCTCTCCGGGTGAAATTGTCTTGATGACGATGGCAATGGATAATGCGTCGTTCTGCAGCCCGGCACAGCTTTCTCTTCTTCGTGTTTATGGTGACTTAATGCAATTTCCTCACGGTAGCCGCTTTCCTGTTACTCCCGAGGATATTCGCCGAATCCGCTTGGCGGTCGGGTTGTTAATGTTGATCGCGGGCGCCTTCAATTTTTTCTACCCCGACCCAGCTAACCTTTCGACTGGCCGGTGGTCGTGGGTTTATCTTTCCATTACGGCATTCCTTGGACCCAACGGCTACGCGATTACTCAGACGCTAATTGGCGTGCTATTCATTGGGTGGTCTCGTAGCAAGTCTGCACCGTCCAACAGGTCTTGATTCATATGCATGTAGACATCCAGCCCGTCCAATCCGCCGACGTCGCCGCCGTCGCCGCGCTCGCCCGCGAGATCTGGCAGGCCGCCTACGCGGAGATCATCAGCCAGGCGCAGATCGACTACATGCTCGACCAGCGCTACAACGCGCCGCGCCTGCTCGACGAGCTGGCGACGCCCGGCTACTGGTGGGACCAGGCATTTCTTGACGGCGAGCGCGTCGGTTTTTCGTCTTGCTACCTGACCGGCGCCCCCGGCGAGCTCAAGCTCGACAAGCTCTATGTCCATCCCGCCCGTCAGCGCGGCGGCGTCGGCGGCGCGCTGATCGCGCGCGTGCTCGAGCACGGCCGCGCCGCCGGTTGCGACACGCTGCTCCTCGCCGTCAATAAGCAGAATGCCCGCGCCATCACCGCCTACGAAAAGCATGGCTTCACGGTGCGCGACTCGGTCAGGGTCGACATCGGCGGCGGATTCGTCATGGACGACTTTATAATGGCGCGATCGATCCCGCAGGCGGCCCCATGAAACTCAAGTTCTCCAAGATGCACGGCCTCGGCAACGACTTCGTCGTGCTCGACGGCGTGCGCCAGTCGGTCGCGCTGTCGCCGAAGCAGCTGCGCTTCCTCGCCGACCGCCACTTCGGCGTTGGCTGCGACCAGATCCTGCTCGTCGAGCCGGCGCAGCAGCCCGGCGTCGACTTCCGCTACCGCATCTTCAACGCCGACGGCGGCGAGGTCGAGCAGTGCGGCAACGGCGCCCGCTGCTTCGTGCGCTTCGTGCACGAGCAGGGGCTTACCGACAAGACCGAGATCCGCGTCGAGACGATGAGCGGCGTCATCGCGCCGAAGCTGGAGGCGAACGGCCTGGTCACCGTCGACATGGGCGTGCCGGTATTCGAGCCCGAGCGCATCCCCTTCGTCAGCCCGGTCGCCGACGTCGTGCAGCCGCTGCAGGTCGGCGACCGCGAAGTGATGATCACCGCCGTCTCGATGGGCAACCCGCACGCGGTGCAGGTCGTCGCCGACGTCGACCGCGCGCCGGTGGCGACGGAGGGGCCGCAGATCGAGTCGCACCCCCGCTTCCCGCAGCGCGTGAATGCCGGCTTCATGCAGGTGGTGGACCGCCATGCGATCCGCCTGCGCGTCTTCGAACGCGGCGCCGGCGAGACGCTGGCCTGCGGCACCGGCGCCTGCGCCGCGGTCGTCGCCGGCATCGCGCGCGGCCTGCTCGACTCGCCGGTGCGCGTCGACACCCGCGGCGGCGAACTGGACATCGCCTGGAACGGCCCCGGCACGCCGGTGCGGATGACCGGCCCGGCGGTCACCGTCTTCGCCAGCGAAATCGAAATCGAGTAAACGGAACGCAGAAAGAGCCCACCATGAGAGCCGACGAAGTCGCGCATTACCTGCAGAACAACCCGCAGTTCTTCGAGCAGTACGCCGACCTGATGGCGCAGATCGCCATCCCGCATCCGCACGGCGGCCGCGCGATCTCGATCACCGAGCGGCAGATGCTGACGCTGCGCGACAAGAACCGCCAGCTCGAGGCCAAGCTCGGCGAGCTGATCGGCTTCGGCGAGGAGAACGACGCGATCAGCGACAAGATGCACCGCCTCGCCGTCGCGCTGATCTCGGCCTACACCTTCCCGGCGGTGATGCATACGCTCGGCTACCACCTGCGCGAGGATTTCGCGATCCCCGAGGTCGCCGTCCGCCTGTGGAGCCTGCCGGCCGGCGAGCTGGAGGCGCTGCCCGAGTTCGCCGCGGTCAGCCAGGAACTGCAGGTCTATGCGGAAACGCTGAAGCAACCGTACTGCGGCTCGACCGCCGGTTTCGAGACCTCGACCTGGTTCGGCGAGGCCGCGCTGAACATCCGCTCGCAGGCGCTGATCGCGCTCAAGGCCGGCGGCGGCACGATCGGCCTGGTCGCGCTCGGCGCCTACGACAGCGAGCGCTTCTACGCCGGCATGGGCACCGTCTACCTCGAGCGCCTCGGCGACATGGCCTCGGCGGCGATCGCGCGCACGCTGAAGACGGCGTGAACGCCGCGGCCGGGCTGGTCGCTGCCTGGCTGGCCGAACTCGCCGGCCAGCGCCGGCAGTCCGCGCACACGATAGACGCCTACCGCCGCGACCTCGCGCTGCTCGTCGAGCTCGCCGGCGACACGCCGCTGCCCGCGCTGCAGGCGCACCACATCCGCCGCTTTCTTGCCCAGCTGCACGGCCGCGGCCTGTCCGGTCGCTCGCTGGCGCGCGTGCTCTCCGCCTGGCGCGGCTTCTACCGCTGGCTCGGCCTGCGCGGCGAGGCGGCGCAGAACCCGGTGGCCGGCGTGCGCCCGCCGAAAAGCCCGAAGGCGCTGCCGCGCGCGCTGTCGCCGGACGAGGCGAACGCGCTGCTCGGGCCGACCGGCGACGATGCGCTGGACATCCTTTCTCTCCGCGACCAGGCGATTTTCGAGCTGTTCTACTCCTCCGGTCTGCGCCTCTCGGAGCTCGCGGCGCTCGACCTCGGCTGCCTCGCCGACGTCGCCGCCGGCGAGGTCCGCGTGCTCGGCAAGCGCGGCAAGGAGCGCATCGTCCCGGTCGGCAGCCAGGCGCGCGCGGCGCTCGCCGCCTGGGCGGCGCGCCGCGGCGAGCTGCTGCGGGCGGACAGCGCCGACGAGCCGGCGCTGTTCCTCGGCAAGAACGGCGGCCGGCTGTCGGTGCGCATGATCCAGTCGCGGCTGAAGCGGCGCGCGCTGCTGCGCGGGCTGCCGACGCACGTGCATCCGCACATGCTGCGCCACTCCTTCGCCTCGCACGTGCTGCAGTCGTCCGGCGACCTGCGCGCGGTGCAGGAGATGCTCGGCCACGCCAGCATCGCCTCGACGCAGGTCTATACCCATCTCGATTTCCAGCACCTGGCCAAGGTCTACGACGCGGCGCATCCGCGGGCGAAGAAGAAGCCGGCCGATCGTTAGCGGCGGCTACTCGAAGAACATCAGGCGCGTCCGCTGCAGCGGCGTCAGTTCCTGCCACCACGCCTGGGCGCCCTTGAACGACGCGTAGCCGAGGTCGGTCAGGTAGAAGAAGCGCAAATTCGGCACCCAGTGCGGCGTTTCGCTCGGCGCGCACCAGCCGGCGCGGAGCAGGATGCGGCCGATGGCGCCGGGAAAATCGGTGCCGGGTACCAGGATCGGCTCGATTGCCGGGTCGTCCTGCCAGCTCGCGGCGTCGCGCAGCGAGCGGAACCATTCCTCGCGCGCGCCGGCATTGCCGAAATGCTCGGGCAGCGACGGGATGCGGCGCTCGACCACCATCGCCTGTCCCCTGGCCATCGCCCGCAGCGCCCGCAACAGCTGGTAGCGCGTTCCGCGCGGGGCACCGACGACCAGCGGATCGAGCGGCGACGCGGCCGCATCGCCCGGCAGCGGGCGCCTGCCGTCGCGCAGAGCCCCCGCCGCCCGGGGTGGTGCGCGATAAATCCGTCCGGCGGCGAAGAGTATGAGCATCGGCGAGCCCTCCTTCGCTCCATCATAGACAGCGTCGGTGCGAACTCAAGGCGGGTGGCGGCCGCTCGGCCTCGCCTCGCGGCAGGCTTCGCCGCGCGCTGCCGCGGGCATCGTTCAGGCATCCTCGCCGATCACCAGGCGGCTTTCGTCGGCGAGGCGGTAGGCCGGAATCGTCAGGTTGCGCGGTGCCGGGCCGCCGCTGAAGACGCGGCCGGCGAGGTCGTACTTCGCGGTGTGGCACGAGCACAGGAGGTGCCCGCCGCTGCGTGCCGGCACGCAGCCCTGGTGCGTGCACAGGCCGATGGCGACGAACAGCTCCGGGCGCAGCGAGCGGTACGGATTGCGGGCGTACGGCGCTTGCACCGACTGCAGCGAGGCAGGGTCCGCCACCCGGCCGTCGTCGGCGGCGAGCGCCGCCAACTCGGCGTCGCTGCGGCGCAGGATCCACACCGGCCGTCCCTGCCAGGCTATCGTCCGCGCTTGCCGGCTGGCGATACCGCAGCTCCGGGGGCAGGGCGGCCTGCGCGAACTCCTCGCCGAAAAGGGCGCGAAGTTCTACGCGGCGGGCCGCCGTCGCGCCTTCAGTGCGGCTGGTGCACGATGCGCATGTACGGCTTCGGGGCTTGCCAGCCTTCCGGGAAGCGCTCGCGCGCCTCGTCGTCCTTGACCGAGGTGACGATAATCACATCCTCGCCCTCGTGCCAGTTGACCGGCGTCGCCACCTTGAACTTCTCGGTCAGCTCGATCGAGTCGAGGACGCGCAGGATCTCGTCGAAGTTGCGGCCGGTGCTCATCGGATAGGTGAGCGTCAGCTTGATCTTCTTGTCGGGGCCGATCACGAACACCGAGCGCACCGTGAAGTTGTCGGCCGCCGTGCGCTGGCCGGCCGTGCCGCCGGCGCCGGCCGGCAGCATGTCGTAGAGCTTGGCGACGCTGAGGTCGGTGTCGCCGATCAGCGGGTAGTTGACCGCGGCGCCTTGCGTCTCTTCGATGTCCTTGAGCCAGCGCCGATGGTCCTCGACCGAGTCGACGCTCAGCCCGATCACCTTGCAGTGACGCTTTTCGAACTCCGGAACGAGCTTGGCCATGTAGCCCAGCTCGGTCGTGCACACCGGGGTGAAGTCCTTCGGGTGCGAGAACAGGATTGCCCAGCCGTCGCCGATCCAGTCGTGGAAGCGGATCGTGCCTTCCGTCGTTTCGGCGGTGAAGTCGGGCGCAATGTCACCGATGTGGAGTGCCATCATCATTCTCCCGTGGAAGCTTCCCGGGGCCTTCGTGCGAGCGCCCCCCGGGAAACTGGTCGATATCCGGCGATGGCGCCGATCGTCATCTGCCTTCCTGCGTCGGATTGGACAAGCCGGCGGTGCCGGCGGTTCAGTGTGTTTGTCCCGGCGGCGGCGTTTCTCGCAAGGGCAGGCGCCGGCAGCGTAAAATGCCGCCCACGATGACGCAACTGATTCTGAAACCCGGCAAGGAGCGTTCGCTCTTCCGCCGCCATCCCTGGATCTTCGAAGGCTCGGTCGCCCGCCTCGATGGTCGTGCCCGCGCCGGCGACACGGTCGAGGTCGTCGACGCCGACGGCCGCCGGCTGGCGAAGGCGGCGTGGAGTCCGCACTCGCAGATCCGCGCCCGCATCTGGAGCTTCGATCCGGACGAGACGATCGACGACGCCTTCTTCAAGCGCCGCGTCGCCGCCGCCGTCGCCCGCCGCGAAGCGATGCCGCAACTCAGGGGTCAGGACGGCATGCGCCTGCTGCACGGCGAGTCGGACGGCCTGCCCGGCGTCATCGCCGACCGCTACGGTGATACCCTCTGCCTGCAGCTGACCGCCGCCGGCCCGGACAAGTGGCGCAAGGCGATCGTCGGCGCGCTGGCGAAGGTCACCGGCGTCGCCCGCATCTACGAACGCTCCGATTCCGACGTGCGCAAGCTCGAAGGGTTGGCGCCGGTCACCGGCTGGGTCTATGGCGAAGCCCCCGACGCGCCGCTCAGCATCGACGAGAACGGCGTGCGCCTCGGCGTCGACGTCGTCGGCGGCCACAAGACCGGCTTCTACCTCGACCAGCGCGACAACCGCCTGCTGACGCGCGCGCTCGCCACCGGCCGCTCGGTGCTCAACTGCTTCTGCTATACCGGTGGCTTCTCGCTGCAGGCGCTCGCCGGCGGCGCCGCCAGCGTGCTCTCGATCGATTCGTCGGGGCCGGCGCTCTCTGGCGCGCGCGCCAACCTGGCGCTGAACCCGCAGCTCGACGCCGACCGGGCCGAGTGGCTGGAGGCCGACGTCTTCGACGCGCTGCGCGTGTTCAGGAAGGAGGGGCGCACCTTCGACCTGATCGTCCTCGATCCGCCCAAGTTCGCGCCGTCGGCGGCACACGCCGAGCGCGCAGCGCGCGCCTACAAGGACATCAACCTGCTCGGCTTCCGCCTGCTCAATCCCGGCGGCTACCTGCTCACCTACTCGTGTTCGGGCGGCATCGGGCTCGAGCTGTTCCAGAAGATCGTCGCCGGCGCCGCCGTCGATGCCGGCCGCGACGCGCGCATCCTGCAGCGACTGTCGGCCGGTCCGGACCATCCGGTGGCGCTGCACTTTCCCGAGGGCGAGTACCTCAAGGGCCTGCTCGTGCAGGCGGACTGAATCGCGGGCGCGGCGGGCAGATGCTCCGGGAATGGGCGTGGGCGGCCAGCGTATAATCGCCCCGTTCCGTCTCCGGGATCGCCGATGATCGACGCCAACGCCCCGCGCGGCAGCACCGCGCACGCCCCCGACCTCAACTGGAGCCAGGTCCGCGAGACCGTGCTGCTGCTCGAACTGGCCGCCGGCCAGATCGAGGCGGCGATGACCGACAGCGGCGCCTCGGTGGAGGTGCTCACCGCGTCCTTCACCGGCATGGCCGAGACCATGCGCCTGCTCGGCGAGACCGTCGCCGCGCTGCCCGACACGGGCGCAGCCGGCGACGCGCGGCAGCGCCTGCTCGGCGCCGCCACCCAGGTATCCGGCATGGTCGATCAGGCGGTGATCGCCTTCCAGTTCTACGACAAGCTGGCGCAGCGTCTCGCGCACGTCACCCACAGCCTCGGCGACCTCTCCGACCTGGTCGCCGACCAGGGCCGCATCTTCAATCCGCGCGAATGGGTCGGGCTGCAGGAGCGCATCCGCAGCAAATACACGACCCCCGACGAGCGCCAGATGTTCGAGGCGGTGATGCAGGGCATGCCGGTCGAGGCGGCGCTGGCGCAGTACGTCGCGTCGATGAAGGGCAAGCAGCAGGGCGACGACATCGAGCTGTTCTGAACGGCGGCGGGCGCCCGCCCGTTTCTATGCTTGTTGCAACTCTGTTGCATCTGATGCGAGGCTGTGGTCTAATCCCGCGCCATGCCGGAAAACCCGTCCGCCCCTGCCCCGTCCGACGCCCTCGCCGAGCGCATCCGCGCCACCGGCGCGCGCGCGACACCGGCGCGCATCCGCGTCCTCGAACTGCTGACGGCGGCGCCGACGCCGCTGTCGCACCAGGACATCGAAGGCGCGCTCGGCTCTGCCAGCCTCGACCGGGTGACGCTTTACCGCGTGCTCGACTGGCTGGTCGAATCCGGTCTCGCGGTGAAGCGCGCCGACGAGCGCCGCGTCTGGCGCTTCGCGCTCGCCGCCGGCGGCACGCACCACGGCCACGTGCATTTCCGCTGCGAGACCTGCGGCCGCGTCTTCTGCCTCGACGCACCGGCGCCGCGGCCGCCGAAGCTGCCCGGCGGCTTCACGCTGGCGCGCGCCGAACTCGACCTCTCCGGCCGCTGCGCCGAATGCAACGCGGGCAACGTATGAGCGCCACCGCCCGGCCGCCCGTAGGGGGCGCTCGCCCTCCCTCGGGGAGGATGGCGCGCAGCGACAGGGGGGTAGTCCAGTGAGCGCGCCGGTCCCGGTTACCATCCTCACCGGCTTCCTCGGCAGCGGCAAGACGACGCTGTTGAACCGCATCCTGTCCGAACGCCACGGCGAGCGGATCGCCGTCATCGAGAACGAGTTCGGCGAGGTCGGCATCGACAATGAATTGCTCGTCTCGTCGGACGACCAGATCGTCGAGATGAACAACGGCTGCATCTGCTGCAGCGTGCGCGGCGACCTGATCCGCATCCTCGGCGAACTGGCGGAAAAGCGCGAGGCCGGCACACTCGCCTTCGACCGCGTGCTCATCGAGACCACCGGGCTCGCCGAACCCGGTCCGGTGGCGCAGACCTTCTTCATGGACGAGACGATCGCGCGGCGCTACCTGCTCGACGCGGTGGTGACGCTGGTCGACGCCGTGCATGCCGGCAAACAACTCGACGAGCACGAGGCGGCGCAGGCGCAGGTCGGCTTCGCCGACCGCCTGCTGCTCTCCAAGACCGAGCTGGTCGAGGCCGACGCGCTGAACGACCTGCAGGAGCGGCTGGCCTCGATCAACCCGCGTGCGCCGCAACTGGCCGTGCACTTCGGCGCAACGCCGCTGGCCGAGATCCTCGACCTGCGCGGCTTCAACCTCAATGCGACGCTGGAGATCGAACCCGGCTTCCTCGCCCAGGCCCACCATCACCACGACGATCGCATCGGCTCGGTCGTCTTCCGCGCCGAGCGCGACTTCGACGGCGCGAAACTGCAGGACTTCGTCGGCAGCATCGTCCGCGTCTTCGGCGACGACCTGATGCGCTACAAGGGCGTCATGGCCGTCGACGACCTGCCCTACCGCGTCATCCTGCAGGGCGTGCATATGCTGATGGGCGCCAGCCCCGGCCAGCCCTGGGACGACGCGCCGCGCGTCAGCACCGTCGTCTTCATCGGCCGCGACCTGCCGCGCGACATCCTGCTCACCGGGTTGCAGCAATGCCTCAGATAGACCCGGCGCGGCAGATCCCGGTCACCGTCCTCACCGGCTTCCTTGGCGCCGGCAAGACGACGCTGCTCAACCATCTGCTCAAGCAGCCGGCAATGGCCGACACCGCGGTGTTGATCAACGAGTTCGGCGAGATCGGAATCGACCACCTGCTGGTCGAGAAGGTCGACGACAACCTGGTGCTGCTCGACTCCGGCTGTCTCTGCTGCAGCGTCCGCGGCGACCTCGCGCGCGCCTTGCGTGACCTGTTCATGCGCCGGCTGCGCCGCGAGATCCCCGCCTTCTCGCGCGTGATCGTCGAGACCACCGGGCTCGCCGACCCGGCGCCGGTGATCTACACGCTGCTCGAGGACTTTTTCATCGCCGAACGCTTCCGCAGCGACGGCATCGTCGCCGCCGTCGCCGCGACGCACGCCGAAGCGCAGCTGGCGCAGCACGCCGAGGCGGCGAAGCAGGCGGCGATGGCCGACCGCCTGCTGCTGACCAAGTGCGACCTCGCCGACGCCGACACGATCGTCCGCGTGCGCGCGCGGCTGGCCGCACTGAACCCGGGCGCGCCGCTGCTCGAAGTGCGCCGCGGCGAAGTCGCCGCCGATGCGCTCGCCGGCGGCGGCCTCTACGACCCGGCGACGAAGAGCGCCGACGTCCGCCGCTGGCTGGCCGAGGAAGCGGTGCACGCTGCCGCGGCCGCAGGCGCCCACCGCCACGACCCGCAGCGCCATGACGCGCGCGTGCACAGCTTCGTGCTGCGTTTCGCCGAACCCTTCGCCTGGGGCGAGTTCGCCGAGGCGATCGACGTGCTGCTGTCGACCTGCGGCGACCGCATCCTGCGCGTCAAGGGGCTGGTCAATGTCGCCGGCGAGACGGCGCCGCGCGTCGTCCATTGCGTGCAGCACGTGCGCTACCCGGAGTCCGCGCTGCCGGCGTGGCCGGATGACGACCACGCCTCGCGCCTCGTCTTCATCGTCCGCGACTTCTCGCGCGAGTACGTCGAGAAGGCCTTCACGATATTCTGCGGCCAGTCGCCGGAGGCGGGCGCATGATCCCCGGGCTGCTCGCGCCCGCGCTGCTGCGCCGGCTCCGTGTCGGCCTGCTCGCCATCCTGCTCGTCTGCGGCCAGGCGGCGATGCTCGCCCATGCCGCCGACCATGCCGGCGACGGCGGCGAGCCGCCGCACGTCTGCCTGCTCTGCGTCGCCGGGCACAACCTCGACGGCGCCGCGCCGGCCGCCTCGGTGCCGGCCCTGCCGGCGCTTGCCGGCGCCTGCCCGGCGCCGCTCGCCGCGGCCCCGTTCGCCGCCGCCCGCTTCCTCGCCGGCGCCCGCGCCCGCGCGCCGCCCGCCGCCTGATCCGTTCCGCCATCGCCGGCCAGCGTGCCGGCGCCATGCCGTTTACCGATCAGGAGTCGCACCATGAAGAAGTTTTCGCCGACGGCGCTCGCCGTCGCCCTGTCGTTCGCGCTGCCGGCACTGCCGGCCGCCGCCGCGAACGAAGCGGACCTCGCCGAGATCCGCGCCCAGCTGCAACAGATGAAGTCCGCCTACGAGCAGCGCATCGCCGCGCTCGAACAGAAACTGGCGCAGGCCGAAGGCGCCGCCAGCCGCGCCGGCGCCGCCGCGGCGCAGGCCGAGAGCGTCGCCCGCGAGGCGGAGAGCGCCGCCCGCCAGGCCAGCCTGCGGCCGCCGGCCAGCCACCCGGCCACCGGCTTCAACCCCGACATCTCGCTGATCCTGCAGGGCCAGTACCGCGACATGAAGAAGGTCGCCGAGCGACGGATTGGCGGCTTCTGGAACCCTGCCGCGCACGACGACGGCGACGGCCACGGCGCCGGCGAGCGCGGCTTCTCGGTCGACCACACCGAGCTGGTGTTCGCCGCCAACGTCGATCCGTACTGGCGCGGCCAGGCGATCCTCGCGCTGCAGGACGGCGAGGTCGAGGTCGAGGAGGCCTGGTTCCAGTCGCTCGGCCTCGGCCACGGCTTCGGCCTGAAGGGCGGCCGGCTGCGCTCGGGCATCGGCTACCTCAACGAGCAGCACGCGCATGCCTGGGACTTCGCCGACGCGCCGTTGATGTACCAGGCGCTGTTCGGTGAACACGCCAGCTACGCGCAGGACGGCGTGCAGCTGAAGTGGCTGGCGCCGACGCCGTTCTTCCTCGAATTCGGTGCCGAGCTCGGCCGCGGCCAGAACTTCCCCGGCACCGACCGCGACAAGAACGGTGCCGGCGCCGGCGCGCTCTTCGCGCATGTCGGCGACGACCTCGGCGACAGCCACAGCTGGCGGGCCGGCCTGTCCTACCTGCAGACCAAGGCCAAGGAACGCGAGACGCACTTCGCGGATGCCGGCGGCCTCGACGAGGCGGCCGCCTTCTTCGACGGCCGCTCGAAGACCTGGGTTGCCGACTTCGTCTGGAAATGGGCGCCCGCAGGCGACGCCAAGCAGCGCAGCTTCAAGCTGCAGGGCGAATACTTCCAGCGCCGCGAGACGGGCACGCTGACCTGCAGTTCAGAGGATGGCGGAATCAACAACTGCGCGCCGACCGGGACGGAGAGCGTCGTCAGCGACTACCGCACGCGCCAGTCCGGCTGGTACCTGCAGGGCGTCTACCAGTTCTCGCCGCGCTGGCGTGCCGGCCTGCGCTACGACCGCCTCGACTCCGGCCGCCGCGATTTCGGCATCAACGCCGCCAACGTCGTCGTCGAGGACTACCAGCCGAAGCGGGTGACGCTGATGGCCGACTACAGCTGGAGCGAGTTCGCGCGCATGCGCCTGCAGTTCGCGCAGGACAAGTCGATGCCGGGCGTCACCGACAACCAGGTGTGGCTGCAGTACATCATGAGTCTGGGTGCCCACGGTGCCCACAAGTTCTGAAAACGCTCATGGCTTGGCGATACTTCGTTGCGCGCCTCCTTGTTTGCATCGAGCAGACGGCGTCGGTGCGCGCCTCGTCTCGCCGGCGCCATGGGCGTTTTCGCGGAGCGGGGCGCTCGCTCGCTGAATGAAGGAGTTCACATGAAAAGATTCTTGCTGATTGGGTTGGCGGCCGCGCTGCTGTCGCTCCCGGCGCAGGCGGCGCTCAAGGTCTTCGCCACCGTCCCCGAATGGGCGGCGCTGGCGCAGGAGATCGGCGGCGGCCGCGTCACCGTGTACGCGGCGACGCACGGGCTGCAGGACCCGCACCGGATCGAGGCCAAGCCGTCGCTGATCGCGCGTGCGCGTTCGGCGCAGCTGGTGGTCGCCACCGGCGCCGAGCTGGAGGTCGGCTGGCTGCCGGTGGTGCTGCGCGAATCCGGCAACCGCGACATCCAGCCCGGGCGGCCGGGCTACTTCGAGGCGGCGTCGGCGGTGCGGCTGCTCGACGTGCCGGCGGTGCTCGACCGTGCGCACGGCGACGTGCATGCGGCCGGCAACCCGCACATCCAGACCGATCCGCGCAACATCCTCAAGGTCGCCGAGGCGCTGGCGGCGCGCATGGCCGAGCTCGACCCGGCCGAGGCTGCCGCCTACCGCAGCGGCTTCGCGGCGTTCGCCGAGAAGTGGCGGGCGGCGCTGGTGCGCTGGGAGAAGATCGCGGCGCCGCTCAAGGGCGTGCCGGTGCTGGTGCAGCACAACGCCTTCCCGTACCTGAACGCCTGGCTGGGGCTGCGCGAGGTCGGCACGCTCGAGCCGCGGCCCGGCGTCGAGCCGTCCGGCGGCCACCTCGCCGACGTGCTGGCGAAGCTCACCGCGCAGCCGGCGCGCATGGTGCTGCGCCCGGCCTACCAGCACGACGCGCCGTCGCGCTGGATCGCCGAGCGCGCGAAGATCCCGGCGGTGATCGTGCCGTTCACGGTCGGCGGCACGCCGGAGGCGGGCGATCTGGTCGCGCTGTTCGACGACACGCTGCGCCGGCTGCTGGCGGCGCTCGCCGCGCGATGACCGCCGACACGCTGCTCGACGTGCGCGGCCTGCGCGCCGGCTATCTCGCGCCGGTGCTCGGGCCGCTGTCGTTCGCGCTGGCGCGTGGCGAGGTCCTCGGACTGTGCGGGCCGAACGGCTGCGGCAAATCGACGCTGCTTGCCGCGCTGCTCGGCAACGTGCGCATCTTCGCCGGCGACATCCGGCGCGCGCCGGGCGCCGTGTTCAGCCTGCAGACGCAGCGCCAGCCGCCGGTCGCCGGCGTGCCGCTGACCGGCGCCGAGCTGCTGGCGCTGACCGGTGCCGCCGCCGCCGGGCTGCCGCCGGCGCTGGCCGCCTGCCTGCCGTTGCGCCTCGACCGCCTGTCCGGCGGCCAGCGCCAGTTCCTGCACCTGTGGGCCTGCCTGCAGGCGCCCGCCGACGTCGTGCTGCTCGACGAGCCGACCAACAACCTCGACCCGGACGGCGTCGCCGCGCTGGCCGGCGCGCTGCGCGCCCGTGCCGCCGGCGGCGCCGGCCTGCTCGTCGTCAGCCACGACGCCGCCTTTCTCGCCGCGGCCTGCGACCGCCTGCTCCGCCTTGGAGGTGTCGACGATGCCGCCTGACGCGATTCTCGATCCGCTGTTTCTGCAACCCTTCGTCACCGGGCTCGCCTTCGCCGTGCTGCTGCCGCTGCTCGGCGCCTACCTGCGCCTGCGCGACGAATGGCTGGCGGCGCTCGCCTTCGCGCAGACGGCGGCGGCCGGCGCGCTGCTGGCGCTGCTCGCCGGCTGGCCGCTGCAGGCCGGCGGCGTGCTCGCCGCGGCCGCCGCGGCGACGCTGAAGAGCGCCTTCGAGGGCGCCGCGCGCGGCGTGCAGGGCGCCGCCTACGCGATGCTGCTGGTCGGCAGCTGGGGCGTCGGCGTGCTGCTGGTCGCCAACCTGCCGCTCGCCGAGCGCCTCGGCCATGCGCTGTTCGACGGCCAGCTCTATTTCACCGAGCGCAGCCACCTGGTCGCCGCGCTCGTCTGCGCCGTCGTCGGCGGCGCCGCGCTGCGGCGCCTGTCGCGGCCGCTGTTGCAGGCGCACTTCTTCCCCGACTTCTTCCGCGCCGCCGGCGGTTCGGCGCGCCGCGTGCATCTCGCCTTCGACCTCGTCGTCGCCGCCGCGCTGGCGCTGGCGACGATGAGCATCGGCGTGATGTCGGCGTTCGCGCTGATCTTCCTGCCGCCGCTGGTGGCCTGGGCCTGGTCGGCGAGCTGGCGGCGCGCGCTGGCGCTGGCCGTGGCGGTCGGTGTCGCCGCCTATCTCGCCGCCTTCGTCGGCGCGCTGTGGCTGGACCAGCCGTTCGGGCCGGTGCTGGCGCTGCTGCTGGTCGGCTTCGGCGCGCTGTCGGGCCTCGTGCGGCGACTGCATGGCGGGCGCTGAAGGCTCATCCTGAGCGGGTTTGGAAATTGCGGCGGCCGGGGCGATGTGTTAAAACACCCCTTCGCACCGATCCGATCGCATCCCTTTCCAAGCCAGCGCATGGTTTTTTCCTTCTTCAAGAAGCCGCCGCCCGAAAAAATGGTGGCGAAGCCGGCTGCGGCGCCGCCGCGCCCGAAGTCGGAAGATGCGCCGTTTACCGACAGCCGACCGCCGGCGGGCGGTGTCTCGCAGCCGCCGCCGGGAACCGGCGGCGAGGCGACGCCGCGCGAGCTGGAGTCGCTCGATTTCACCAGTCCCAGCCAGTTCAGCGACCTGAGCGAGACGCCGGGCGACATCCACGTCGAGACCGACATCGACCCGATCCAGGCCGATGTCGAGCAGGCGGCGATCCTCTATGCCAACGCGCAGGACGATGCGGCGCGGGCGATGCTGGAAAACGCCGTGCACGCCAATCCCTTCGGCCCGGGCGAGCGCTTGTGGCTGATGCTCTTCGACCTCTACCGGCTGACCGGCCAGCGCGCCCCGTTCGACGCGCTGAGCCTCGAATACGCGCGTGCCTTCGAGAAGTCGCCGCCACCCTGGCAGAACGCGAACGGCAGCAAGCCGGCGGCGAAGGCCCCGGCGGCGCCGGCGCCCGCCGGCACCGTGCTGTTCAAGGGCGAGCTGACCGGCGACAACGATGCCGCCTTCGCCGCGCTCGACCAGGCGATCGCCAAGAACCCCAAGCTGCGCGTCGAGCTGACCAAGGTGCAGGCGGTCGACGACCTCGGCGCCGAGCGCCTGCTCGGCGTGCTCACTGCCGCGCGCAAGAAGAAGGCGGACATCGAGCTGGTCGGCCGCGATGCGCTGGCGGCGCTGCTCGAGTCGCGGATCGAGACCGGTCGCCGCGAGGAATCGGGCTGCTGGTTGCTGCTGCTCGAGCTCTACCAGCTGATGGGTAGGCAGGATGCCTTCGAGGAAATGGCGATCAACTACGCGGTGACCTTCGAGATGTCGCCGCCGTCGTGGGAGCCGAAGCGGGTCGCCGCCGCCGAGCCGAAGCCGGTGCTGGCGCTGGCCGCCGCCGAGGCGCCGCAGGAGGCCAAGGCCTACATGCCGAAGGGCAACCTGAAGAACGAGCGCTTCGGCGACCTGCAGGGCTTCGCCGAGAAGCAGGAGGCGCTGGTCCTCGATTTCTCGGCGGTGACGCGGATCGACTTCGTCAGCGCCGGCACGCTGGTGAACCTGCTCACCGCGGTCAAGCGGCAGGGCAAGCGCATCCTGATCCGTCATCCCAACCGGCTGGTCTCCGAACTGCTCGGCGTCGTCGGCGTCGCCGCGGTGGCCGATTTCGAATTCGCAAAGAACTGAGCATCCCGCCATGGAACAGTATCACGGCACCACCATCCTCTCCGTCCGCCGCGGCCAACAGGTGGCGATGGGCGGCGACGGCCAGGTGACGCTCGGCAACATCGTCATCAAGGCCAGCGCGCGCAAGGTGCGCCGGCTGTACAAGGAACGCATCCTCGCCGGTTTCGCCGGCGGCACCGCCGACGCCTTCACGCTGTTCGAGCGCTTCGAGGCCAAGCTGGAGAAGCACCAGGGCCACCTGCTGCGCTCCGCAGTCGAGCTGGCCAAGGACTGGCGCACCGACCGCATGCTGCGCCGGCTGGAGGCGATGCTCGCGGTCGCCGACCGCGAGAGCTCGCTGATCATCACCGGCAACGGCGACGTGCTCGAGCCGGAGCAGGGCATCGTCGCCATCGGTTCGGGCGGCGCCTATGCGCAGGCGGCGGCGCGCGCGCTGCTGGAGAACACCGCGCTGGCGCCGGTCGAGGTGGTCACCAGGTCGCTGGAGATTGCCGGCGACCTGTGTATCTACACCAACCGCAACTTCACGCTGGAAACCCTCGACTGAGGGTGCGCCGGCCGGCCGCCTAGAGGCCCAGGGCCAGGCGACTGCCCTCGTAGCGCGCCTCGATTCCCGCGAACTGCCCGCTCAAGTCCGGCCAGTCCACCCCCAGCCGCAGCAGCGCGATCTCGGAGACCGCGGGCACCCGGTTGTGCGGCACCTGGCCGAGGTCCAGCGCGTGGCTGAGCACCTCGGCGACGTGGATCAGGTCGCCGATTTCCCCGTCCTCGCCGCTGTCCGGCTGGTGGTGCGCGCGGATGCCGCCGACGATGTCGCCCGGCAGCCGCCAGCGGCACGCCAGCTCGGCGCCGACGACGGCGTGGTCGTAGCCGAACACCGCCCGTTCGGCGGCGACGATCGACTCGCCGGCGGCGGCGCGCTCGCCGGCCAGCACCGTCGCTTCCGGGGCGACCGCGGCCATCAGCAGTTGCCCGACGTCGTGCAGCAGTCCCGCCGAGAAGGCGACTTCCGGCGGTTGGCCGAGGCATTCGGCAATCGCGCGTGCGCAGGTGGCGACGCCCAGGCTGTGGCGCCAGAATTGGCGACCGTCGCCGCCGACCTGGCCGAGGCGGTCCAGCAGCGCCGTCGCCAGCGTGATCCGGCGCACCGTCGACAGTCCGAGGACGAGGATCGCCTGCCGCGTCGACGCGACCTGGCCGGCGAGGCCGAAGGCGCTGGAGTTCGCCGCCGCCAGCAGGCGGGCGACGATCGCCGGGTCGGTGTTGAGCTCGTGCACCAGCGCGTCGGCGCTGGCGCTCTCGTCGTTCAGCGTCTGCAGGATGTGGCGGACGACCTGCGGCAGCGTCGGCAGCACGTCGGCCGAGGCGAGCAGCCGTTCCAGCGTCGGCGCGTTCACGGAGCTACCCTCCTGTCCCGGCGGGACATCCGCCCACGGCCGGCTTTGCACAGCCGGCCGGCTGCGGCGGCGCAGAGCCGTGCTCTGCGAAACCCCGCCTTTGCCCCCAAGGGAGGTTGAGCGCCCCCTTCGGGCGGCCGTGCGGGAGTGCTCATGCCAGCTGCCGCGCCCGGTAGGCGTGGATCGCCTGGCGCAGGGCGTCGCGGGCGGCACCGCCATCGCCGCGGAAGATGTGGTCGATGCGCGCCGCGGCGGCAGCCTGCTCGCGGGCGATCGTCGCCGCGTCGCGGGCGTCGGCGACGCTCACGGTGACGAACTCGATGCCGCGCCGGCGCAGGTTTTCCGGCGCCTCCTCGTCGAGCACGGCGCCGGTGGCGAGCAGTACGCTCCCCTGCGCCGAGACGATCGGCGCGGCGACTTGCATTCCGGGGGCGAGCTGACCCGGCGGCAGGCAGACGAGGCGCGTTTTCATGGCGGCAGTTTGCCATGGGCTGCGCATCCAGTGATACATTCCCCAACCCGAACCGGCATTTTTTCCAGAGTGTCCCGCATGACCCAGATGACCCCGCAGGAAATCGTCCACGAACTCGACAAGCACATCGTCGGCCAGCAGAAGGCGAAGAAGTCGGTTGCCATCGCGCTCAGGAACCGCTGGCGCCGCGCCCAGGTCGCCGACCCGTTGCGCCAGGAGATCACGCCGAAGAACATCCTGATGATCGGCCCGACCGGCGTCGGCAAGACCGAGATCGCGCGCCGCCTGGCGCGGCTGGCCAACGCGCCGTTCATCAAGGTCGAGGCGACCAAGTTCACCGAGGTCGGCTACGTCGGCCGCGACGTCGACACGATCGTCCGCGACCTGGTCGAGATCGCCGTCAAGGCCGGCCGGGAGGCGGCGATGAAGCGCCACCGCGCGCGCGCCGAGGACGCCGCCGAGGAGCGCGTGCTCGACGCGCTCTTGCCGCCGCCGCGCGGCAGCAACTTCTTCGGCAACGAGAACGCGCCGGCCGAGGACAATACGACGCGGCAGAAATTCCGCAAGAAGCTGCGCGAGGGCGAACTCGACGACAAGGAGATCGAGATCGAGCTGGCCGGGCCGGCGATGAGCGCCGAGATTTTCGCGCCGCCGGGAATGGAGGAGCTGACGCAGCAGATCCAGGGCATGTTCCAGAATCTCGGCGGCGGCCGCAGGACGGCGCGCAAGCTGAAGATCAAGGAGGCGCTGAAGCTGCTTGTCGACGAGGAGGCGGCGAAGCTGGTGAACGACGAGGAGGTGAAGCTCGACGCGGTGAAGAACGTCGAGCAGAACGGCATCGTCTTCCTCGACGAGATCGACAAGATCGCCAGCCGGTCGGAGGCGCAGGGCGCCGACGTCTCGCGCCAGGGCGTGCAGCGCGACCTGCTGCCGCTGGTCGAGGGAACGACGGTGTCGACCAAGTACGGCATGATCAAGACCGACCACATCCTGTTCATCGCCAGCGGCGCCTTCCACCTGTCGAAGCCGTCGGACCTGATCCCCGAACTGCAGGGCCGCTTCCCGATCCGCGTCGAGCTGGAGTCGCTGTCGGTTGCCGATTTCGAGCGCATCCTGACGCAGACCGACGCCTGCCTGACCCGCCAGTACGAGGCGCTGCTCGCCACCGAGGGCGTCGCCCTGGCCTTCAAGGACGACGGCATCCGCCGGCTGGCGGAGATCGCCTGGGCGGTGAACGAACGCACCGAGAACATCGGCGCCCGCCGCCTCTATACGGTGATGGAGAAGCTGCTCGAGGAGATTTCCTTCGACGCCGGCAAGCCCGGCACCGAGAAGCTCGTCGTCGACGCCGCCTACGTCGACGGCCGCCTCGGCGAGTTGGCGCAGAACGAGGACCTGTCGCGCTACGTTTTGTGAGGGATTAGGGGCTAGGGACAGGGGGCTGGCACGGCCCGCGGTTCTTCCGGCCCCTAGCCTCCAGCCCCCCGCCCCTATGCTGCTGCGCATCGTTTCCATCATCTTTCCGATCTTCGCCATCGTCGGCGTCGGCTATGCCTACGCGCGCGTGAAGAAGCCGGACATGAGCTTCGCCAACCAGCTGAACATGGACGTTTTCGTCCCGGCGCTGGTCTTCGCCGCGCTCGCCGGCAAGGACTTCGACCTGATGGCGAACTGGAAGCTGGCGCTCGGCGCGACCGCCGTCGTCCTCGGCTCCGGCCTGCTCGCGTGGCCGGTGGCGAAGCTGATGAAGGTGCCGGCGAACACGCTGCTGCCGCCGATGATGTTCAACAACTCCGGCAACATGGGCCTGCCGCTGCTGGTGCTGGCCTTCGGCGAGCAGGCGCTGCCGCTCGCCGTCGTGCTGTTCTTCGTCGAGAACACGCTGCACTATGCGCTCGGCACCTGGATGCTCGACCACCACGCGAAGCTGTGGAACCTGTGGCGCGTGCCGGTGATCGCCGCCGCCATCGCCGGGCTGGCGGTGAGTCTGCTGAAGATCGAGCTGTGGTCGCCGCTCTACGTCGGCATCAAGATGCTCGGCGACGTGTCGATCCCGCTGCTGCTGTTCTCGCTGGGGGTGCGCCTGACCGACTCCGCCGCCAAGGACCTGCGCCTCGGCCTGGTCGGCGCCGCGCTGTGCCCGCTCGCCGGCATGGCCGTGGCCTGGGCGATGGTGCCGGTGCTCGGGCTGGAAGGGATGCAGGCCGGCATGCTGCTGATCTTCGGCGCGCTGCCGCCGGCGGTGCTCAACTACATCTTCGCCGAGAAGTACAAGCAGGAGCCGGAGCGCGTCGCGTCGATCGTGATGATCGGCAACGTCGCCTCGCTGGGCTTCGTGCCGCTGGCGCTGTTCTTCGCGCTGCCGCGCTGATCAGCCGTCCGCGCGGATGTCGTTCCACCCGGCGCCGGTGATGCGCCGCAGCTCGTCCGGTGTCAGCGGGAAGACCGAGAACGGCGTCCCGGCCGCCGCCCACAGCCTGTCGAAGCGCTGCAGGTCGGCGTCGAGCACCAGCTTCACCGGCTGCGCATGGCCGAGCGGCGAGACGCCGCCGATGACGTAGCCGGTCGCTTCGCGCACGAAGTCGGCGTCGGCGCGGCCGAGCTTTTCGCCGACCAGCGCGGCGACCTTCCTCTCGCAGACGCGGTTGTCGCCGCTGGCGACGACGACCACCGCCTGCCCGCTTTCCTTGCCGCGGAAGACGACCGACTTGGCGATCTCGGCGACCGTGCAGCCGATCGCCTTGGCGGCTTCGGCGCTGGTCCGCGTCGGCTGTTCGAATTCGACGACCTGGACGTCGAGGCCTTGTTCGTGAAGCAGCGCCTGCATGCGCAGCGCGGTGGGGTGTTGTGCGGGTTTCATCGTGTCCCGGGCTTTGTCGAGGTCAGGCCGGCTGCGGTTTCGCCACCGGCGTTTCGCGGATCGGCAGGTTGGCGATCGCCGCCAGCGCGGCGAGCGCGATGTCGGCGTACCACATCCAGCTGTAGTCGCCGAACTCGACGAGGGCGAGGCCGCCGAGCCAGGCGCCGAGGAAGCCGCCGATCTGGTGCGACAGCAGCGTCAGGCCGAACAGCGTGCCGAGGTAGCGCACGCCGAACAGCTTGCCGACCAGCGAGGCGGTCGGCGGCACGGTCGCCAGCCAGGTGAAGCCGAGCCCGGCGGCGAACAGGTAGAAGGTCCATTCGGTCTTCGGCGCCGCCAGGTAGGCGATCACCAGCAGCGCGCGCGAGGCGTACATCCAGAACAGCACCATCTTGCTGCGGTGGTGCGTGATCGCGTGGCCGGCGTACAGGCTGCCGGCGATGTTGGTCAGGCCGATGATCGCCAGCGTCCAGCTGGCCACCGCCGGCGGCAGGCCGCACAGGTCGACCTCGCCGGGCATGTGCGTGACCAGGAAGGCGATGTGGAAGCCGCAGGTGAAGAAGCCGGCGTGCAGGAGCAGGTAGCTGCGGTCGCCCATCGCACCGCAGACGGTGGTCCACAGGCCGGCCTCGCCCGGCACCGACGCCGGCCTGGTGCCCTTCGGCGCGACCACCTTGACCAGCGGCAGCGCGGCCAACGCGACGGCGGCGAGCGACCACATCGCGCCCATCCAGCCGAAGGCCTGGATCAGCTTCTGCAGGATCGGCGCGAAGATGAACTGGCCGAAGGAGCCGCCGGCGTTGATCACGCCCGAGGCGGCGGCGCGCGACTCGACCGGCAGGCGCTGCGCGGTGGCGCCCATCAGCACCGAGAAGCTGCCGATGCCGGAGCCCATCGCCGAGAGCAGGCCGAGGCTGACGACGAGGCCGAAGGTGTTGTCCATGAACGGCGTCAGCGCGCTGCCGGCGGCGAGGATCAAGAGGCCGCAGACGAGCACCTTGCCCGGGCCGTAGCGGTCGGCGAAGGCGCCGGCGACCGGCTGGATCGCGCCCCAGGTGAACTGGCCGACGGCGAGCGCGAAGCTGATCGCGGCGACGCCGAGCCCGGTCGTCGTGTTCAGCGGCGAGACGAAGAGGCCGAGCGACTGGCGGGCGCCCATCGTCACCATCATGATGCCGGCGGCGGCGAGCGTGATGAACCAGAGGTGGGGGGTGTTGAGGGTGCGGAACATGGGGCGCCTTGTTGGTTTTTGGTCAGCGGAATTGTAGGGTGACCGGCGCCGCGCGTCCCGGTTCCCGTTAGCCGAAAAATCGCTGGATCTTGCGCCGGTCGCGCTTGGTCGGCCGGCCCTTGAGGTCGGCGCCGGGGGCCGGCGCCAGCGCCCGCGCCTCGGCCGCCCGGCTGCGCTGCTCCCGACTTTCGGCGCTTTCCTCGTAGAGCAGCTGCGCTTCCGGCGCCGGCCGCCGGTATTCGTTGAGGCCGCGCACGGTCACCGTCCAGTGCGCGTCGCCGAGCGTCAGGTCGAGCACGTCGCCAGGCTTCACCTCCTTTGCCGGTTTCGCCGTGTGGCCGTTGAGCTTGACCTTGCCGCCGTCGATCGCATCCGCCGCCAGCCCGCGCGTCTTGAAGAAGCGCGCGGCCCACAGCCACTTGTCGAGGCGCAGCTTCTCCGGGGGCGCGCTCATTCCTTCACCGGCTTCTTGCCGAGTTTGCGCTGCAGCGTGCGCCGGTGCATCTTCAGCGCGCGCGCGGTGGCCGAGATGTTGCCGTCGTGCTCGGCGAGCACGCGCTGGATGTGTTCCCACTCCAGCCGGTCGACCGACAGCGGCGAGTCGGCAACGCCGAGCGAGGCGTCGCCCTCGGTCTTGTGCAGCGCCGCCACCACCTGGTCGGCGTCGACCGGCTTCGCCAGGTAGTGCGTGGCGCCGAGCTTGATCGCCTCGACCGCGGTGGCGATGCTGGCGTAGCCGGTGAGCATCACGATGCGCGTGTTCGGGTCGAGCCCGATCAGCTTCTCGATCAGTACCAGCCCGGATTCGCCGGGCATCTTCAGGTCGACGACGGCGTATTCCGGCGATTGCGCCTGCGCCCGGGCGAGCGCCTCGGCGACGTCGGCGGCGGTCGTCACCGCGTAGCCGCGGCGTTCGAGCGCGCGCGCGAGCACGCGGCGGAAGGCCTCGTCGTCGTCGACGAGGAGCAGGGAGGGGCGGTCTTGTTCGGCGAGGTCGTTCATGTCGGCGCCTGCTGCAGTCGGGCGAGCGGCAGCGTGACGCGGGTGCGCGTGCCGCCGTCGTCGCGGGGAGTCAGTTCGACGCGGCCGCCGAAGCGCTCCAGCGTCGCGTTGGTCAGGAAGAAGCCGATGCCCAGGCCGCCGCTGCCGGCAGCGTCGCGCTTGGTGCTGAAGAAGGGTTCGCCGAGGCGCGCGGCGACCGCCGCGTCGATGCCCGGGCCGCGGTCGAGGATGTCGATGCAAAGCTCGGCGTCGTCCCAGCGCGCGTGCAGTTCGAGGCCTTCCGGCGAGGCGTCGGCGGCGTTGTCGAGCAGGTTCAGGAGCGCCTGCTCGAGCGTGCGGTCGGTGGCGATCGGCGGCGCCGGCAGCGGGCCGTCGAGCGCGGCGGCGATCGTCGCCTGTGGCCGGATCAGCTGCCACTCCTCGAGCAGGCGATCGAGGTAGGCGTCGAGCGCCAGCTGCCGCGACGCCTCGTCGCGCGCCTGGCCGGCCGAGGCCAGCGTCTGCGACAGGATCTTCTTGCACTCGTCGACCTGCGCGCGCAGCAGGCGCAGGTCCTCGCTCAGTTGCGCATCTTCGCCGTGCGCCAGCTCCGCCTCGCGCAGCACGACAGCCATCGTCGACAGGGGCGTCCCCAGCTTGTGCGCGGCGCCGGCGGCGAGCGTGCCCAGCGCGAGGATCTGCTCGTTCTTCAGCGCCGCCTCGCGCGTCGCCGCCAGTTCCTGCTCGCGCGCCTTCAGCGCGGCCGCCATGCGCGTCAGGAACAGCGCGATGACGACAGCGCTGACGACGAAGTTGAGCCACATGCCGAGCACGTGCAGCGCGAAGCCGCTGACGTGGCCGGCATGCTCCGGGGCGACGCCGGAGGCGCGCGCGAGCAGCGCGTCGAGTTCGGCGAGCTGGCCCTGCGGCGGCGGCAGCGGCAGGTTCCAGAACATCAGGAAGGTGTAGATCAGCGTCGTCACGCCGGCCATCAGCCAGGCGTGCCGTGCCGGCAGCGCGGTGGCGGCGATCGTCAGCGGCACCAGGAAGAGCGAGACGAAGGGGTTGGCCGAGCCGCCGGAGTAGTAGAGCAGGACGCCGAGGACGGCGACGTCGGCGAGCAGCTGGGCGAGGATCTCATCGTCGCCGACCGGCCGCTCGCGTTGCAGGCGCCACTGCGTGAACAGGTTGAACAGCGCCAGCGCGACGGTGGCGGCGAGCATCGGCCCCAGCGCCAGCGGAATGCGCAGCCAGCCGACCGCGAGCAGCAGCACCAGCGCCTGCGCCAGCAGCGACAGGCGGCGCAGGACGACCAGGCGGGGCAGCAGGCTGCGGGCGGCGAGGGCGGTCATGGGAGCGGATTTTACGCCGCGCCGTCGGCGCTGCGGCGGGCTGCGGCATTCTGTCGCGCTCAGCGCGTCTGGCGGCGGGCCAGGCGGCCTTCGACCAGCGAATAGACGGCGGGCACGACGACCAGTGTCAGCAACGTCGACGAGATCATGCCGCCGATCACCGCGATCGCCAGCGGCTGGTTGGTCTCCGAGCCGGCGCCGAGGCCGAGTGCGGCCGGGAACAGCGCGAGGATGACGGTCGCCGAGGTCATCAGCACCGGCCGCATGCGGATCGGGCAGGCGTCGGCGAGCGCGGCGTCGATCGCCATGCCGCCGGCGCGCCGCTGGTTGGTCAGGTCGACCAGCAGGATCGAGTTCTTGGCGACGAGGCCGATCAGCAGCACCAGGCCGATCATCGAGTAGATGTTCAGCGTCTGCCCGAACAGCCACAGCGCGGCTACGCCGCCGACGATCGCCAGCGGCTGCGCGAGCATGACGATGAACGGCTGCACGAAGGAGTTGAACTGGCTGGCGAGCACCATGTACAGCAGCACCATCGCCAGCGTGAAGGCGAACACCATGTACTTCATCGTCTTGCCGAACTCCTCGGCCTGGCCGACGAACTTCACCTGGTAGCCGGTGGGCAGCGTCTCGGCGGCGAGCGCGCGCACCTGGTCGACGGCGTCGCCGAGCGGCATCGTCGGCGACGCGAAGAAGGTCGCGGCGTACTGCAGATCGAAGCGGCCGATCACCGCCGGGCCGAGCGTCTGCCTGAACGAGGCCACCGCGTCGAGGCGCACCAGCTTGCCGTCCTTGGCGCGCAGCCAGATCTTGGCGAGGTCGGCGGGTTGCGTGAACTCGCCTTCGCGCGCCTTGACGCGGATGTCGTAGCGCTGGCCGTCGCCCGGCTCGTCGTTGAACTTGGCGAGGTCGACGCCGCCGGTGAGCATGTTGATCGCCAGCGCCACGTCCTGCGTGTTCAGGTTGGCGGCGGCGATGCGCAGGCGGTCGGGCTGGAAGACCAGTTGCGGCAGGTCGAGCTGCAGGTCGGTGTCGATGCGGCCGAGCGCCGGCTCCTGCGCCAGCTTGCCCTGGAACTCGCGCGTCAGCCGCCCGACCTCCTGCAGGTTCTCGCCGACCAGCACGAACTGCAGCGGCTCGCCGCGCTGCCCCTGCACCATCGGATAGGGCGCGGCGAAGGCGCGCGCGCCGGGGATCTGCGCCAGCTCCTTCCTGAGGATCGGCAGCAGCTCCTGCTGCGTCAGCTTGCGCTCGGTCTTCGGCACCATGCGCGCGACGACGGTGCCCTGGTTCACCTGGCCGGCCGAGCCGAGGCCGATCAGCGCGAATTCGGTGAATACCTCGGGGTGGCTGCGCAGCACGTCCTCGACCATGCGCAGCCGGGTGTCGGTGTAGTCGATCGACGAGCCGAGCGGCGTGCGCAGGTAGACGAGGAAGCGGCCCTCGTCCTGCTCCGGCGCGAAGGCCTTGCCGATGCCGGCGAAGAAGGGGACCGAGGCGGCGACGGTGAGCACGGTCAGCGCCACCACCTGCCAGCGGTGCGCCAGCGCCCGGCCGAGCAGGCGCCGGTAGAAGGCCTCCAGCGCCAGGAAGAAGCGTTCGATGCGCCCGTAGACCGCGCCGTGGTGCTGGCCCTTCTCGGTCACGCGCAGGTAGCGCGCGCAGAGCATCGGCGTCAGCGTCAGCGAGACGAACAGCGAGACGAGCACGCCGAAGGTGACGACGACGGCGAAGGAGCGGAAGAACTGGCCGATGATGCCGCTCATGAAGATCACCGGCGCGAAGATCGAGACCAGCGACAGGGTTGCCGCGATCACCGCGAAGATCACCTCGTTGCTGCCGTTGATCGCCGCCGAGACCGGGTCCGGGTCGAGCTCCTCGCGGTGGCGGAAGATGTTCTCGAGGACGACGATCGCGTCGTCGACGACGACGCCGATCAGGAGCAGCAGTGCGAGCAGCGTCAGCGAGTTGAGCGTGAAGCCGAAGAAGTAGATCACTGCGATGGCGCCGAGCAGCGACACCGGAATCGCCAGCGAGATGATCAGCGTCGACCGCAGCGAACGCAGGAAGACCCAGACGACGAGCGCGGCGAGGATCGTGCCCTCGATCAGGTGCTCCTTCAGCGAATTGACGATCTCGAGGATGAAGACGGCGTCGTTGGAGACGATCGACAGCCGCATTCCGGGCGGCAGCTGCGGGCGGATCTCGTGGTCGACCTTGTGCAGGATGCGGTCGACGATGGCGACGGTGTTGGTGTTGGCGATCTTGACGATGCCCAGGCCGATCGTCGTCTCGCCGTTGAAGCGGGCGAGCTGGCGCTTGTCGGTCAGACCGTCCTCGACCTCGGCGATGTCGGCGAGGCGGATCGGGGCGCCCCCCTTCCAGGCGACGACCATCTCCTTCAGCGCATCGACCGAGTGGAACTCGAGGTCGAGCTTGACCAGGTTCTCGGTGGCGCTGCCGACGACGAAGCCGCCGGCGAGCTGCACGTGCTCGCGGGCGAAGGCGTCGTTGACGTCCTGCGCGGTGACGCTGAGCGCGACCATCCGCTCCGGAATCAGGTTGGCGCGGATGGTGCGGTCGCGGCGGCCGCCGAGGCGAACTTCGCCGACGCCGTCGATCGTTTCCAGCCGCTTCTTCAGCGTGTTCACCGCATACTGGTTGAGCTGCTGCTGCGTGCGGTCGCCCTGCAGCGCCAGCCACATGATCGGCTGCGCGTTGGTCTCGACCTTGGCCACGACCGGCGGGTCGGCGTCGTCCGGCAGCCGGCGCAGCACCTGGTTCACCTTGGCCTGCACCTCGTTGAAGGCGACGTCGATCTTCTTCTCGAGCCCGAAGGTGATGTTGATGATCGAGATGCCGGGCGACGAAGTGGACTGGATGTGCTCGATCCCCGGCACCGAATTGACCGAGCTCTCGATGACGTTGGTGATCGAGGCGTCGACGATGTCCGGGTTGGCGCCCTTCAGCGCCGTCGAGATCGAGACCACCGGAAACTCGATGTACGGATAGCGGTCCATGCCGATCCGCTCGTAGCTGATGACGCCGAAGAGCACGAGCACGGCGGACAGCATCCACGCCAGGACGTGCCGCCGGATCGAAAGCTCGGGCAGGGTCATGGCTTGCCGGCGGCGTCGCCCTTGGCCGGGCCGGCGGGCGGCGCGCCGCGCTCGTGGACGCTGACGGCGGCGCCGTCGCTGAGGAAGCCGGCGCCGTCGAGGGCGACCGTCTCGCCGGCCTTCAGGCCGCTGACGATCTCGACCAGGCCGGCCGCCTTGCCGCCGGTGTCGACGATGCGCTGGCGCGCCTTGCCGTCCTCGATCGCGTAGACGACGCGGCCGGCCGGGCGCAGCACGACCGACTGCTCGGGCACCATCACCGCCGCCTCGCGCACGTCGAGGACGACGGCAGCGTTGAGCGAGCCGCCGCCCTTGAGCACGTCGCCGGGGTTGGCGATGCGCACGATGACGTCGAGCGCGCGGCTGGTATCGCTGAGCGTCGGGCGGATGTCCTCGACCTCACCCTCGATCGTCCGCCCGCCGGCCAGCGGGCTGGAGAGGCGCACCTTCTGGCCGCGCTTGAGGCGCGGCGCGGCGGTTTCCGGGAAGGGCAGGTGGGCGCGCAGCTGGGCGTTGGAAACGAGCCGGAAGATCGGGTCGCCGAGCTTCAGGTAGTCGCCCTGGGCGGCGATCTGCTCCTCGACGACGCCGTCGAAGGGGGCGAGGACGCGGGTCTTCTGCAGGTTGTTCGCCGACAGCGCGGCGCGGGCGCGGGCGGCCTCGAGCTGGTTCTGCAGCGCGTCGCGCTGCGCCGAGGCGTCGTCGAGCGCGTTCTTCGAGATGAAGTTCCTGGCGAGCAGCTCGTTCTGCCGCGCGACCAGGCGCTCCTGCTGCGCGAGCAAGGCTTCCAGGCGGGCGCTCTCGGCGCGGTCGGCGCGGTGCTGCTGGGCGGCATCGGCCGGGTCGATCTCGGCGAGGAGCTGCCCTTTCCGCACCGCCTCGCCGGGGTACGCCGCGATACGCAGGACGCGGCCGGCGACCTCGGCCGCGACCTTCGGGTCGTGCACCGCTTCCAGCGTGCCCAGCGTGCTCTCGACGATTTCCAGCGGCTGCGCTTTCGCCTGGGTGACGGTGATCAGCGTCGGCGGCGGCCCGGACTTCTTCTCCGCCGGCTTGTCGCCGCAGGCGGCGAGCGCGATTGCCGCGGCGCCGGCGAGGACGACGAGGCGCCGGCGCCGGATCACGGCAGCGTGCGCTCCAGCGCGTAGAGCGACTCGACCGCCTCGCGCGCTCGCACGAGATGCGCCGTATCGCCGTCGACCAGCACTTCCGCGGCGCGCGGCCGGGTGTTGTAGTTCGAGCTCATCGCCATGCCGTAGGCGCCGGCCGACATGATCGCCAGCAGATCGCCCGGCGCCAGCGCGAGCGGGCGGCCGTGGCCGAGGAAGTCGCCGGACTCGCAGACCGGGCCGACGATTTCCCAGGACTTCGCCTCGCCGGCGCGCGGCGCCACCGGCACGATGTCGTGCCAGGCGTCGTACAGCGCCGGCCGGGCGAGGTCGTTCATCGCCGCGTCGACGATCGCGAAGTTCTTCACTTCGCCCGGTTTCAGGTACTCGACCTTGGTCAGCAGCAGGCCGGCGTTGCCGACCAGCCGGCGGCCGGGCTCGAGCACGATCTTCAGCTTGCGGCCGGCGAGCTTGGCCAGCAGCGGGCCGAGGTAGCTCTTCACGCTCGGCGCGGACTCTTCATCGCTGTAGCGGATGCCGAGGCCGCCGCCGAGGTCGATGTGGTGCAGATGGATGCCGTCGGCGGCGAGCTGGTCGACCAGCTGCAGGATCTTGTCCAGCGCTTCGGCGAAGGGGGCCGGGTCGAGCAGCTGCGAACCGATGTGGCTGTCGATGCCGGCGACCTCGATGTGGGGCAGCGCGGCGGCGCGGCGGTAGAGCGCCAGCGCGTCCTCGTAGGCGACGCCGAACTTGTTCTCCTTCAGGCCCGTCGAAATGTACGGATGCGTCTTCGCATCGACGTTCGGATTGACGCGCAGGCTGATCGGCGCCTTCTTGCCGACGCTGCCGGCAACCTCGTTCAGCCGTTCCAGTTCCGGCGCCGATTCGACGTTGAAGCAGAGGATGCCGGCGGCGAGCGCCTGTTCCATCTCCGCGGCGGTCTTGCCGACGCCGGAGAAGACGATCTTCTGCGGGTCGGCGCCGGCGGCCAGCGCGCGCTGCAGTTCGCCGCCGGAGACGATGTCGAAGCCGGCGCCGCGGCGGGCGAAGAGGTTCAGGATGCCGAGGTTGGAGTTGGCCTTGACGGCATAGCAGACCAGCGCGTCGCAGCCCTTCAGCTGGTCGAGGAATTCGTCGAGCGCGGCTTCCAGCGCCGTGCGCGAATAGACGTAGCAGGGGGTGCCGAAGCGCTCGGCGATGTCGGCGAGGGCGACGCCTTCGGCGTGCAGGCGGCCGTTCTTGAGGGCGAAGGAAGTCATGCGGAAGGGCTCACTTGGCCGCGTCGGCGGCCGTGTTAAGATCGCCGCGCGATGCGTCGGCAGCAGGTGGTTGCGGTTTCGGGAGGGGCTTGGCGGGAGCGGGGTTGCCGAAGATCGGCGCCGGCGCCGGGCCGGGCGGCAGGGTCAGGTTGCCGCGGGTGCCGCAGGCCGCCAGTGCGGCGAGCGCGACCAGGGGAATATAGTGACGCATCGGTCAGTAACGCGAAAAATTGGATGGTAGCACAAGGATGAACGAGACCGAATTTGCCGCGCTGTCGGGCGCGATGCTCGCCCGCATCGAACAGGGGCTGGAAGCCGCGGATGCCGATGTGGACTTCGAACTGGCCGCCGGCGGCGTGCTCGAGATCGAATTCGCCGACGGCAGCAAGATCATCGTCAATCGCCATGCGGTGGCGCAGGAGATTTGGGTCGCCGCCAAGTCCGGCGGCTTCCATTTCCGCCACGACGGCGCCGTCTGGCGCGATACCCGCGACGGCGAGGAGCTGCTGGCGAAGCTGTCCCGGCTGGTGTCGGCGCAGGCCGGCGAGCCGGTCGTCCTCGCCTAGTCCTCGGCCTTCGTCGCGGCGTCGCCCGGCTGTTCGCCGGGCACCTCCGCCGGGACGTTCTCCTTGTAGAAGTATTCCTTCGCCGGTCCCTTGCCGGCGGCCGCGACCTCGCGCGCAACCAGCCCGTCGGGCACCGGCGGGAACGCCTCGGGAACGTCCTTGAGCGCCTTCTGCATGTAGTTGATCCAGATCGGCAGCGCCGCGGCGCCGCCGGTCTCGCCCTTGCCCAGGTCCTTCGGCTGGTCGAAGCCGATCCACGCGCAGCCGGCCAGCGTCTGCTGGTAGCCGCAGAACCAGGCATCGACGTGCTCGTTGGTGGTGCCGGTCTTGCCGGCGAGGTCGCGGCGCTTGAGGGTCGCCGCGGCGCGGGCGGCGGTGCCGTAGATCGTCACGTCGCGCAGCAGGCTGTCCATCAGGAAGGCGTTGCGCGGATCGATCGCGCGCAGTTCCTCGTTGCCGGCCGGCGTTGGCTGCGCCTGCGCCAGCACGAGGCCGTTCTCGTCGCGGATCTCGCGTACGGCGTAGGGCTGGATGCGGTAGCCGCCGTTGGCGAAGACGGCGTAGGCGGAGACCATCTGCCACGGCGTCACCGAGCCGGCGCCGAGCGCCATCGTCAGGTAGGCGGGGTGCTTGTCGGCCTCGAAGCCGAAGCGCGTCGCGTAGTCCTGCGCATAGTGCGTGCCGATCGCCTGCAGCACGCGGATCGAGACCATGTTCTTCGATTTCGCCAGCGCCGTGCGCAGGCGCATCGGGCCTTCGTACTTGCCGTCGTAGTTCTTCGGCTCCCAGGCCTGCGAACCGGTGACCGACGCCGGGAAGACGATCGGCTCGTCCTGGACCACGGTCGTCGCCGTGAAGCCCTTTTCCAGCGAGGCCGAGTAGATGAACGGCTTGAAGCTCGAGCCCGGCTGCCGCCAGGCCTGCGTGACGTGGTTGAACTTGTTGCGGTTGAAGTCGAAGCCGCCGACCAGCGCGCGGATGTCGCCGGTCTGCGGGTCGATCGAGACGAAGGCGGCCTCCACTTCCGGCATCTGCACGACCTGCCAGTTGCCCTTGTCGTCCTTCTGCACGCGGATCACCGCACCGCGGCGGATGCGCTTGTTCGGCGGCGCCTTGTCGTCGAGCATGCGTGCGGCGAACCGGAGGGCGTCGCCGGACAGCGTGATCAGGTCGCCGCCCTTGCGGTAGGCCTTGACCTGCTTCGGTTGCGCCTCAAGCACGATGGCCGGCGACAGGTCCTCGCTGCCGACGATGTCGGCGAGCAGTTCGTCGAGCGTCTCGTCCTGGTCGGACGTCACTTCCTTCATGTCGACGTAGGCTTCCGCGCCGCGGTAGCCGTGGCGGCGGTCGTAGTCGAAGACGCCGCGGCGCAGGCTGGCGTAGGCGGCCTCCTGGTCGGCCTTGGTGATCGTCGTGTAGACGCGCAGCCCGCGCGAATAGACCTCGTCCGGGTAGCGCTCGGCGGCGATCTGGCGCGCCATCTCGGCGACGTACTCGGCGTGCACCGGGTATTCGTTGGTGTCGCGCTTGACCACCAGCGTCTGCTTCAGCGCCGCCTCGTACTGCTTGTCGTCGAGCGCGCCCATCTCGCGCATCCGGCGCAGCACGTACTGCTGGCGGACCTTGGCGCGCTTCGGATTGACCACCGGGTTGAAGGCCGACGGCGCCTTCGGCAGTCCGGCGAGCATCGCCGCCTCGGCCGCGCTCAGGTCCTTGAGCGGCTTGCCGTAGTAGATCTGGGCGGCGGCGGCGAAGCCGTAGGCGCGCTGGCCGAGATAGATCTGGTTGATGTAGAGCTCGAGAATCTGATCCTTCGTGAGGTTGTGTTCTATCTTGAAGGACAGCAGGACTTCGTACAGCTTGCGGGTATAGGTCTTCTCGCTGGACAGGAAGAAGTTGCGCGCGACCTGCTGGGTGATCGTGCTGGCGCCCTGCTTCTTGCCACCGGAAACGAGGTTCATCAGCGCCGCGCGCGCCATGCCCAGCGTGTCGATGCCGGCGTGCTGGTAGAAGCGTTCGTCCTCGGCGGCGAGGATGGCCTGCTTCATGACCGGCGGCACGTCCTGGATGTGCACGATGTTGCGGCGCTCCTCGCCGAACTCGCCGATCAGGTGGCCGTCGGCGGTATAGACGCGCAGCGGGATCTTCGGCCGGTAGTCGGTCAGCGCTTCCAGCGACGGCAGGTTGGGGTAGGTCAGGACGAGCACGATCGCGACCACGGCGACGCCGATGGCGACCAGGCCGCAGATCAGGATCAGCGGGTAGAGAATCCAGCGCAACAGGGGGGGCAAGGCGGTCTTTCGCGGACAGATTGGGAGTGTGGCGCGGATTATACGCGGGGCGTTTGTCGGGAGAAAAATTGCTTTACATGCCTATGGCTTGTTGCTAGCATCTAACGTAGATTATTGTATAACGACGCTAAGTATTCATTTCAAAACGACTTTTTGCCGAGGACATCGATTTGCAGATTGATCTCTCGATCTTCAGTACGAAGGCGCGACCGCTGATTGGCCTGGACATCAGTTCCTCGGCCGTGAAGCTGGTCGAGCTGTCGGGCGGCGGCAAGGAGGGCTTTCGCGTCGAGCGGTACACGATCGAAGTCCTCGCCAAGGACGTGGTCGCCGACGGCAACATCGTCAACCTCGAGGCCTGCGCCGAGGCCGTCAAGAAGGCCTGGAAGCGGCTGGCGACGTCGACCCGGAACGTGGCGCTGGCGCTGCCGGCGTCGGCGGTGATCACCAAGAAGATCATCGTTCCGGCCGGGCAGCGGGAGGAAGACCTCGAAATGCAGGTCGAATCCGAGGCCAACCAGTACATCCCCTTTGCGCTGGACGAGGTCAACCTCGATTTCCAGGTGGTCGGTCCGGCGCCGTCCTCGCCCGACGAGATCGAGGTCCTGATCGCGGCATCGCGCAAGGAGCGCGTCGAGGACCGCGTTGCCGTCGCCGAGGCGGCGGGGTTGAAGCCGGTGGTGATGGACGTCGAGTCCTACGCCGCGCTGGCAGCCTTCGAGCTGATCGAGAGGCAGTTGCCGGATGGCGGGCAGAACCAGATCATCGCGCTCGTCGATGTCGGAGCGAATTCGATGAACCTGACCGTGCTGAAGAACGCCCAGCAGGTCTATACCCGGGAACAGGCCTTCGGCGGCAACCAGCTGACGCAGGACATCGCCCGCCACTACGGCATGAGCTTCGAGGAGGCGGAGGCCGCGAAGCGGGCCAACAACCTGCCGGACTCCTACGAGGCGGAGTTGCTCCGGCCCTTCGTCGAGAACCTGGCGCTTGAAGTCTCGCGCGCCCTGCAGTTCTTCTTCACTTCGACCCAGTTCAACCAGATCCACCACGTCGTCCTCGCCGGCGGCTGCGCGGTCCTGCCCGGCGCCGACGAGGCCGTCGCCTCGCGCACGCAGATCAACACCGTCGTCGCCAATCCGTTCGCCAACATGGTCCTCTCGGACCGCGTCAAGGCGAGGAACCTCCTGGCCGACGCGTCCTCGCTGCTGGTCTCCTGTGGCCTTGCCTTGCGGAGGTTCGACGAATGATACGCATCAACCTCCTGCCGCACCGCGAGGAAAAGCGGAAAGCGAGAAGGCAGCAGTTCTTCGTCCTGACCGGCCTGGTCGCGGTGCTCGCCGGTCTGATCGTCTTCCTCGGCTACAGCATCATCGCCGGATACATCTCGACGCAGGACGAGCGCAACGAATTCCTGAAGAAGGAGATCGCCGTCCTCGACAAGCAGATCGCCGAGATCAAGCGCCTGCGGGAGCAGACGCAGTCGCTGCTGTCGCGCAAGCAGATCATCGAATCCCTGCAGGCGGACCGCGCCGAGGCCGTTTATCTGCTCAACGAGATGGTCAAGCAGATGCCGGAAGGTGTTTATCTCAAGATGCTCAAGCAGGATGGGCGGCGTATCCAGATGGTCGGGTATACGCAATCGAATGCGCGTGTGTCGACGCTGATGCGCAACCTGGAGGCCTCGCCCTGGCTTGAGGCTCCCCAGCTGCAGGAAATCAAGGCGGTCACGCTCGACAAGCGCCGGGTGAGCGAGTTCAGCCTGACAGCCATGCTTACCCGTCCGCCGGTCGCGGGAGAGCAGGGGGGAGGGGCGAAGCAATGAAGAAACCGACGCTGCCCAAGATCAATTTCCAGGAAATCGCCAACGATTTCCGGCGCCTCAACCCGAACGATGTCGGTACGTGGCCCGTCATCCCGCGGGTTACGGTACTGGTGGGTTTGTTCGTCGCGCTGGTCGCCGCCGGATGGTGGTTCGTCTGGCAAGACCAGTGGGCCACGCTGGAAACCAAGCAGGCCGAGGAGGTCAAGCTCAAGGAGGATTTCCTGGCCAAGAAACGGCAGGCGGTGAATCTGGACCTGTATGTGCAGCAACTCAACGAAATCGACCGGTCGTTTGGTGCGTTGCTGAAGCAACTTCCGAACAAGGCCGAGGTCGAGGCCCTGCTGGTCGAAATCAACCAGGCGGGGATGGGGCGCGGGCTGCAGTTCGAATTGTTCAAGCCAGGCCAGGAGCAAGTCCGTGATTTTTATGCAGAGTTGCCGATCTCGGTCAAGCTGATCGGGGGCTATCACGATTTCGGTGCGTTTGCCGGTGATATCGGGCGCCTGTCGCGGATCGTGACGCTCAACAACATCAACATCGTGGCGCAGAAAGACGGCGTGTTGATGATGGATGCGGTGACGAAGACCTTCCGCTATCTCGACGAAGAGGAACTCGCGCGCCAGAGGAAGGCTGCGCAGGATGCCAAGAGGGGTAGGTGACAATGACGCGCGCTAACGCCGGGATTCTGCTGGCTGCCGTTCTTCTGGCTTCCTGTTCCGGTGCGGACCAGGACGAGCTGCGGCAGTGGATGAAAGAAGAAACCAAGGATTTTCGAGGGAAGATTCCGCCGTTGCCTCAGGTCAAGCCGTACTCGCCGGTTCCCTATGACGCCGGGGGGCTGGTCGATCCGTTCCGGCCGTCGAAACTCCTGGCAGACCAGAAGCAGGCGGGTGGCGGCGGCCTGCAGCCTGATCTCAATCGGCCCAGGGAACCGCTCGAGTCCTATCCGCTGGAGTCGATCAAGTATGTCGGGTCGCTTACGAAAAACCGTCAGACCCACGGCATCGTGCAGGTGGAAGGATCCCTTCACCAAGTGAGGGCCGGCAACTACATGGGGCAAAACTTCGGGGTCGTCACCAAGATCTCGGAGACGGAGATAGATCTGCGCGAACTTGTTCAGGACCCCGGCGGCGACTGGGTTGAGCGGACGAGCACGCTGCACTTGCAGGCCAAGGAGGGAAGATGATGAAGCAAATGCTTAACCGGTTGCTCTGCCTGGTGAGCGTCGTATTGTTCGCTGGCACGGCCTTGGCCCAGGGGGGTTCCGCTAGCGGCAACGAAATCCAGTCGATCAATGTCGGCCAGCAGGCGGGGGCGGTGGTCGTCAAGCTGGGGTTCAAGGATCCGCTGGCGGGCGTGCCGGCGAGCTTCAGCGTGGCGAATCCGGCGCGCGTGGCCATCGATCTTCCGGCGACGAACAATGGCCTCGGGCGTAACAGCCAGTCCTTCAACGAAGGAGGGTTGCGCAGCGTGAATTTCGTGCAGACCCCGGAGAAAATGCGGGTCGTGCTCAATCTCAACCAGCCGCTGGTCCACGACCTGCGTGTCGAGGAACGGTCGCTGCTGATTACGCTGTCCCCGTCGGCGGCGTCGGCGGCGTCGGCGGCGGGCGGGGGCGCGCAGCAGGTGACGCAGTTTGCTCCGGCGCGCAGCGTTTCCGGACACGCCATCCGCGACGTCGGATTCCGTCGCGGCAAGGACGGCGAAGCGCGGGTGACCGTCGATTTGAGCGACACCAGCACCGGCATCGACATTCGTCAGGAGGGGTCGGTGCTGCTTGTCGAGTTCGCGAAGACCTCGCTCCCGGAGCATCTGCGCAAGCGCATGGACGTTACCGACTTTGCGACGCCGGTGACTTCCTTCACCGCCAGCCAGCAAGGCGAAAATACCCGTCTGACGATCACGCCGAAGGGGCTATGGGAGCACAACGCCTACCAGACCGACACGCAGTTCGTGATCGAGGTGAAGCCGATTATCGAAAACCCGAACAAGCTGGTCCAGGGGTCGCGCGGAGGCTACCAGGGCGAGAAGCTGTCGCTGAACTTCCAGAACGTCGACGTGCGGCGACTGTTGCAGGTGATCGGTGAGTTCACCGGCATGAATATCGTCGTCAGCGACACTGTCGCTGGCAATTTGACCTTGATCCTCAAGGACGTGCCGTGGGACCAGGCGCTGGATATCATCCTCCAGCAGCGCGGGCTCGATATGCGCAAGAACGGAAACGTCATCCTCATCGCACCGCGCGAAGAGATCGCGACCAAGGAAAAGCTGGAATTCGAGTCGCGGCAGCAGATCGGCGACCTCGAGCCGCTGCGTTCGGAGAGTTTCCAGCTCAACTACCACAAGGCGAAAGCCGTCTTCGATTTCCTCAAGAACAAGGATCAGACGCTGCTTTCCAAGCGAGGGTCGGTGATCGTCGATGAGCGGACAAACAAGTTGTTTGTCAGCGATACGCCGGGACGATTGGACGATCTGCGCCGGCTGATTTCAGAAATCGATATCCCGGTACGGCAAGTCTTGATCGAGGCGAGAATTGTTGAAGCTTCGGATAGCTTCAGCAAGGATCTGGGGGTTCGTCTGGGCTGGAACATGGGTGGCTCGAACGAGTCTGCCTACCGGATCGGCAATGACGGAGTCGTCAGAGGAAACGTAATGACCGGGGCGTCTTTGGCCAATACGGGATTTCAGACAGGACAGATTTCAACGCAGCCGAATTTTTTGACTGACAGTCTGAACGTGAATTTGCCAGCGAACCCACGCTCAGGTCGGGCAGGGGCGCTGTCGTTCGTGCTATTCAACTCGGCAAGATCCCAGTTCCTGAATCTGGAGGTCAGTGCGCTGGAAGCCGACGGTAGGGGAAAGGTGATTTCGAGTCCGCGTGTGGTGACTGCGGACCAGGTCGAAGCGCTGATCGAGCAGGGTGTCGAGATTCCCTACCAGCAGGCGACGTCGTCGGGTGCCACGAGTGTTTCTTTCCGCAAGGCGAATCTGGCGCTCAAGGTCAAGCCGCAGATTACGCCGGACGGCAAGATCACGATGACGCTTGACGTCAATAAGGACACGCCCAACACTCGTTTGACGACCGGTGCCGGTGTGGCGATCGATACCAAGCACGTCAAGACCGAAGTCCTGGTCGAAAACGGCGGCACCGTGGTTATCGGCGGTATCTACCAGCAAGAGCTGCGCGAATCAAACAGCCGCATTCCGGTGCTCGGCGAAATTCCTTATCTCGGTTGGTTGTTCCGCAACTCCCAGAAGACGGACGACAAGACCGAACTGCTGGTGTTTATTACACCAAGAATTATCACTGACGCGATGACGATTCGTTGATTTTCCTTTAAGACGTGTGCGCACGAGGGCCGGCAATGCCGGCCTTCGTCATTTCCGATGCGGTAGAATGGGCGGGTGAGCGGGAAAGCGGAAAACATCTATCTGGTGGGCCTCATGGGGGCCGGCAAGACGACGATCGGCAAGGTGCTGGCCAGGCGTCTGGGCTGGCGCTTCGTCGACTCCGACCACGAGATCGAGGCGCGTACCGGGGTGCGGATTCCGACCATCTTCGAGATCGAGGGGGAGGAGGGGTTCCGTCGCCGTGAAACGCAGGTGCTCCGCGAACTGACCGGCCTGCGCAACGTCGTCATGGCCACCGGCGGCGGGGCGGTGATCGCCGAGGAGAACCGCCGCCTGTTGCGCGACCATGGCCTCGTCGTCTATCTCGACGTGTCGCCGGCGCAGCTCTACGAACGCACCCGGCACGATCGGAACCGGCCGCTGTTACAGGTGGCGGACCCGCTGCGGCGGCTGCAGGAGCTGCTCGCGGCGCGGGAGCCTTTCTACCGGGAGGTCGCCGACATCGTCGTCGACGGCAATCGCTGCAACGCGCAGGCCGTCGTCCAGCTACTCACCCGCGAGCACGAAAACCTATGCAATCCTTGACCGTCGAACTTGGCGAGCGCTCCTATCCCATCCACATCGGCCGCGGGCTGCTCGACCGCGGCGATCTGGTGCGTCCGCTGCTGCGCCAGCCGCGGGTGATGCTCGTCACCAACGAGACCGTCGCCCCGCTCTATCTCGGCCGGCTGGCTTCGGCGCTGAAGGCTGCCGGGGTCGACACGATCGAGCTGGTGCTGCCGGATGGCGAGCAGTACAAGAACTGGGAGACGCTGAACCTCGTCTTCGATGCGCTGCTTCGCCATCGCTGCGAACGGAGCACGACGCTGGTCGCGCTGGGCGGTGGCGTCATCGGCGACATGGGCGGCTTCGCTGCCGCCTGTTACCAGCGCGGCATGCCGTTCATCCAGGTGCCGACGACGCTGCTGTCGCAGGTCGACTCGTCGGTCGGCGGCAAGACCGCGATCAACCACCCGCTCGGCAAGAACATGATCGGCGCCTTCTATCAGCCGCGGCTGGTGCTGGCGGATACCGATACGCTGAATACGCTGCCCGACCGCGAACTGTCGGCCGGGCTTGCCGAAGTCGTCAAGTACGGCCTGATCCGCGACCTGCCTTTCCTCGAGTGGCTCGAGGAGAACATCGAGCGCCTGCTGGCGCGCGAGCCGGAGGCGCTGGCCTATGCCATCCACCGCTCCTGTGCCAACAAGGCGGCGGTGGTCGCCGCCGACGAGCGCGAGAGCGGCGAGCGCGCGCTGCTCAACCTCGGCCACACCTTCGGCCACGCCATCGAAACCGGGCTCGGCTACGGCGCGTGGCTGCACGGCGAGGCCGTCGCCGCCGGCATGATGATCGCCGCCGAGCTGTCCGCGCAGCTGGGCTGGATCGGCGCGGCCGACGTCGCCCGCGTCGAGCGCCTGCTCCGCCGTGCCCGGCTGCCGACGGAGGCGGCAGCGCTGCCGGTCGATACCTACCTCGACCTGATGCGTCACGACAAGAAGGTCGAGGGCGGGCGCCTGCGGCTGGTGCTCTATCGCGCCATCGGCCAGGCCGTGGTCAGCGACGTCGCGAACGACGCGCAGATCGCGCGCGCGATCGAGGTGCGCCTGTCCGATGCCTGAGCTGGCGCCCTATGCCGCGCACGACGCCGCGACGCGCGGGCGGCGCCATGCCGAGGCGCGGCCGGCGATGCGTTCAGATTTCCAGCGCGACCGCGACCGCATCGTCCATTCGACGGCCTTTCGTCGCCTCGAATACAAGACCCAGGTTTTCGTCAATCACGAAGGCGACCTGTTTCGCACGCGGCTGACGCACAGCATCGAGGTGGCGCAGATCGCGCGCGGCATCTGCCGTGCGCTGCGCCTCAACGAGGATCTCGCCGAGGCCGTCGCGCTGGCGCACGACCTCGGCCATACCCCCTTCGGCCACGCCGGCCAGGACGCGCTGCACGACTGCATGCGCGCGCACGGCGGCTTCGAGCACAATCTGCAGAGCCTGCGCATCGTCGACGTGCTCGAGGAGCGCTATGCCGCCTTCGACGGCCTGAACCTGTGCTTCGAAACGCGCGAGGGCATCGTCAAGCACTGCTCGCTCGAGAATGCGCGCCGGCTCGGCGACGTCGGCGAGCGCTTCCTCGTCGGCGGGCAGCCGTCGCTGGAGGCGCAGGTATGCAACCTTGCCGACGAAATCGCCTACAACAACCACGACGTCGACGACGGTCTGCGCTCGGGCCTGATCTCGCTCGACCAGTTGCGCGAGGTGCGCCTGTTCCGCCGCCACATCGCCGTCGTCGAGGCCGAGTACCCGGAGCTGGCCGGGCGTCGGCTGATCCACGAAACGGTCCGCCGCATGATCAACACCCTGGTCTGCGACCTGGTGCGGACGACCGCCGACAACGTCGCCCGGCACGCCCCGGACGGCATCGACGCCTTGCGCGCCTGTCCACCGCTGGCGGCCTTTTCGGTCGAGCTGGCGGAGGAGAACCGCGAGCTCAAGCGCTTCCTGCGGACCCATCTCTACCGCCACTACCAGGTGCTGCGCATGACCAACAAGGCGCGGCGGATCATCGGCGACCTGTTCGCCGCGTTCCTGGCCGATCCCCGCCTGCTGCCCCCGCAATACCAGCGCGCCGACGACCAGCCGCGCGCCGTCGCCGACTACGTCGCCGGCATGACCGACCGCTACGCGATGAAGGAGCATCGGCGGTTGTTCGCCGTCGGCGAGATCTGACCGTTTCGCCGGCTGCTCGCCCTCCTTTGGTGCGTCGCAACATCTTGAACCCCAACGGGTTTCGCTGTATATTCCCCAGTCGCCCTTAAAATTCGCAAGCCGGCACCGCGCCGGCTTTTTTGACGTCTGGCGCGTCCTCCGATGCGCGCCGCGCCTTGTTTTATAAGGAATCAAGCGTGATGGAACCGGCAGTACCTCAACGGCAGGGCTTGTACGACCCCGCCAACGAACACGACGCCTGCGGCGTGGGTTTCGTGGCCCACATCAAGGGCCAGAAAAGCCATTCGATCGTTGAGCAGGGGCTGCTGATCCTGAAAAACCTGGATCACCGCGGCGCCGTCGGCGCCGACCCGCTGATGGGCGACGGTGCCGGTCTGCTGATCCAGATTCCCGATACCTTCTTCCGCGAGGAAATGGCGAAGCAGGGCGTCGCCCTGCCGGCGGCCGGCGAATACGGCGTCGGCATGTGCTTCCTGCCGCAGGAGAGCGCCAGCCGCGTCGCCTGCGAAGAGGAGATCGAGCGCTCGGTCAGGGCCGAAGGCCTGGTGCTGCTCGGCTGGCGCGACGTGCCGGTGTCGCGCACGATGCCGATGTCGCCGACGGTCAAGAAGAACGAGCCGGTGATTCGCCAGATCTTCGTCGGCCGCGGCCCGGACGTCTTCGTCACCGATGCGCTCGAGCGCAAGCTCTACGTCGTCCGCCGCCACTCGGCGAACGCCATCAAGTCGCTCAAGCTCGAGCACAGCAAGGAGTTCTACGTCGCCTCGTTCTCGGCGCGGACGATCGTCTACAAGGGCCTGCTGCTGGCCGACCAGGTCGGCGAGTACTACCTCGACCTGCAGGATCCGCGCTGCGTCTCGGCGCTGGCGCTGGTGCACCAGCGCTTCTCGACCAACACCTTCCCCAGCTGGCACCTCGCCCACCCGTTCCGCATGATCGCGCACAACGGCGAGATCAACACGCTGCGCGGCAACGTCAACTGGTTCAAGGCGCGCGAGCAGGCGATCTCGTCGCCGATCCTCGGCGACGACCTGGCCAAGATCTGGCCGCTGCACTACCCCGGCCAGTCCGACTCGGCGTCGTTCGACAACGCGCTCGAGCTGCTGGTCATGGGCGGTTACTCGATGGCCCAGGCGATGATGCTGATGATCCCGGAAGCCTGGGAAAAGCACACGACGATGGACGAGAAGCGCCGCGCCTTCTACGAGTACCACGCGGCGATGATGGAGCCGTGGGACGGTCCGGCCGCTGTGGCCTTCACCGACGGCCGCCAGATCGGCGCCACGCTCGACCGCAACGGCCTGCGCCCGGCGCGCTATCTGGTCACCGACGACGACCTGGTGGTCATGGCCTCGGAATCCGGCGTGCTGCCGATCCCCGAGAAGAAGATCGTCAAGAAGTGGCGCCTGCAGCCGGGCAAGATGTTCCTGATCGACATGGACCAGGGCCGCATCATCGACGACAAGGAACTCAAGGATTCGCTCGCCAACGCCAAGCCGTACCGCGAGTGGATCGAGAAGATCCGCATCAAGCTCGACGAGTTGCCCGTCGTCACCGAGTCGAAGGACGAGGCCAAGGCCTCGCTGCTCGACCGCCAGCAGGCCTTCGGCTACTCGCAGGAAGACATCAAGTTCATCCTCGAACCGATGGCCGCCGCCGGCGAGGAAGCCACCGGCTCGATGGGCAACGACGCCGCGTTGCCGGTGCTGTCCGCGAAGGACAAGGTCTTCTACAACTACTTCAAGCAGCTGTTCGCGCAGGTGACCAACCCGCCGATCGACCCGATCCGCGAGGAACTGGTGATGTCGGTCGTCTCCTTCATCGGTCCGAAGCCGAACCTGTTGAACGTCTCCGACATCAATCCGCCGATCCGCCTGGAAGTGTCGCAGCCGGTGCTGTCCTTCGCCGACATCCAGAAGGTCCGCCACATCGAGAAGTACACCGGCGGCAAGTTCCGCTCGTTCGAGCTGGATATCTGCTATCCGGTGGCCTGGGGCAAGGACGGCGTCGAGGCGCGCCTGGCGTCGCTGGTCGCGCACGCCGAGGACGCGGTGCGTTCCGGCGCCAACATCCTGATCATTTCGGACCGCAAGCTCGACGCCGACCACGTCGCCATCCCGGCGCTGCTCGCCACCTCGGCGGTGCATCAGCACCTGGTCAAGGAAGGCCTGCGCACCTCGACCGGCCTCGTCGTCGAGACCGGCTCGGCACGCGAAGTGCACCACTTCGCGCTGCTCGGCGGCTACGGCGCCGAAGCCGTGCACCCGTATCTCGCGCTGGAGACGCTGTGCGACTTCGCGCACGGCGATGCCGAGAAGGCCGCCAAGTACGAGAAGAACTTCATCAAGGCGATCGGCAAGGGGCTGATGAAGGTCATGTCCAAGATGGGCATCTCGACCTACATGTCCTACACCGGCTCGCAGATCTTCGAGGCGATCGGCCTGAAGAAGGATTTCGTCGAGAAGTACTTCACCGGCACGCCTTCGAACATCGAGGGCATCGGCGTCTTCGAAGTCGCCGAGGAAGCGATCCGCACGCACCAGAAGGCCTTCAGCGCCGACCCGGTGCTGGCCGACATGCTCGAGGCCGGCGGCGAGTACGCCTACCGCGTGCGCGGCGAGGACCACGTGTGGACGCCGGATGCGATCGCCAAGCTGCAGCACGCGACGCGCGCCAACAACGCCTCGACCTACAAGGAATACGCGGCGATCATCAACGACCAGTCGAAGCGTCACCTGACGCTGCGCGGCCTGTTCGAGTTCAAGGCGGCGGCGATGCCGCCGGTACCGCTCGACGAGGTCGAGCCGGCGAAGGAAATCGTCAAGCGCTTTGCCACCGGCGCGATGTCGCTCGGCTCGATCTCGACCGAGGCGCACACCGCGCTGGCGATCGCGATGAACCGCATCGGCGGCAAGTCGAACACCGGCGAAGGCGGCGAGGATGCCAAGCGTTTCGCCCCGGTCAAGGGCGGCACGATGCTTTCCGACATCGTCGGCAAGACGCGTATCGAACGCGACTACCAGATGCAGGACGGCGACTCGCTGCGCTCGGCGATCAAGCAGGTCGCTTCGGGCCGCTTCGGCGTCACCACCGAGTACCTGGTCAACGCCGACCAGATCCAGATCAAGATGGCGCAGGGCGCGAAGCCCGGCGAAGGCGGCCAGCTGCCCGGCCACAAGGTCTCCGAGTACATCGGTTTCCTCCGCCACTCGGTGCCGGGCGTCGGCCTGATCTCGCCGCCGCCGCACCACGACATCTACTCGATCGAGGATCTGGCGCAGCTGATCCACGACCTGAAGAACGCCAATCCGTCGGCGTCGATCTCGGTCAAGCTGGTCTCCGAGGTCGGCGTCGGCACCGTCGCCGCCGGCGTCTCCAAGGCCAAGGCCGACCACGTCGTCATCGCCGGCTACGACGGCGGCACCGGGGCATCGCCCTTGTCGTCGATCAAGCACGCCGGTACGCCGTGGGAGCTGGGCCTTGCCGAGACGCAGCAGACGCTGGTGCTGAACCAGCTGCGCGGCCGCATCCGCGTGCAGGTCGACGGCCAGATGAAGACCGGCCGCGACGTCGTCATCGGCGCGCTGCTCGGCGCCGACGAGTTCGGCTTCGCCACCGCGCCGCTGGTCGTCGAAGGCTGCATCATGATGCGCAAATGCCACCTGAACACCTGCCCGGTCGGCGTCGCGACGCAGGACCCGGTGCTCCGCAAGCGTTTCTCCGGCCAGCCCGAGCACGTCGTGAACTACTTCTTCTTCGTCGCGGAGGAAGTGCGCGAAATTATGGCCCAGCTCGGCATCCGCAAGTTCGACGACCTGATCGGTCGCTCGGACCTGCTCGACATGCGCGCCGGCATCGAGCACTGGAAGGCGAAGGGCCTCGACTTCTCGAAGATCTTCTACCAGCCGCAGGTTCCGGCCAGCGTGCCGCGACTGCACGCCGAGACGCAGGACCACGGTCTCAGCAAGGCGCTCGACCTGAAGTTCATCGAGCTCGCCAAGCCGGCGCTGGAAAAGGGCGAGAAGGTCACCATCGAGCTGCCGATCAAGAACGTGAACCGCACCGCCGGCACCATGCTCTCGGGCGAGGTCGCCAAGCGCTACGGCCATGCCGGCCTGCCCGACGGCACCATCCACGTCAAGCTGACCGGCACCGCCGGCCAGAGCTTCGGCGCCTTCCTGGCGAAGGGCGTCACGCTCGAGCTGACCGGCGAGGGCAACGACTACGTCGGCAAGGGTCTTTCCGGCGGCCGCATCGTGATCAAGCCGGCACCCGATTTCCGCGGCCAGACGACGCAGAATATCATCGTCGGCAACACCGTCATGTATGGCGCGATCGCCGGCGAATCGTTCTTCGCCGGTGTCGGCGGCGAGCGTTTCTGCGTGCGCAACTCGGGCGGCACTGCCGTCGTCGAAGGCGTCGGCGACCATGGTTGCGAGTACATGACCGGCGGCACCGTCGTCGTTCTCGGCGGCACCGGCCGTAACTTCGCTGCCGGCATGTCGGGCGGCATCGCCTATGTGCTCGACGAGGACGGCTCGTTCAAGGACCGCTGCAACCTCGCCCAGGTTGCGCTCGAGAAGGTGCTGCCGGCCGCCAAGCAGCACGGCGAGCCGCTGCACCGCGGCCTCTCCGACGAGGAGCAGCTGAAGGACCTGATCGCCCGCCACGCCGAGTTCACCGGCAGCGCGACGGCGAAGGCCATCCTCGCCAAGTGGGACGTGTTCCGCGACAAGTTCGTCAAAGTCTATCCGCACGAGTACAAGCGCGCGCTGACCGAAATGGCCGCGCAGCAGCAGAAGGAAGCAGCCTGAAATGGGAAAGCCAACCGGATTCCTCGAATTCCAGCGCCTCTCCGAGGCGTATGAACCCGTCGAAAAGCGCGTCAAGCACTACAAGGAGTTCGTCGCGCACCTGTCTGACGACGACGCCAAGGTGCAGGGCGCGCGCTGCATGGACTGCGGCATCCCGTTCTGCAATACCGGCTGCCCGGTGAACAACATCATTCCGGACTGGAACGATCTGGTCTATCACGGCAATGTCCGGCAGGCGCTGGAAGTGCTGCATTCGACCAACAACTTCCCGGAGTTCACCGGCCGTATCTGCCCGGCACCGTGCGAGGCTGCCTGCACGCTCGGCATCAACGTCGAGCCGGTGGGCATCAAGTCGATCGAGCACTACATCATCGACAAGGCCTGGGAGAACGGCTGGGTCGTGCCGCAACCGGCGGCGCAGAAGACCGGCAAGAGGGTTGCCGTCGTCGGTTCCGGCCCGGCCGGCCTCGCTGCCGCGCAGCAGCTGGCGCGCGCCGGCCACGCGGTGACGGTGTTCGAGAAGAACAGCCGCATCGGCGGCCTGTTGCGCTACGGCATCCCCGACTTCAAGCTGGACAAGTCGGTCATCGACCGCCGCCTGCAGCAGATGGAGGCCGAGGGCGTCACCTTCCGCACCCAGGTCGTCGTCGGCTCGAAAGACATGCCCAAGGGCATCATCAGCGACGCGACCGAGGTCGTCAGCGCCGAACAACTGCAGAAGGACTTCGATGCGGTGATCCTCGCCGCCGGCGCCGAAGTGCCGCGCGACCTGCCGATCCCGGGCCGCGAGCTGAAGGGCACCCATGCCGCGCTCGAGTTCCTGATCCCGCAGAACAAGGAAGTCGCCGGCGACGGTGCCAACCCGATCAACGTCAAGGGCAAGCACGTCATCGTCATCGGCGGCGGCGATACCGGCTCCGACTGCGTCGGCACCTCGAACCGCCACGGCGCCGCATCGGTGACCCAGTTCGAGCTGATGCCGATGCCGCCCGAACACGAGAACAAGGCGCTGACCTGGCCGTACTGGCCGATCAAGCTGCGCACCTCGTCGTCGCACGAGGAGGGCGTGGCGCGCGACTTCGCCGTGGCGACCAAGGAACTGGTCGGCGACGGCAAGGGCGGCATCAAGGCGCTGAAGGCCGTCCGCGTCGACTGGAAGGACGGCAGGATGAGCGAAGTGCCCGGCTCCGAGTTCGAGCTGCCGGCCGACGTCGTCTTCCTGGCGATGGGTTTCACCAACCCGGTGGCGTCGCTGCTCGACGCCTTCGGCGTCGCCAAGGACGGCCGCGGCAACGCCAAGGCGACCACCGACGGCACCGGCTGCTACGCGACCAGCGTTGCCAAGGTCTTCGCCGCCGGCGACGTGCGCCGCGGCCAGTCGCTGGTGGTGTGGGCGATCCGTGAGGGGCGCCAGTGCGCGCGCGAGGTCGACGCCTTCCTGATGGGGAAATCGGAACTGCCGCGCTGACCGCTGCCGGCAGCGACCGCGAAAACCCCGTGCCGGCCTTGCCGTTGCGGGGTTTTTTCTTTTTCGGCAGACGCCCTTGTGGCATAGTTACGCATACTCTGGCCGGGAGGTCCATATGAATACGGAATTGCAGAAGTCCTTGCAGGTGACCGGGATGGTCGGCGGCCTCGACGGCTACATGCTGATGGTGCTCGGCATCATGATCCTGACCGGCATCCTCGGCGGCGTCGCCAACTACTTTCTTTCCGATCGCCAGGGCGAGCTTTCCTCGCGCGACGGCCTCAAGTACGCGGTCCTCGGCGTCATCGCCGCGCTGACCGTGCCGCTGTTCCTGAACATGATCTCGAGCAACCTGCTCGAGGCGGCGCGTACCCGGCCGGTGGACTTCTTCGTTTTCGCCGGCTTTTGCCTGATCTACGTGGTCGCCTCCCGCCGCCTGTTCGAAAACGCCGCCAACAAGCTGCTGGCGCAGCTCGACCAGGTCAAGCGCGAGGTCGGCCAGCTGAAGCAGCAGCAGGGCGAGGTGCCGGTCGCCGTCCGCGAGGAGCCGGCGGCGGTGCCGCTGGAACCGGTCGCCAAGGTGGAGCCGGCGAAGGAGTCGCTGTCCTACAACGACGTCGAGATCCTGCGCGCGATCGCCGAGGAGAATTACGTCTACGGCAACCTCGTCGGCCTCACCGACAAGACCGGCCTCGGGCGCGACTTGGTCAGCAACCGCCTGACCGTGCTCAAGAGCCTCGGCATCATCGAAACCCGGATCAGCGACAAGAACGTGCTGCACTGGTACGTCTCGCCGAAGGGCAAGCAGATGCTCGGCGAAATCCTGTCGCAGGGAGAGCGCAAGACCGCCTGACGGCGACGCCTCCCCGTTCTGCGGCGCGGCGCTGAGCGGCGCCGCCCGCAACCGTTCCCCGTATACGTCATGAACCTCAACGTTGTCATCCTCGCTGCCGGCCAGGGCAAGCGCATGCATTCCAATCTGCCGAAGGTGCTGCATCCGGTCGCCGGCAAGCCGCTGCTGCGGCACGTGATCGACACCGCGCGCGCGCTGCAGCCGGCCGCCCTGTGCATCGTCTATGGCCACGGCGGCGATGCCGTCCGCGCCGCGCTGCCCGACGCCGACCTCGGCTGGGCGCTGCAGTCGCCGCAGCTCGGCACCGGCCATGCCGTGCAGCAGGCGCTGCCTCAGCTCGGCGGCGACGGCGTGACGCTGGTGCTCTACGGTGACGTGCCGTTGACGCAGGCGGAGACCCTGCGCCGTCTGCTGCACGCCGCGCGCGACGGGCTGGCCGTGCTCACCGTCGAGCTCGCCGACCCGACCGGCTACGGCCGTATCGTCCGCGACGCCGGCGGCCGCGTCGTGCGCATCGTCGAGCAGAAGGATGCGACGCCGGAGGAGCGCGCCATTCGCGAGGTGAACACCGGCATCATGGCAATCCCGACCGCGCGCCTCGCCGGCTGGCTGACCGGGCTGTCGAACGACAACGCGCAGGGCGAGTATTACCTGACCGACGTCATCGCCGCCGCCGTCGCCGAGGGGGTGCCGGTCGTCGCCGTGCAGCCGCAGGGCGAGTGGGAGGTGCTCGGCGTCAACAGCAAGGTGCAGCTCGCCGAACTGGAGCGCATCCAGCAGCGGCGGCTTGCGCAGCAGCTGCTCGAGGCCGGCGTCCGCCTCGCCGATCCGGCGCGCCTCGACGTACGCGGCGAGCTGTCCTGCGGTCGCGACGTCGCGATCGACGTCAATTGCGTGTTCGAAGGCCGCGTCGAACTGGCCGACGCCGTCGACATCGGCCCCCACTGCGTATTGAAGAACGTCAGCATCGGCGCCGGCGCACGCATCGCCGCCTTCAGCCATCTCGAGGATGCCATCGTCGGCCCGGACTGCGTCGTCGGCCCGTATGCGCGGCTGCGACCCGGCGCCGAACTCGGCCCCGAGGTGCACATCGGCAACTTCGTCGAAGTGAAGAACAGCACCATCGCCGCGCAGTCGAAGGCCAACCATCTCGCCTACGTCGGCGACGCCCGCGTCGGTCAGCGCGTGAACATCGGCGCCGGCACCATCACCTGCAATTACGACGGCGCCAACAAGCACCTGACGGTGATCGAGGACGATGCCTTCATCGGCTCCGACACCCAGCTGGTGGCGCCGGTCACCGTCGGCCGCGGCGCCACGCTCGGCGCCGGCACGACGCTGACCAAGGATGCGCCGCCGGAGACGCTGACCGTCTCGCGCGCCAAGCAGGTCAGCCTGTCCGGCTGGCAGCGCCCCGTCAAGCAACCGAAAAAGTGAGCTGATCCATGTGTGGCATCGTCGCCGCGGTCGCGAACCGCAACATCGTTCCCGTTCTCCTCGAAGGCCTGCGCAAGCTCGAATACCGCGGCTACGACTCGGCCGGGCTGGCCGTGTTGAACGGCGGCCTGCACCGCCTGCGTGCGGTCGGCCGCGTCGCCGAGCTGGCGGCACAGGCCGACGCCGGCGCGACCGAAGGGGCGACCGGCATCGCCCACACGCGCTGGGCGACGCACGGCGTGCCGTCGGAGCGCAACGCGCATCCGCACGTTTCCGGCGGCCTCGCGGTGGTGCATAACGGCATCATCGAGAACCACGAGACGCTGCGCGAGCAGCTGAAGGCCGACGGCTACGTGTTCACGTCGGACACCGACACCGAAGTGGTCGCCCACCTCGTCGAGAAGAAGCTGCGCAGCGTACCGGACCTGTTCGCCGCAGTGCGCGCCGCGCTTGCCGAGCTGCACGGCGCCTACGCGCTGGCGGTGATGCGCGAGGATGATCCCAGCTGCGTGATCGTCGCCCGCGAAGGCTCGCCGCTGCTGCTCGGCCTCGCCGACGACGGCCACTACGCGGCGTCCGACGCGTCGGCGCTGCTGCAGGTGACGCGGCGCATGGTCTATCTCGAGAACGGCGACTGCGCCGAGCTCCGCCGCGACGGCGTGCGCATCGCCCGCATCGACGGCACGTCGGTCGAGCGCGCGGTGATCGAATCGCAGCTCTCGGCCGATGCGGTCGAGCTCGGCACCTACGACCACTACATGCAGAAGGAAATCTTCGAGCAGCCCGATGCGCTGGCCAACACGCTGGAAATGGTCGGTGCCGCCAAGTCGCTGCAGCCGGGCCTCTTCGGTGCCGACGCCGAGGGGCTGCTGAAGGGCGTGCGCCAGGTGCTGATTCTCGCCTGCGGCACCAGCTGGCATGCCGGGCTGGTCGCCCGCTACTGGCTGGAGGCGATCGCCGGCATCCCGTGTGCGGTCGAGATCGCCAGCGAGTACCGCTACCGCGAGTCGGTGCCGGATCCGGAAACGCTGGTCGTGACCATCTCGCAGTCCGGCGAGACCGCCGACACGCTGGCTGCGCTGCAGCACGCCAAGGCGCTCGGCATGCGGCGCACGCTGGCCGTCTGCAACGTGCCGGAATCGTCGCTGGTGCGCGAGACGGCGCTGCGCTTCATTACCCGCGCCGGCCCCGAGATCGGGGTCGCCTCGACCAAGGCCTTCACCACGCAGCTGGCCGCGCTCTACCTGCTGACGCTGGTCATGGCCAAGCTGCGCGGCCGCCTCGATGCCGCGGCCGAGGCGCGCGAGCTGCAGGCGCTGCGCCACGTGCCCGCCGCGGTGCAGGCCGTGCTCGCGCTGGAGCCGGCGATCAAGACCTGGGCGCAGCTGTTCGGCGCCAAGCAGCATACGCTGTTCCTCGGCCGCGGCCGGCATTACCCGATCGCCCTCGAAGGGGCGCTCAAGCTCAAGGAAATCTCCTACATCCACGCCGAGGCCTACCCGGCCGGCGAACTGAAGCACGGCCCGCTGGCGCTGGTGGACAAGGAGATGCCGGTGATCGCCGTGGCGCCGAACGACGCGCTGCTGGAGAAGCTGAAATCCAACCTGCAGGAAGTGCGCGCGCGCGGCGGCGAACTGTTCGTCTTCGCCGACGCCGACTCCGAGATCGCCGACTCCGAGGGTGTGCACGTGCTGCGCCTGCCCGAGCACTACGGCGCGCTGTCGGCGCTGCTGCACGTCGTGCCGCTGCAGCTGCTCTCCTACCACGTGGCGCTGGTCAAGGGCACCGACGTCGACAAGCCGCGCAATCTGGCGAAGTCGGTGACGGTGGAGTAACCTCCAGGCTAGCGCTCCCGGGCGGCCTCCCGGGAGGGATGCTGCAGCGCGACGGGGCGAGGGAGGACGGGCGGTGCTGAAATCGATTCTGGGCAGTTTCGGAGCGGATGCCGGGCGCGAACGGCAGCCGGCGGCACCGTCGGCGAAGCCGCTCGACGTCGAGCGGCTGAAGACGCTGATCGAATTCTTCCCGATCGGCAAGAAGCTGCGCTACTACCCCGAGTTCAAGAAGGAAATCGTCTTCGACACGCTGATCGTGGCCTACTGCCTGAACGGCGAATTCGTCTATTCCGGCGAGGCGATCGAGCGCGACGCGCGCGGCTACCCGGCGGCGTTCAAGTCCGGCCGGCACGGCGAACTGACGCCGGTCGCCGACCTCCGCCTGTTCCAGCTGCTGGTGCCCGACACCTCCGACCTGGAAATGACGCTCGACTACTTCCGTCGCGCGCTGATCGGCCGCGGCCGCCAGTTCAACAAGGGCAACTACATCTCGCTGGTGTCCAATGCCGGTGCCAAGGGCGTGTCGACGGTGGATACCGAGGTCGTCAAGCAGGTCGTGATGGCCGACGGCCCCTACGCGCAGTCGAAGATGATCCTGCTCACCCCCGAGTGGAGCACGCTGGCCGTCACCGACCAGCGTCGCAAGGCCCGCGCCAGAACCTGCGCGCCGGTGACGGTGTCGGTCGCCGGCGGCCGCCTGAGCGGGCCGTGCACGATCGTCGACATGTCCGACGAGGCGATCCGCATCCGCGTCCGCGACCGCGAGACGGCGCTGCCGGAGATGGGGCCCGGCGACGGCGTCACGCTCGATATCGACCTCGGCGAAGGCGAGCGCCACTACACGATCAAGGGCATCGTCATCCGGCGCTCGCCGGAGACCTGCGTCATCCGCCTCGAGGGCCTGCTGCGCGAGGGCCGGCTGCTGCGCTTCGAGCGTCTCGACCTGCTCGAGCTGAAAGCGGGGCTGCTCAACTACGCCCGCTGAGCGCGTCGGCCGCGGCGGGCGTCCGTCGGATCAGCTGGCTCCCGTCCGCAGGGCTTGCAGGAATTCGTTGCGCAACTGCGCCGAGTCGGTGAAGGTGCCGGCGAAGGCCTGCGTCACCACGCGCTCGTCGCCACGGCGGTCCTCGCCGAGCAGCAGGCACAGCTGCTCGGCCTCGACGATGCAAGCGGCGCCGGCGGCGCGGCCGTGGCGGACCAGCGCGTCGGCGATGTCGCGCGTCATCCATTCCTGGTAGGTGAAGCGGTGGCCGATCGCGTCGACCATGCGCGCGATGCGGCCGAAGCCGTGCAGGCGGCCGCCGGGCAGGTAGGCGACGTGGGCGACGCCGCGGAAGGGCACCAGGTGGTGCGGGCAGACGCCGTGCACGGCGATGCCGCGGATCACCACCATGTCCGCGCGCGGGTCGGCGAAGCCGTCGCCGAGCGCCGCCGCCGGATCCAGGTCGTAGCCGCCGAGCAGCCGCTTCTGCCACAGCTCGCGCACGCGCTGCGCGGTGCGGCCCATGTGCGTCGCGTCGGGGGCGATGCCGCAGGCGGCGAGGAGGTCGCCGATCGCGCGCTCGAAGGCGGCCGGATCGAAGGCGTCGCGCCGCGGGATGCCGACGCCGGTGACCGGTGCGGCGGAGTGGTGCTCGTCGTGGCTGCTCATGATCAATCCCCGGAAAGTTTCTCTCCCGAGTTTAGCAGCCGCAGAAAACAAAAAAGCCCGGGATGTCCCGGGCTCTTCGTGTTGCGCCAGTGCGCGCGGCTTATTCGGCCGGGCGGATGTTGGCGGCTTGCTTACCCTTCGGGCCGGTGACGACATCGAAGGTCACCTTCTGGTTTTCCTGCAGCGACTTGAAGCCGTTGCCCTGAATCGCGGAGAAGTGAGCGAAGAGATCCTCGCCACCGTCGGCCGGGGTGATGAAACCAAAACCTTTAGCGTCGTTGAACCACTTGACGGTACCGTTTGCCATTTTGATAGCTTTCCTTAAAACAAATGAAAATCGGACGAATGTCCGGGACTACGAGAATCAAGACGGGAGAGCTGCCAAACTGGAGTACCGCTGAAACGAGGCACGGCGTTGAGCCGCTGTTGCACTGCTTGATAAAACCCGTGGCGCGCAGTATGCGGGCTTGTCGGCGGAAGCACAAGCACTATTTTTCGGCCGTCCCGCCGCGTCAGCCGTCGCGCAGCCGGCGCCGGTAGGCACTCGGCGAGACGCCGGTCCAGCCGACGAAGGCGCGGTAGAAGGCCGACGGGTCGGCGTAGCCGAGGTCGGCAGCGAGGTCGGCGACCGGCTGCGCGGTCTTGGCGATGCGCGACAGCGCCAGGTCGCGGCGCAGCGCGTCCTTGATCGCGCGGAAGCTCGAGCCTTCCTCTTCCAGCCGCCGGTTCAGCGTACGCGGCGTCAGCCTCAGTGCTGCCGCCGTCGCCTCGAGCTCGGGCACCTCCGGCAGCGCCGCGCGCAGGTGGTCGCGGACGCGCATGACCAACTCGCGGTCGTTGCGGTAAAGCATCGTCAGCTTGCCCGGCGCGCCGTCGAGGAAGCGCTGCAGCGCCGCCTCGTCGCGGCGGATCGGCAGTTCGAGCAGGTTGCCGGCGATGCGCGCGGCCAGCCGCGGCGCGTCGAAGCGGCTGTTGGCGGTGTAGATCTGCGCGTAGTCGTCGGCGTGCGCCGGCCGCGGATAGGGAAAGTCGACGGCGTCGAGCGCGATGCCGCGGCCGACCAGCCAGCACGAGAGACCGTGCAACAGGCGCAGCAGCCATTCGTAGGCGAACACCCGGCCAACGACGAGCGGCTGTCCCTCGGCGATCGTCAGCAGTGCGCTGTCGCCGTCGCGGACGATGCCGATCTCCATGTCCGGCAGCAGCGCGCGCAGGAAGCGGATCGCCCGCGCCAGCGCCTCGCCGAGCTGCGGTGCGGTGATCGTCGCCCGGCACAGGAATTCGAAGCAACCGACGCGCATCGGCGCCGCGAAGAGGCCGAAGGCCTCGTCGTCGAGCACCGCGTTCACGTGGTTGTAGAGCGCCGCGTAGTCGGCGAGCGGAATACGGGCGGCGTCGTCGGCGAGGCAGTCGGCGGCGATGCCGACGGCGGCGAGCAGCGCCGCCGGGTCGTGGCCGGTGTGTGCGGCGCCGGCAAGCATGCCGCGGACGAAGGCGGGCGCCACCGTGCCGCGCGTGCTGGCGGGCTTTGCAATGTTCTTCCCGAATTCCACCGTTTGTCTGTATTTTCTGCGAATTGTCGCTGCCTTTACATTTGGCGTATTTTGCACGAAATTGGGTTTCTTTCGCACTGGTGGGGCGCAGGGGGGCGGCGTAGCATGCAGCGGGTGATCAATCCGCACGGCCCGTACGCGCATGAAAGCCTTTCAGGACTACTACCCGGAAAACCTCTCGCACTGCTACGGCTGCGGCAGCCGGAACTTGCACGGCCACCGCATCCGCACCTTCTGGGACGGCGAGGAAACCGTCACCCGTTTCACCCCCGAGCCGTACCACACGGCGGTTCCCGGCTTCGTCTACGGCGGCCTGCTTGCCTCGCTGATCGACTGCCATTGCACCGGCACCGCCGCCGCCGCGACCTATCGCGCCGAGGGACGCGAAATGGGCAGCGAGCCGCCGCTGCGCTTCGTCACCGGCGCGCTGAACGTCTCCTACCTGAAGCCGACGCCGCTCGGGCCTGAGCTCACGATCCGCGGCCGCGTGAAGGAGATCAAGGGGCGCAAGGTCGTCGTCGAGGCGACCGTCTATGCTGAAGGCGTCGCCACCGCCCGCGGCGAAGTGGTTGCGCTGCAGATGCCGGAGACCTTCGGCGCCTGAGCGACGTGCGCGAGCACGTCGCGAAGAAGTGCCCTCGGGGCACGCCTGAACTGAATTATTCGCTTTCGGAGTCCTGCCATGACCGACCTGTCCATCGCCAAGAAGATCAGCCCGTACAAGCCGAAGAACAAGGTGCGCTTCGTCAGCGCCGCCTCGCTGTTCGACGGACACGACGCGTCGATCAACATCATGCGCCGCATCCTGCAGGCGACCGGCGCCGAGGTGATCCACCTCGGCCACAATCGCTCGGTGCAGGAGATCGTGAACGCTGCGCTGCAGGAGGACGTGCAGGGCATCGCGATCACCTCGTACCAGGGCGGCCACGTCGAGTTCTTCAAGTACATGATCGACCTCTTGAAGGCTGGCGGCGGCGCCAATATCAAGGTCTTTGGCGGCGGCGGCGGCGTCATCGTGCCGGCCGAGATCAAGGAACTGCACGCCTACGGCGTGAACCGCATCTACTCTCCGGAAGATGGCCAGGCGATGGGCCTGCAGGGCATGATCAACGACATCGTCTCGCAGTGCGACGTCGACCTCGGCACCACCGTGCCGGCCGCCGACCAGGTGCTCGACGTGCTGCGTTCGGGCGAGCGCCGGGCGCTGGCGCAGGTGATCACCGGGCTGGAGAACGGCGTCTATGGCGAGAACGTCAGGAAGGACCTGCTCAAGGCCGCCGCCGAGGCGAAGACCCCGGTGCTCGGCATCACCGGCACCGGCGGCGCCGGCAAGTCCTCGCTCACCGACGAGCTGGTGCGCCGCTTCCGCCTCGACCAGGGCGACACGCTGAAGATCGCCATCGTCTCGATCGACCCGTCCAGGAAGCGCACCGGCGGCGCGCTGCTCGGCGACCGCATCCGCATGAACGCGATCGAGCACCCGAACATCTACATGCGCTCGCTGGCGACGCGCGACACCGGCTCCGAGATCTCCGCGGCGCTGCCCGAGGTGATCGCCGCCTGCAAGCTGTCCGGCTTCGATCTGGTGATCGTCGAGACCTCCGGCATCGGCCAGGGCGACGCGGCGATCGTGCCCTTCGTCGACGCCTCGCTGTACGTGATGACCCCGGAGTTCGGCGCCGCGTCGCAGCTGGAGAAGATCGACATGCTCGACTTCGCCGACTTCGTCGCGATCAACAAGTTCGACCGCAAGGGCGCCGAGGACGCGCTGCGCGATGTGCGCAAGCAATACCAGCGCAACCGCGAACTGTTCACGACGCCGGCCGACGAGATGCCGGTGTTCGGCACGCAGGCCGCGCGCTTCAACGACGACGGCGTCACCGCGCTGTACCAGGCGCTGGTGCCGAAGCTGACCGAGTTCGGCCTGACGCTGCAGCCGGGCAAGCTGCCGACGGTGACGGTCAAGCACTCGTCGGGCTCGCGCGCGATCGTGCCGACCAAGCGCGTGCGCTACCTGGCCGAGATTGCCGAGACCGTGCGCAGCTACCACGCGCACACCGAGCAGCAGGCGATCATCGCCCGCGAGCGCCAGTCGCTGAAGACCGCGAAGACCATCTTCGAAGGCTGCGAGAAACCGGCCAAGGACTTCGACGAGCTGATCGCCTGGAAGGACGGCCAGCTCGACCCGAAGGCGAAGAAGCTGCTCGACATGTGGCCGGACACGGTCAAGGCCTACAGCGGCGACGAGTACGTGGTGAAGATCCGCGACAAGGAGATCCGCACCAGGCTCGTCTCCGAGTCGCTGTCCGGCACCAAGATCCGCAAGGTGGTGCTGCCGACCTTCAAGGACGACGGTGAGGTGTTGCGCTTCCTGATGAAGGAGAACGTTCCCGGTTCCTTCCCCTATACCGCCGGCGTCTTCGCCTTCAAGCGCGAGAACGAGGACCCGACCCGGATGTTCGCCGGCGAGGGTGACGCCTTCCGCACCAACCGCCGCTTCAAGAAGGTTTCCGAGGGCATGCCGGCGCACCGCCTGTCGACCGCCTTCGACTCGGTGACGCTGTACGGCTGCGACCCCGACGAGCGCCCGGACATCTACGGCAAGATCGGCAACTCCGGCGTCTCGATCGCCACGCTCGACGACATGAAGGTGCTCTACGACGGCTTCGACCTGTGCTGCCCGACGACCTCGGTGTCGATGACGATCAACGGCCCGGCGCCGATCATCCTCGCCTGCTTCTTCAACACCGCGATCGAGCAGCAGGTCGCCAAGTTCAAGGCCGACAACGGCCGCGAGCCGACCGAGGACGAGGCGCAGAAGATCCGCGAGTGGGTGCTCTCCAGCGTGCGCGGTACCGTGCAGGCCGACATCCTGAAGGAAGATCAGGGCCAGAACACCTGCATCTTCTCGACCGAGTTCGCGCTGAAGATGATGGGCGACATCCAGGAGTTCTTCGTCCATCACGACGTCAAGAACTTCTACTCGGTGTCGATCTCCGGCTACCACATCGCCGAGGCCGGCGCGAACCCGATCTCGCAGCTCGCCTTCACGCTCGCCAACGGCTTCACCTACGTCGAAGCCTACCTCGCGCGCGGCATGCACATCGACGACTTCGCGCCGAACCTGTCGTTCTTCTTCTCGAACGGCATGGACCCCGAGTACTCGGTGATCGGCCGCGTCGCGCGCCGCATCTGGGCGGTGGCGATGAAGAACAAGTACGGCGCCAACGAGCGCAGCCAGAAGCTGAAGTACCACATCCAGACCTCGGGCCGTTCGCTGCACGCGCAGGAGATGGACTTCAACGACATCCGCACGACGCTGCAGGCGCTGATCGCGATCTACGACAACTGCAACTCGCTGCACACCAACGCCTACGACGAGGCGATCACGACGCCGACCGACGAGTCGGTGCGCCGCGCGATGGCGATCCAGCTGATCATCAACCGCGAGTGGGGCGTCGCCAAGAACGAGAACCCGAACCAGGGCGCCTTCGTCTTCGACGAGCTGACCGACCTCGTCGAAGAGGCGGTGTTGAAGGAGTTCGAGGCGATCGCCGCCCGCGGCGGCGTGCTCGGCGCGATGGAGACCGGCTACCAGCGCGGCAAGATCCAGGAGGAGTCGCTCTACTACGAGCACAAGAAACACGACGGCTCGTACCCGATCATCGGCGTGAACACCTTCCGCAACCCGAAGGGCGACGCCCAGGTCGAGATCGAGCTGGCGCGCTCGACCGAGGACGAGAAGCAGTCGCAGATCCAGCGCCTGCGCGAATTCCAGCAGCGCCACGCGGCCGAGAGCGGCCCGATGCTGCAGAAGCTGCGCGACACGGTGATCGCCGACGGCAACGTCTTCGCCGTGCTCGTCGACGCGGTGCGCTGCTGCTCGCTCGGCCAGATCACGTCGACGCTCTACGAAGTCGGCGGGCAGTACCGCAGGAGCATGTAAGGACGAAGGCGGACAGCAATCGCCCTCGTCAATGACTCGGCCGGCTTATGCCGGCCGCTTTTTTTCGGTGCGCGGTTCGTTCGTGCCGGCCATACGGTGCAATTGTCCTTCCGGCGACAGACTCGCCGCCGGCGACGCCCTAGAGTCCCATATGCAGTCCTCAATCCGGCGCAGACCGGGAGGCGCCACGAAGCGAGCCCCGCCCTGCGCCTCGTTGCGCGGCAGGCTGCCTTACCGGAGGAGACAGTCCATGAAGCACCTGCATCGCGTCCTGGCAAGGGCGCTGGCATCGCTGGCCCTGCTCGTCGCGACGCTCGCCGCGGCGCAGCCGGGCGGCGCGATCAAGCTCGGCCAGTCGCTGCCGCTGTCCGGCCCGCTGACCGAACTCGGCACCGAATACCGCGACGGCGCGCTGGCCTACTTCAAGTGGATCAACGGCAAGGGCGGCGTGCACGGCCGGCGCATCGAGCTGCTGACGCTGGATGACGGCTACGTCGTCGACCGCAGCGTCGACAATGCGAAGAAGCTGCTCGACGAGCACGACGTCTTCGCCTTCTTCGGGATGTTCGGCAGCGCCAACTACGCGGCGCTGCTGCCGCTGGTCAACGAGCGCGGGGTGCCGTCGCTGGCGCCCTATACCGGCGCCGACGGCCTGCGCGCACAGCCGTCGCCGACCACCTTCTGGCTGCGCGCGAGCTACGGCGACGAGACCGAGAAGATCGTCGACCAGCTGACCACGCTCGGCATCAACCGCATCGCCGTCTTCTACCAGGACGACGCCTTCGGCAAGGCCGGCCTCGCCGGCGTCGAGGCGGCGCTGGCGAGGCGCCGGCTGCAGGTCGCGGCGACCGGCGTCTACGACAAGACCAGGAACGACGTCGGCGAGGCGGTGCGCGCGATCGGCGCCGCCGACCCGCAGGCGGTGGTGATGGTCAGCACCTACAAGCCGACCGCCGCCTTCGTCCAGCAGATGCGTGCCGCCGGCCGCGTGCCGCAGTTCTTCGCACTGTCGGTGGTCGGCCTCAAGGCGCTGCACGCCGAGCTCGGCGCCGCCGCTGCCGGCATCGCCATCTCGCAGGTCGTGCCCTTCCCGGAGAACGCGACGGCACCGGTGGTGCGCGAGATGCGTCAGCTGCCGGCGGCGCTGCTGCCCGCGGCCGGCGTCACCTATACGACGCTGGAGGGCTTCGTCGCCGCCAAGGTCATGGTCGAGGCGCTGCGCCGCGCCGGCGTGCAGCCGACGCGCGAGAAGCTGGTGGCGGCGCTGGAGTCGCTGCGCGAATACGACGCCGGTGGTTTCGTCGTCAATTACGCGCCGGGCAGCCGCCTCGGCTCGCGCTTCGCGGAAGTGACCATCGTCAGCAAGAGCGGCAAGCTGATGCGCTGACGCCACGATCCCGGATTTACCCTCGTAGTGAGTCTTCGCCGGCGTAATGCCGGCTTTTTTTTGCGAGTAGAATCGATTTCGGTTTCATTTCCTCCGGAGCCTCATGCACTTGCTCGATCCTGTCGTCTGCCCAGTGGCCGCAGCGCTGCTCGTCGCACTCGCCGTGCTGTCTCCGACGGCGCATGCCGACGACGCGCCGGACTTCGCGGCGAGCACGCTGACCGGCGACTGGGGCGGCCTTCGCTCGGCCACCTGGTCGGCGGGCTGGCAATGGGAGGCGGGGCTCAAGGTCGACGCCCTGCGCACGCGCGGCGCCGAGCGTGACGGTACGCGCACGATCAGCCACCTCGACCTCAAGCTGCGCGCCGATCTCGAGCGGCTGCTCGGCTGGGGCGACACCATTGCCTACGTGAACGTGATCGACAACCGCGGCGCCGGGCCGAACGCGCGCATCGGTAGCCTGATGGGCGTGTCCAACATCGAGGTGGCGGTGCCGACCGCACGCCTGTTCCATGCCTGGTTGCAGAAGGGTTTTGCCGACGGTCGCTGGTCGCTGCTCGCCGGCATCTATCCGATCGATTCCGAATTCTTCGCACTGGAGTCGGCGGCGACGCTGCTGCACCCGGCCTACGGCACGCCGGCCGACCTGGCACTGACCGATACGCCGTCGGTGTTCAACAACGCGGCCTTCGGGGTGCGCGCCAAATGGTTGTCGCCGGACCGCAGTGTTTATGCGCAGGGCGCGCTGCTCGACGGCGTGCCCAACGATCCCGCGCACCCGCGCCGCAGTACCGTGCGCCTGTCCCGCCGCGACGGCGCTTTCGCCATTGCCGAGCTCGGCTGGATGCCGCTGGAGAGCGGCCATGCGTTCGAGCCGACCGACCCGGCGCAGGTCCGTCTGCCTCAGGCGCAGGCGGCCCACGAGCGCTACGAAGGCGTCAGCAAGTATGCGCTGGGGCTCTGGCGCTACAGCGCGCAGCGCCCCGATCTCGCCGACGACGATGCCGCGGGGGGATCGCGCGGGCGGCGGGCGCAGGGCGGCTACCTGCTCGCCGAGCGCACGCTGTGGGGGCTCGGCGACGATCCGGCACGCCACGTGTCGGCCTTTGCCCGCTACACCTTCGCCGGTCCCGACACGACCGCGATCGACCGCAGCTGGAATCTCGGCCTGCGCGTGCGCGGCCCGTTCGCCGGCCGGCCGCTCGATACGCTGGCCTTCGGCTGGACGCGCGGCCGCGTCGCCGACAAGTACCGGCAGGTGCAGCCGGGGATGGGGAAGGCTGAGGAAGCGTTCGAGTTGTCGTGGCGTTTCGAGCTGGCGCCGGGGGTGGCCTGGCAGCCGGATCTGCAGCGCATCCGTCGTCCCGGCGGCAGCGACGCGGCGCGCCCGGTGACGGTGGCCGGCATGCGCCTCGACCTGGTGTTCTGAATCCGCCGCGCCGGACTCAGCGGCGCTTCTTCTTCTTTTTCTTGCCCGGGTTCTCGTACTGCTCTATCGACGCCAGGTAATGGGCGATCGACTCGAGGTCGTCCGTGCCCAGGTCGCGGTACGAATCGCGCATCAGCGAGACGAACTTGCGCTTGCCGTCGGTGAAGGCCTTGATCTGCGTCAGCAGGTGCGTCAGCTCCTGCGCGTTCATGATCGGCGCGTCGTCGTCGCCGACGCGGCCCGACTCGGCGTGGCAGTCGACGCAGCGGCTGAAGTACAGCGCGCTGCCGCGTTGCACCTTGGCTGCGTCGGTCTCCTGCTTCGGGCGGATCGCTGTGCTGTCGGCGTAGTGTGCCGCGATCGCGGCGAGCTGCTCGGCGCCGAGCGTCGCCGGGATGTGGTCGGCGACCGACGTTGGCCGGCGGCCGCTCTGGAACTTCTGCATCGTCTCGGCCAGGTAGTTGGGCAGCTGGCCGTTGAGGTGCGGCGTCGCCGGTGCTGCGGCGATGCCGTCGGCGCCGTGGCATTTGGCGCAGGTGCCGGCGACGATCTCCGGCGCTTCGGCGGCAGGGGCGGCGAGCGGTGCGAGCAGCAGCGCGGCGAGGATCAGTTGTCGTTTCATGCGGGGTTCCGGCTGCTGCGGATCAGCCGCCGTAGTTGCGCAGGCCGTCGAGGTCGAGGATGGTCAGCTTGCCGTACTCGAGGCGCAGCAGGTTGGCCTCCTGCAGCGCCTTCAGCGCCTGGTTCACGCGCTGCCGCGAGAGCCCGGCGAGGAAACCGATCTCCTCCTGCGAGATCTGCAGTTCGGGGCCGGTGCCCGGATAGAGCACCGGGTTGAACATCGCCGCCAGGTTGCGCGCCAGCCGCGCGTCGGTGTCGAGCAGGCGCTCGTTCTCCATCATGCCGATGAACTGGCCGAGGCGCTCGTTCAGCTGCGTGATCAGGAAGCGGTTGAACGGGATGCTGTGGTCCATCAGCCAGAGGAAGGTGTTGCGGTTCAGGTAGGCGATGCGCGAGGTGCGCAGCGCCATCACGTCGTACTTGCGCACGTCCTTCTTCAGCAGCGAGCCCTCGCCGAACCAGCCGCCGGCAGCCAGCCCGGTGAAGGTCGTTGTCTTGCCGGTGACCCAGTTGCTGGTCATCTTCACCAGGCCGTCGACGACCCCCATCCAGTGGTCGACCGGCTCGCCCTTCATGCAGACGAAGGCGCCGGTTTCGATCGTGCGTTCGCAGGTGCCTGCCAGCGCGCGCGCGAACTCCTCTTCGGTGAGCGTTTTGCCCCAGGTCGAATTGCGCAGCGCGGCTTCCAGCGTCGGCATGAAAATATTTTTCGAATTGTCGGGATGGCGACAATTATAGACCTGGACAGTGGATAAACTGCGACGCATCAAGGGGGCTTTTCCGGGCTCCCGGGACCGTCCTCCGGTCCGTTTTCCAGGCGCCTGCCGGCATCGTTCGGCGAGGTCTGGCGGAGACGATGAGGACGGCATAACATGAGTGGCTTTGCCGGCGGCGCGGGTGCCGAACGGTGGCCGAAATAACGGAGGAGACAATATGCCGGACACGGCTTCCAGGGCGCTGGATACCTTTCCACGCCTGCTGTTCTACCATGCCCAGGTGCGCGGCAATCGGGTTGCCATGCGCGAGAAGGATCTGGGGATCTGGCAATCGTGGACCTGGGGCGACGTCGCCGAACACGTGCGCGCGCTCGCCTGCGGCCTCGCCGCGCTCGGCTTCAAGCGCGGCGACAACCTCGCGATCATCGGCGACAACCGTCCCCGGCTGTACATGATGATGACCGCCGTGCAGTGCCTCGGTGGCGTGCCGGTGCCGCTCTACCAGGACGCGGTCGGTGCCGAGATGCTGTTCGTGCTGCAGGACGCCGGCGTCCGTTTCGCGCTGGCCGAGGATCAGGAGCAGGTCGACAAGCTGCTCGAGATCAAGGAACAGCTGCCGGCGCTCGAGCACATCGTCTATGACGATCCGCGCGGCATGCGCCACTACAACCAGCCCTTCCTGCACGACATCGAAGAGCTGATGGCGATGGGGCGGATCCACAACCAGAACCATCCGGACTTCCTCGACAGCGAGGTCGAGCAGGGGCAGGCCGACGACGTCAGCGTGATGCTCTACACCTCGGGCACCACCGGCAAGCCGAAGGGCGTCTGCCAGACGCACCACGCCTTCATCTCCTCGGCGCGCGGCGGCTGCGAGTTCGACAAGCTGACCGACGGCGAGGACATCCTCTCCTACCTGCCGATGGCCTGGGTCGGCGACCACCTGTTCTCGTTCGCGCAGGCGCATGTCGCCGGCTTCACGATCAACTGCCCGGAGTCCGGCGACACGGTGATGACCGACCTGCGCGAGATCGGGCCGACCTACTACTTCGCGCCGCCACGGGTGTTCGAGAACCTGCTGACGCAGGTGATGATCCGCATGGAGGACGCCGGCGCGATCAAGCAGAAGATGTTCCATTTCTTCATGGACGTCGCCCGCCGCTGCGGCGCCGAGATTCTCGACGGCAAGAGCGTCGCGCTCGGCGACCGCCTGCTCTATGCGCTCGGCAGCCTGCTGGTCTACGGTCCGCTGAAGAACGTGCTCGGCATGAGCCGCATCCGCGTCGCCTACACCGCCGGCGCGGCGATCGGTCCCGACCTGTTCCGCTTCTACCGTTCGATCGGCATCAACCTGAAACAGCTCTACGGCCAGACCGAGACCTGCGCCTACGTCTGCCTGCAGCCGGACGGCCAGATCAAGCTCGATTCGGTGGGCATGCCGGCGCCGGGGGTGGAGGTGAAGATCGCCGACAACGGCGAGATCCTGGTCAAGGGGCCGATGCTGCTGAAGGGCTACTACCAGCGTCCCGACGCCACCGCCGAGTCGATCAACGCCGACGGCTACTTCATGACCGGCGACGCCGGCTTCTTTGACGACGACGGCCACCTGAAGATCATCGACCGCGCCAAGGACGTCGGCAAGCTCGCCAACGGGGCGATGTTCGCGCCGAACTACATCGAGAACAAGCTGAAGTTCTTCCCGCACATCAAGGAGGCCGTCTGCTTCGGCCACGACCGCGACAAGGTCTGCGCCTTTATCAACATCGACGTCGGCGCCGTCGGCAACTGGGCGGAGCGTCGCGGCATCGCCTACTCCGGCTACGCCGACCTCGCCGGCAAGAACGAGGTCTACGACCTGATCCAGGAGTGCGTCGAGAAGATCAACACCGAGCTGGTGCAGGAAGGCATGCTTGCCGACTCGCAGGTGCATCGCTTCCTCGTGTTGCACAAGGAGCTCGATCCCGACGACGACGAGCTGACGCGCACGCGCAAGGTCCGTCGCGGCTTCATTTCGGAGAAGTACGCCGTCCTCATCGAGGCGCTGTACGGCGGCAAGGCCTCGCAGTACATCGAGACCGAGGTCAAGTTCGAGGACGGCCGGCGCGGCAAGGTCGCGGCGGATCTGCAGATCCGCGACGCCAGGACGATTCCGGTCGTCAAGGCTGCTGCCGGCCGCAAGGCGGCATAAGGAGAGACCATGAACGGACGACAGATCGGCGACGTCATCCTCGACCTGCAGAACATCTCGCTGCGCTTCGGGGGCGTCAAGGCGCTGACCAACATTTCCTTCGACGTGCGCGAGCACGAGATCCGGGCGATCATCGGCCCCAACGGCGCCGGCAAGAGTTCGATGCTCAACGTCATCAACGGCGTCTACCACCCGCAGGAAGGGCGCATCGTCTTCCACGGCGAGGAGCGCCGCAGGATGGAGCCGCACATGGCGGCGATGCAGGGGATCGCCCGCACCTTCCAGAACATCGCGCTGTTCAAGGGTATGAGCGTGCTCGACAACATCATGACCGGGCGCATCACCAAGATGAAGTCGAACTTCCTCGAGCAGGCGATCCACATCGGCCGCGCCCAGCGCGAGGAGCTCGAGCATCGCCGCAAGGTCGAGGAGGTGATCGACTTCCTCGAGATCCAGCACATCCGCAAGACCCCGGTCGGGCGTCTGCCCTACGGCCTGCAGAAGCGCGTCGAGCTCGCCCGCGCGCTCGCCGCCGAGCCGTCGATGCTGCTTCTCGACGAGCCGATGGCGGGCATGAACGTCGAGGAAAAGCAGGACATGTGCCGCTTCATCCTCGACGTGAACGACCAGATGGGCACCACCATCGTGCTCATCGAGCACGACATGGGCGTCGTCATGGATATCTCCGATCGCGTCGTCGTCCTCGACTACGGCAAGAAGATCGGCGACGGTACGCCGGACGACGTGCGCAACAACGAAGAAGTGATCAGCGCCTATCTCGGCGTTGCCCACTAAAGGGGGACAGACATGCAGTTCTTTCTGGAAGTCCTGATCGGCGGCCTGCTCTCGGGGGTGATGTATTCCTTCGTCGCGCTCGGTTTCGTGCTGATCTACAAGGCCTCGGGGGTGTTCAACTTCGCGCAGGGGGCGATGGTCTTCTTCGCCGCGCTCACCTTCGTCGGCATCCTCGAGCTCGGCGTGCCGTTCTGGATCGCGCTGGTGCTCGCCTTCGGCGCCATGGTGCTGCTCGGCATCGGCACCGAGCGCATCGTGCTGCGGCCGATGGTCAACCAGCCGCCGATCGCGCTGTTCATGGCGACGATCGGGCTGACCTTCTTCGTCGAGGGCCTGGCCCAGGCGATGTGGGGTGCCAGCGTGCGCGGCCTGGATCTCGGCATCCAGGACGAACCGATCGAATGGATGATGGAGGCGACCGGCATCGGCGTCTCCAAGTTCGACCTTTTTGCCGCCGGGGTCGCGGCGGTGCTGGTCACGGCCCTGGCGCTTTTCTTCCAATACACCCGGGTCGGCCGCGCGCTGCGCGCGGTCGCCGACGACCACCAGGCGGCGCTGTCGATCGGCATCCCGCTGCAGACGATCTGGCGCATCGTCTGGGCGGTCGCCGGCTTCGTCGCGCTGGTCGCCGGGTTGATCTGGGGGGCCCGCAACGGCGTGCAGTTCGCGCTCACCTTCACCGCGCTGAAGGCGCTGCCGGTGCTGATCCTCGGCGGCTTCACCTCGGTCCCGGGGGCCATCGTCGGCGGCCTGATCATCGGCTCGTCGGAGAAGCTGGCGGAGGTCTATCTCGGCGCCTACGTCGGCGGCGGCATCGACTCGTGGTTCCCGTACGTGATGGCGCTGGCCTTCCTGCTGATCCGGCCGGAAGGGCTGTTCGGCGAAAAGCACATCGATCGCGTCTGATTCGGCAGGGAGAGAAAACTCATGCTTTACCGTGAAGCCGGCCAGTTCAAGGCCACCTACGCAGCGGACCAGCAGATCTTCCCGATCCGCCAGGACCGCATCGGCATCCAGCTGCTGCTCGCGCTCGCCTTCGTCGCCGTGCCGCTCTTCGCCAGCGAATACTGGCTGAAGGCGATCATGGTGCCGTTCCTGGTGTTCTCGCTGGCGGCGCTCGGGCTGAACATCCTGACCGGTTACGCCGGCCAGCTGTCGCTCGGCTCCGCCGCGTTCATGGCGGTCGGGGCCTTCGCCTCCTACAACTTCATGCTGCGCATCGACGGCATGCCGCTGCTCGTCGCCTTCGCGCTCGGCGGCCTGATGGCGGCGCTGGTGGGCATCGCCTTCGGCCTGCCCAGCCTGCGCATCAAGGGCTTCTATCTCGCGGTGGCGACGCTGGCGGCGCAGTTCTTCATCGTCTGGCTGCTGACCAAGGTCGGCTGGTTCTCGAACGACTCCTCGTCGGGCGTGATCACCGCGCAGGAGATGGTCATCCTCGGCTACCGTTTCGATTCGCCGCAGGCCAAGTACCTGCTGGTGCTGTCGATCGTCGCGGTGATGGCGCTGATGGCGAAGAACATGGTGCGCAGCTCGGTCGGCCGCGCCTGGATGGCGGTGCGCGACATGGACGTGGCGGCCGAGGTGATCGGCATCCGCATCATGTACACGAAGCTCCTGGCCTTCGCCGTCAGCTCGTTCTACTGCGGCGTCGCCGGCGCGCTCTACGCCTTCGCCTACCTCGGCACGGTCGAGCCGGAAGGCTTCAACCTCGATCTCTCGTTCAAGATCCTGTTCATGATCATCATCGGCGGCGTCGGCTCGATCAGCGGTGCCTTCCTCGGCTCGGCCTTCATCGTGCTGCTGCCGATCTTCCTCGACGTGCTCGTGCAGGACGTGTTCGCCGGCCTGCTCTCGCCGTCGATCGCTTCGAACATGCAGCTGATGGTGTTCGGCGGGCTGATCATCTTCTTCCTGATCGTCGAGCCGCACGGCCTGGCGCGGCTGTGGCAGATCGCCAAGGAGAAATTGCGGCTGTGGCCGTTCCCCCACTAAGATTGCCCGAGCCGGGGCGACCCGGCGCGGACGATATTCAGACTCACTACGGAGGAGACAAACCATGCAACTGAAAACCAAGCTTCTGCTGTCTGCTGTTGCGGTATCGAGCGTGCTCACCTCGTCGGCGGTCCTCGCCCAGGCGAGCGAGCAGTTCATCGGTCTGCCGAGTTATCGCGTCGGCGCGTACGCCGCCGGCGGCTCCGGAATCTACGGTGGCTGGATCGACTACATGGCGCTGGTCAACGAGCGCGACGGCGGCGTGAACGGCGTCAAACTGACTTGGGAAGAGTGCGAAACCGAGTACAACAACGCCCGCGGCGTCGAGTGCTACGAGCGTCTGAAATCGAAGGGCGCCTCCGGCAACACCGTCTTCCAGCCGCTGTCGACCGGCATCACCTATTCGGTGCTGGACAAGGTCGCGCAGGACAAGATCCCGATGGTCACCATCGGCTACGGCCGCACCGATGCGTCCGACGGCCGCGTCTTCCCGTGGGTCTTCCCGATGCTGACCAACTACTGGTCGCAGAACACCGCCAAGATCAAGTTCATCGGCGCCAAGGAAGGCGGCATGGACAAGCTGAAGGGCAAGAAGATCGTGAACATCTACCACGACTCGGCCTACGGTAAGGAAACGATCCCGCTGCTCGATGCGCAGGCCAAGAAGTATGGCTTCACCGTCGTCCACATCCCGGTCTCGCACCCGGGCAACGAGCAGCAGTCGCAGTGGCTGCGTGTCCGCCAGGAGAAGCCGGACTGGGTGATCCTGCGCGGCTGGGGGGTGATGAACCCGACCGCGATCAAGGCCGCCGCCAAGGTCGGCTTCCCGCGCGACAAGATGGTCGGCGTCTGGTGGTCCGGCGCCGAGGAGGACACCATCCCTGCCGGCGACGCTGCCAAGGGCTTCATCGCTGCCGGCTTCAACGTCGCCGGCGCCAACTACCCGGTGGTCAAGGCGATCCAGGACAACGTCTACAAGAAGAACAAGGGCAACATGGAAGACAAGGCCCGCATCGGCTCGGTCTACTACAACCGCGGCGTGGTGCACGGGATCATCACCGTCGAGGCCATCCGCACGGCGCAGGCCAAGTTCGGCAAGGGCAAGGTGATGAACGGCGAGCAGATGCGCTGGGGCTTCGAGAATCTCGCGATCGACTCCAAGCGGCTCAAGGAACTCGGCGCCGAAGGCTTCATGCCCGACCTGAAGGTCACCTGTCTCGACCACGAAGGCTCGGGCAAGGTGAAGTTCCAGCAGTGGGACGGCAAGCAGTGGAAGGTGCTGACCGACTGGATCGACGCCGACAAGGAGCTGGTGCGGCCGATGATCGAGGAATCCGCGGCGAAGTACGCCAAGGAAAAGAACATCACCCCGCGTGACTGTTCGAAGGAAGGTTGAGACCGGTTAGTGCGGACGTGCAGGGCACGCCGCACTAACTCGCCGGGGTGGTGCGGACACGCTCGCGTGCCGCACCTCCCGGCGGCCATACCGGATGGATGGAGACGATGACGACAACGACACATCACAGTGAAGCAGCCGACCGCTACCTGACGGTCAACAACATCGAGGTCATCTACGACCACGTGATCCTCGTGCTCAAGGGCGTCTCGCTCGAAGTGCCGAAAGGCCGCATCGTCGCGCTGCTCGGCGCCAACGGCGCCGGCAAGTCGACGACGCTGAAGGCGATCTCCAACCTGCTCGGCGCCGAGCGGGGGGACGTCACCAAGGGCGACATCATGTTCAAGGGCACGCGCGTCGACCAGATGACCCCCAACCAGCTGGTCAAGCGCGGCGTCATCCAGGTCATGGAGGGGCGCCACTGCTTCGCGCACCTGACGCTGGAGGAGAATCTGCTGACCGGCGCCTACACCCGCGGTATCTCGCGCGCCGAGCTGAAGCAGAGCCTGGAGATGGTCTACCACTACTTCCCGCGCCTGAAGCAGCGGCGGATGACGCAGGCCGGCTACACCTCCGGCGGCGAGCAGCAGATGTGCGCGATCGGCCGGGCGCTGATGGCCAAGCCCGAGATGATCCTGCTCGACGAGCCGTCGATGGGCCTCGCGCCGCAGATCGTCGAGGAGATCTTCGAGATCGTGAAGGACCTGAACCAGAGCGAGCGCGTCAGCTTCCTGCTCGCCGAGCAGAACACGATGGTCGCGCTGCGCTACGCCGACTTCGGCTACATCCTCGAGAACGGCCGCGTCGTCATGGAAGGCGACGCCAAGGAGCTGGCCGCGAACGAGGACGTCAAGGAGTTCTACCTCGGCCTGTCGAGCGCCGGACGGAAGAGCTTCCGCGAAGTGAAGCACTACCGCCGCCGCAAGCGCTGGCTCTCGTGAGATGGCCGTGCGCACCGCAATACTTCGTTGCTCGTCCGCTTGTGTGCCCGGTGCACACGGCGCGGACTCGCGCCTCGTCTTGCGGCGCTACTTGGCCATCTCGGCGGTCGATGTGCGCTCCCCGCGTTGCTTGCGAGCTTGTCTGCAGATAGCACACGGCGCCCGCTCGCGCCTCGCCTCAGGGCGCTACTTTTCGACCTCTGGCCTCGTTCCGGCGCGGTCTGTTTGCCGAACCCCTAACCCACGAAATTAAAAGAAATTTTCCCCTAGGCTGGCCGCTGCTTTGCCCGGAGATATGCATATGGAATACTTTGACGCACTGGAAACCCGTTCGCCGGAGGTGCGCGAGCGGCAGCAGATGGCGGCCTTGCCGTCGCTGATTTCGTTCGCCAAGTCGTACGCGCCGGCCTTCGGCGAAATGCTCGCGGACGTCGACCCCGAGGCGGTGACGACGCGCGAGGCGCTGGCGCAGCTGCCGGTGATCAGGAAGAGCGAGCTGCTCGAGCGGCAGCAGGCGAGCCGGCCGTTCGGCGGCTTCGTCGGCGACTGGCGCGGCCGCGTCGCGCGCGTCTATGCGTCGCCCGGGCCGATCTACGAGCCGGAGGGCCGCGTCGCCGACTACTGGCGCACGGCGCGGGCGATGTTCGCCGCCGGCTTCCGCGCCGGCGACCTGGTGCACAACAGCTTCTCGTACCACATGACACCGGGCGGCTGGATCATGGAGGCCGGCGTGCTCGCGCTCGGCGGCACCGTCTTCCCCGGCGGCGTCGGTCAGACCGAGCAGCAGGTGCAGGCGATGGCCGAGCTGCGCCCCGATGCCTACGCCGGCACGCCGTCGTTCCTGAAGATCCTGCTCGACAAGGCCGACGAGCTGCAGCTCGACGTCAGCAGCCTGAAGAAGGCGCTGGTCTCCGGCGAGGCCTTCCCGCCCTCGGTGCGCGACGCCCTCGCGGCGCGCGGCGTGCAGGGCTACCAGGCCTACGCCACCGCCGACCTCGGCGTCATCGCCTACGAGACGCCGGCGCGCGACGGGCTGGTCGCCGACGAGGGCGTCATCATCGAGATCGTCCGCCCCGGTACCGGCGACCCGGTGCCGGCCGGCGAGGTCGGCGAGGTGGTGGTCACCGCCTTCAACCGCGACTATCCGCTGATCCGCTTCGGCACCGGCGACCTCTCCGCGGTGCTGCCCGGTATCTCGCCCTGCGGCCGCACCAACCTGCGCATCAAGGGCTGGCTCGGCCGCGCCGACCAGACGACCAAGATCAAGGGCATGTTCGTGCACCCGTCGCAGGTCGCCGCGGTGCTGAAGCGCCACCCGGAAGTGGCGCGCGCGCGCCTGGTCGTCGACAACGCCTCCGGCCAGGACCGCATGGTGCTCAACTGCGAAGGCGGCGCCGATGCTGGGCTCGGCGCGGCGATCGTCGCCTCGCTGCGCGAGATCACCAAGCTGCGCGGCGAGGTCGCGTTCCTCGCGCCGGGTTCGCTCCCCAACGACGGCAAGGTGATCGAGGACGTGCGAAAATACGAGTGATGCGCCTGCGCCCGCTCGTCCTCCTCGCCTTCCTGCTGCCGATCTCCGGCGCCTTCGCCGACGCGGCGCGCATGCCCGTGCCGGGCGATTGCGCGCTCTTTCGCGAAGGCGGCGAAGGCTACATCCTGAAGGCGCCGACCTACTGGCTGAAGGGTACGATCACCGAGGTCTATCGCCGCCCGCATCGCATGGACCTGTGCCCGAACCCCGGCAAGCCGAAGGAGCGCTACACGCGCGACGACTGGAAACGGCTCGCCGAGGCCTACCCCTGCGTCAGCGACGCGGCGCGGGCGCGCGAGGTCGAAGCGATCCGCATCCGCCTGCGCGTCGACCGCTGGGATACGCCGTGGACCTCGCAGCACGGCCACAACGGCTGGCTGTTCCGCGGCCACTTCCTCGATACCGAACTGAAAGAGGGCGTCGTCCTCGACATCGACGGCACGTTGCTCGAACGCTGCGAGGCGCTGCCGTGAGCCGGCCGCTCGCCGGCGTCCGCGTGCTCGACCTGTCGCGGCTGCTGCCGGGGCCGGTGGCAACGCTGCATCTCGCCGACCTCGGCGCCGACGTGGTCAAGATCGAGGACACCGGCGCCGGCGACTACGCGCGCACGATGGGCGACGGCCGCGACGGCGTCAGCTGGTTCTTCCGCGCGGTGAATCGCAACAAGCGCGGGCTGACGCTGGACCTGAAGCAGTCCGCCGGGTGCGAGGTGCTGCAGCGCCTGGTCGCCTCCGCCGACGTGCTGGTCGAGAGTTTCCGCCCCGGCGTCATGGACCGCCTCGGCGTCGGCTACGCGGCGCTGGCGGCGATCAATCCGCGCCTCGTCTATTGCGCGATCACCGGCTACGGCCAGGACGGGCCGTGGGCGCTGCGCGCCGGACACGACCTCAACTACATCGCGCAGGCCGGCGTGCTCGAGCAGACCGGCAGCGCCGGCGGCCCGCCGGCGATCCCGGCGCTGCAGATCGGCGACCTGCTCGGCGGCGCGATGTCCGCCGTCGCCGCCATCCTCGCCGCGCTCTATCGCGCGCGTGCGACTGGCGAAGGCGGCTTCGTCGACGTCGCGATGGCCGAGAGCGTGCTCGCGCACAACCTGTTCCCGCTGTTCGCGCTGCAGGCCGGCGGCGAACCGCCGCCGCGCGGCGGCGACCTGCTCACCGGCGGCCACGCCAACTACGGCGTCTACCGCACCGCCGACGGGCGCTACATGGCGGTCGGCGCGCTCGAGGAAAAGTTCTGGCAGCTGTTCTGCGACGCGGTCGGCCGTCCGGACTGGACGCCGCGTTACGCGGAAACGGCGACGCCGGCGCTGCGCGGCGAGCTGGAAGCCCTGTTCGCGACGCGCACGCAGGCCGAGTGGACGGCGCTGTTCGAGCGCGTCGACTGCTGCGTGACGCCGGTGCTGACGACCGCCGAGGCGATCGCGCATCCGCAGGCGCAGGCCCGCGCGATGAGCTGCCGCGCCGACGGCATGACCCAGTACGCGCCGCCGTTCAGGATTTCCGGCTGGGACTTCGCCGTCGAGCGCCCGGCGCCGGCGCCGGGCGAGCATGCCGACGCGCTGCTTGCCGAAGCCGGCTATGCGCCGTCCGAGATCGCCGCGCTGCGGCAATCACGTATCGTCTGATCGCCGCGCGAGCGCATAGAATGCGCCGATGTCCACGGCGCTGCTGCTCTTCCCCGACTTCGCCCTGATCCTGCTCGGCTTCGCGCTGCGCCGCGGGATGTCGCTCGGCGACCACTTCTGGGCCGGCGTCGAGAAGCTGGTCTATTTCATCCTTTTCCCGGCGCTGCTGGTCAACGCCATCCTGAAGACGCGCCTCGACCTTGCCGCGGCGACGCCGCTGCTCGTCACCGCGCTCGGCGCGATGGCCGCCGGCATGGCGCTCTCCTGGCTGGCGCGGCCGCTGTTCGGGCTGAAGCCGATGGTCTTCGCCTCGGTCTTCCAGTGTGGCTTCCGCTTCAATTCCTACATCGGGCTGGCCGCCGCCGGCCTGCTCTTCGGTACGCCGGGAATCGCCGCGCTCGGCCTGATCGTCGGCGTCGCCGTGCCCTTCGCCAACCTGTCGTCGGTGTGGATGCTGGCGCGCCATGGCGACGCCGGCGTCTGGCGCGAGATCGCGCGCAACCCGCTGATCTGGGCGACGCTCGGCGGCCTCGTGCTCAACCTGGCCGGCTTCGAGCCGCCGCGCCCGCTCGCCACCTTCCTCGGCCGGCTGGCCGACGCCTCGATCGCGCTCGGCCTGCTCGCCGTCGGCGCCGCGCTGCGGCTGCAGGGGCAAAACGGGGTGCGCGGCGCCTCGCTCTACCTGGTGCTGGTCAAGCTGCTGGCGGTGCCGGCGGCGGCGCTGCTGCTCGGCCGCTGGCTGGGGCTTTCCGGAATCTACTACGGCGTGGCGGTGCTGTTCGCGTCGCTGCCGACCGCGTCGTCGGCCTACATCCTGGCGATGCGCATGGGCGGCGACGGGAGGAGCGTCGCCTGGATCATCTCGGCGACGACGCTGGCGTCGATGGCGACGATGCCGCTGTGGGCCGCCCGCGTCGGCAGCTGACGGGACCTACTGCTTCTTCCCCTTGCGGCCGGCGCCCTTGGCCGGCGGCGGCTCGTCCGCCGGCGGCGCGCTCGCGGCCTCGGGCGGCGCCGCCTGCTGCATGTGCGCCTGCATCTGCTGCATCATGTTCCACGGCCACATCGCCGCCTGCGCAAACGGGCCGCCGCCGGGCGCCTGGGCGCCGTCGCCGGCGGCCTGGCCTTCCGCCGCCATCTGCCCCATCGCCTTCACCGCCGAAATCGTCGAATGCTGCATCTCCAGTCCCTGGATCGTCATCTGCAGCATCGACAGGTTCATCCGCAGCCAGCCTTCGACCGCCTTCAGGTCGCTGATGCGCTTCTCCAGCTCGTCGGTGTCGAAGGTCGGCGCGACCATGCCGGGCAGCGAGAAGCCCATGTTGCCCCACATGCCTTTCATGAACTCCAGCGGGTCGGTGTTCGGCGTCTCGTTGCTCATCGCGGTTCTCCGTCGGGTGCGTGACCGGTTCATGGTAGCAGATGCCAATTGGTTCATAGGCATGAACGCATTGCTTGATGATAAAGTTGCGGGATAACAATACGCGGGGTGGTCGGGAACATGCTCAAACTGCTGGTGATCGAGGATCACGCGCTGGTACGCGAAGGTCTGGTGCAGACGCTGCTGCAGCTCGACGCGGACGTCGAGGTGCTGGAGGCGTCCGACTGCGAGGGCGGCTGCGCCGTGCTCGGCAACGGCGACGACTTCGATCTGGTGCTGCTCGACCTGGCGCTGCCGGGCATCGACGGCCTCACCTGCCTCGGCCTGTTCCGCCAGCGCTATCCGTCGCTGCCGGTGGTGATCGTCTCCGCCTACGACGACGCGCACACCGTCAACCGCGCGCTCAAGGCCGGTGCCGCCGGCTTCGTGCCCAAGGCCTATTCCGGTGACCGTCTGCTCGACGCGCTGCGCAAGGTGCTCGACGGTGTCATCTTCGTTCCCGAGCAGACCCTGCCCGCCAGCCAGGGGGTCGGTTTGGCGCTGCCGTCGGCAGCGAAAGGGGTGTCGCCGGACGAGGTCGGACTCACCGGCCGTCAGGCCGACGTCCTCGGTCTGATGGTCAAGGGCAGCTCGAACCGCGAGATCGCCGACCTGCTCGGTCTTTCCGAAGGCACGGTGAAGATCCACATCACCGCCATCTTCAAGGCGCTCGGCGTCAACAGTCGCACCCAGGCGCTGGTCGCCGTCGCGCGCAAGGGCATCCGCCTCTAGCGGCGATAGCAGTAGAGCCGCGTCGCGCGGCCGTCACCGACCTCGACGATTGCGTTCGGTTCAACCGTGGGTACCGGGAAGCTGTTGCTGATGAACAGGCTGCCCGGCTTCATCTCCGCCTTCGCCTTTTCCCATAGCGCCGCCATCGGCACCGGCGACAAGAACGCATAGACCACGTCGCAATCGGCGAGCGGGGTCTGCCACAGGCTGCCCCAACGCAGCTCGCAATTGCGCCGGCCGAGGCACAGCAGTCGCCCGGCCAGCCAGGTCAGCGGTGCGTTCTCGACGCCGACGAAGTGGGCGTCCGGACGCGCTGCGGCGAGCGGGCGCAGCACGCTGCCGAGCCCGGCGCCGAGGTCGACGACGCGGAGGCCGGGGTGTGCCGGCAGCAGCTCGGCGAGGGCGTCGGCGGTCTCGCGGTTGCTCAGGTAGAGCGGCACCTGTCCCGAGAGCGCGCCGCGATAGACGAGCAGCAGCAGGATCGCCGCCGCCAGGAACCAGCCCGGGTCGATCTGCAGCTGCGCCACTGCCCAGGCGAGCGGCGCGAACAGCGCATGCATCGTCTGCCACCACCATGGTTGGCGGGTGAGGGCGGCGAGCAGGAAGGCCGCGGCGCCGATCGCCAGCACGACGCCGGCCCAGGGCAGGGCTTCGCCCCGGATGCCGTAGTACGGCCAGGCGAGCGAGAGGACCGCGACGACGGCGGCGAACTGCAGGGCGAGTTGGCGGAGGGGCGGGCTCATGCGGCGCTCGGAAGGGTCGAGCGCCGCATTCTACCCGCAGTGGCTGCGCGCGGCCGTCTACGCCGCTGCGGCGAGCTTGGCGTTGGCGCGCAGCGCGTTGCGCAGGCGTTCGCGTTCGCCGGCGACCGCGGCGACGTGCGCCGCCTTGACGTGGCCGAAGCCGCGGATGCGCTCCGGCACGCTGGCGAGCGCTACCGCGTCGGCCAGCGTTGCGGCGGAGAGGCGGTCGACGATCAGCGCCACGTCGGCCTCGTAGTCGGCGATCAGCTGCCGCTCCATGCGCCGCTCGGCGGTCTTGCCGAAGACGTCGAACGCCGTGCCGCGCAGGAAGCGCAGCTTCGCCAGCAGGCGGAAAGCGCGCAGCATCCACGGGCCGTAGGCCTGCTTCCGCGGATGCCCGCTGTTCGGGTCGGTCGTCGCGACCAGCGGCGGTGCCAGATGGAAGACCAGCCGGTAGTCGCCCGCGAAGGTTTCCTCTATGCGGCGCAGGAAGGCCGGGTCGGCATAGAGCCGCGCCACCTCGTACTCGTCCTTGATCGCCAGCAGCTTGAAGTAGTAGCGGGCGACTGCCTCGGCCAGCGCCGTGCCGCCGAGCGCCGCCTCGGCCGTGCGCACGCGCTCGACCAGCGCGCGGTAGCGCGCGGCGTAGGCGGCGTCCTGGTAGTCGGCGAGAATCTCGGCGCGGCGCGCGACGATTTCGTCGAGGCCGCGCGCCGCGGGCGTCAGCGGCACCACCGCCGCCGGCTCGGCGAAGCGGCGCACCGCCGCCAGGTCGTGCGCGGCGCGGCGGCCCCAGAGGAAGGCGCGATGGTTCTGCGCGACGGCGGTGCCGTTCAGCTCGAAGGCCTTCTCGATCGCCGCCAGCGATACCGGCACCAGCCCCTTCTGCCAGGCCATGCCGAGCAGGAAGGTGTTGGCGAAGATGGCGTCGCCCATCAGCTTGACGGCCAGTTGCTGCGCGTCGACGAAATGCACGTTGCCTTCGCCGCAGGCTTCGACGATGCGCGCCTCCATGCGGTCGAGCGGGAACTGCCAGTCCGGATTGGTCGTGAACTCGGCGGTCGGCGTCTCGGCGAGGTTCACCACCGCCCGCGTCTTGCCGGCGAGCGTCTTCGAGATCGCCTCGTTGCCGGCGCTGACCACCAGGTCGCCGCCGACGATCGCGTCGGCCTCGCCGGTGGCGATGCGCGCGGCGTGGATGTCGGCCGGCCGGTCGGCGATGCGCAGGTGCGAATAGACGGCGCCGAATTTCTGCGCCAGCCCGGTCATGTCGAGCACCGACACGCCCTTGCCGTCGATGTGCGCGGCCATGCCGATCAGCGCGCCGATGGTGACGACGCCGGTGCCGCCGACGCCGGTGACGAGGATGTTGAACGGCTTCCCGGTGTCGACCGGCGCCGGCAGCGGCAGGTCGGCGAAATGCCGCTCGTGCGCCTCGTCGGCGCTGATCGCCTGCGGCTTCCTGAGCTGGCCGCCCTCGATCGTGACGAAGGACGGGCAGAAGCCCTTCAGGCACGAGAAGTCCTTGTTGCACGAGGACTGGTCGATCTGGCGCTTCCTGCCGAACTCGGTCTCGACCGGCACGATCGACAGGCAGTTCGACTGCACGCCGCAGTCGCCGCAGCCCTCGCACACCGCCTCGTTGATGAACACGCGCTTCGCCGGGTCGGCCAGCTTGCCGCGCTTCCGGCGCCGCCGCTTCTCGGTGGCGCAGGTCTGGTCGTAGATCAGGATCGAGACGCTGGGGTACTCGCGCAGCTCGCGCTGCACCGCATCGAGCTCGTCGCGGTGGCGGATCGGGATCGGCTTGCCGCCGATCAGCGCCAGGCCGCCGACCCCGGCGTACTTCTCCGGCTCGTCGGTGACGATGACGATCTTCTCGATCCCTTCGCCCTCGAGCTGGCGCGTCATCTGCGGCACGGTCAGCGTGCCGTCGACCGGCTGGCCGCCGGTCATCGCCACGGCGTCGTTGTAGAGGATCTTGTAGGTGATCGGGTGGCCGGCCGACACCGCCTGGCGGATCGCCAGCAGCCCGGAGTGGAAATAGGTACCGTCGCCGAGGTTGGCGAAGATGTGCTTCTCGGCGGTGAACGGCGCCTGTCCGACCCAGGGTACGCCCTCGCCGCCCATGTGCGTGAAGGTGCCGGTGCTGCGGTCCATCCAGGTCACCATGTAGTGGCAGCCGATGCCGGCAACCGCGCGCGAACCTTCCGGTACGCGCGTCGAGGTGTTGTGCGGGCAGCCCGAGCAGAAGGTCGGCGTGCGCTGCGCCAGCCGGATCGGCGCCGCCTGCGCACGCTGCTTGGCCTCGATCAGCGCCAGCCGTGCCTGGATGTGCGGCGAGGTGAAGAAGCGCTCGATGCGGGCGGCGATGACGCGTGCGATATGCGCCACCGACAGCTCGCCGGCGGCCGGCAACAGCCATTCGCCGTGCGTGACGTGACCGCGGCCGTCCGGGATCGACGCCCACTCGCCCTTTTCGTCGAACTTGCCGATGACGCGCGGGCGCACGTCCTCGCGCCAGTTGTAGAGTTCCTCCTTGAGCTGGTATTCGATCAGCTGGCGCTTCTCCTCGATCACCAGGATCTCCTCCAGCCCTTCCGCGAACTCGCGCACGCCGTCGGCTTCCAGCGGCCAGACCATGCCCACCTTGTACAGGCGGATGCCGATCTCGGCGGCGAGCGCGTCGTCGATGCCCAGCTCGTCGAAGGCCTGGCGCACGTCGAGGTAGGACTTGCCGGCGGTGATGATGCCCAGCCGCGGCGCCGGCGAGTCGATGACGACGCGGTTCAGCCGGTTGGCGCGGGCGTAGGCGAGCGCGGCGTAGAGCTTGTGGTGCAGCAGCCGGCGCTCCTGCTCGTGGCGGTCGTCCGGCCAGCGGATGTTGAGGCCGCCTTCCGGCAGCTCGAAGTCGGTCGGCGTGACGATGGGCAGCGACAGCGGATCGATGTCCACCGAGGCCGAGGTCTCGACGGTGTCGGCGAGCGCCTTCAGCGCCACCCAGCAGCCGGAGTAGCGGCTCATCGCCCAGCCGTGCAGGCCGTAGTCGAGGTACTCCTGGACGTTCGCCGGGTACAGCACCGGCATCATCACCGCCTTGAAGAAGTGGTCGGTCTGGTGCGGCAGCGTCGACGACTTGGCGTTGTGGTCGTCGCCGGCGATCACCAGCACGCCGCCGTGCGGCGAGGTGCCGGCGGCGTTGGCGTGGCGGAAGACGTCGCCGCAGCGGTCGACGCCCGGCCCCTTGCCGTACCACATGCCGAAGACGCCGTCGTATTTCGCGCCGGGGAACAGGTTGACCTGCTGCGAGCCCCACACCGCGGTGGCGGCGAGGTCTTCGTTGACGCCCGGCTGGAAGACGATGTGCTGCGGTTCGAGAATCTTCTTCGCCGCCCAGAAGGCCTGGTCGACGCCACCGAGCGGGCTGCCGCGGTAGCCGGAGACGAAGCCGGCGGTGTTGAGTCCGGCGGCCGCGTCGCGCTGCCGCTGCAGCAGGGGCAGGCGGACCAAGGCTTGCGAGCCGGTGAGAAAGACACGTCCCGAGGCGCGGGTGTACTTGTCCTCGAGCGTGATCGAGAGATCGCTCATTGTGAGACTCCTCCGTTGGCTGTGATCCGGTCACGTTCTTGTGGAGCGAGCCGGGTTGATGTCGTGCGTCGCGGGTAGGCGACGCATGCATTGTATGGGACAGCGAATCCGCCGTAACGTTGCGGCGCAGCAGCGGCGGCGGCGCCGCCGATGCCGGCTGTATATAATCGCGGCTTTCGCCGGCGTGCCGTCCCCGGGACCGCCGGCGCCGCGTCTTCCAACCGCCACGACAACGGAGCCCCCATGGCCGGCGCCAGCCTCCTCGCCCTCCTCGACGACATCGCGACGATCCTCGACGACGTTTCCATCATGACCAAGGTGGCGGCGAAGAAGACCGCCGGCGTGCTCGGCGACGACCTGGCGCTGAACGCCGAGCAGGTCGCCGGCGTGCGCGCCGAGCGCGAACTGCCGGTGGTGTGGGCGGTGGCCAAGGGCTCGCTGCTGAACAAGACGATCCTGGTGCCGACGGCACTGGCGATCAGCGCCGTGGCGCCGATGCTGGTGCTGCCGCTGCTGATGGTCGGCGGCCTCTATCTGTGCTTCGAGGGCGTCGAGAAGCTGGCGCACAAGTGGCTGCATCGCGCCGACGAGCTTGCCGCCGAGCATGATGCCGAGCTGGCGGCGGTGGCGGACGAGAGCGTCGACCTCGTCGCCTTCGAAAAGGAGAAGATCAAGGGCGCGGTCCGCACCGACTTCGTGCTCTCCGCCGAGATCCTCGTCATCGCGCTCGGCACCGTCGCCGACAAGCCGTTCGCGGTGCAGGCGTCGGTGCTGGTCGGCATTGCGCTGATCATGACGGCGGGGGTTTATGGCCTGGTGGCGGCGATCGTCAAGATGGACGACGTCGGCGCCCATCTCGTCGCCCGCGGCAGTGCCGCGGCGAAGGCCGTCGGTCGCCTGCTGCTGGCGGCGGCGCCGCGCATCATGAAGGCGCTGACGGTGATCGGCACGCTGGCGATGTTCCTCGTCGGCGGCGGCATCCTGACGCACGGCGTGCCCGCCGTGCACCACGGCATCGAGTCGGCGGCGGCCGCCGCCGGGTTTGCCGCGCCGTTGGTCGCCGCCGCGCTCGATGCGCTGGTCGGCGTGCTCGCCGGCGCGCTGGCGCTGGCGGCGATGACGCTGCTCGGCCGCCTGCGCGGCACGCCGGCGGCGCCCTGAGCGCGGCGGTCAGGGCAGAATCTTGCCCGGGTTGAGCAGATCGTCCGGGTCGAGTGCGCGCTTGAGCGCGCGCATCACGTCGACGGCGCCGTCGCCGTGTTCGCGCAGCATGAACTTCTTCTTGCCCAGCCCGATGCCGTGCTCGCCGGTGCAGGTGCCTTCCATCGCGAGCGCCCGCTCGACGACGCGCTCGTTGATCCATTCCGCCTCGGCCATCTCCTTCTCGTTGGCCGGGTCGACCAGCACGACCAGGTGGAAGTTGCCGTCGCCGACGTGACCGAAGAGCATGATCGGGATCGACACCTGCGCGAGGTCCGCGTTGGTCGCCGCGATGCACTCGGCGAGCCGCGAGATCGGCACGCAGACGTCGGTCGGGAAGGCGCGGCCGCCGGGCTTCAACTGCAGGCAGGCGAAATAGGCGTCGTGGCGCGCCTGCCACAGGCGGGTGCGCTCCTCGGGGCGCGTCGCCCACTGGAAATGCTCGCCGCCGTGCTCGCCGGCGATCTGTTGCACGAATTCGGCCTGTTCGGCGACCGCGGTTGCGCTGCCGTGGAACTCGAAAAACAGCGTCGGCCGCTCCGGCAGCGTCGTCTTGCTGAAGCGGTTGATCGCGGTCAGCGTCAGCGCGTCGAGCAGCTCGATGCGCGCCACCGGCACACCCATCTGGATGGTCTGGATGACGGTGTTCACTGCCGCGTCGACATCGGGGAAGGTGCAGACGGCGGCCGACATCGCTTCCGGCACCGGGTAGAGCCTGACCGTCAGTTCGGTGACGATGCCGAGGGTGCCTTCCGAACCGACGAACAGCCGGGTCAGGTCGTAGCCGGCCGAGGATTTCTTCGCCCGGCCGCCGGTGCGGATGATGCGGCCGTCGGCGAGCACCACCGTCATCGCCATCACGTTCTCGCGCATCGTGCCGTAGCGCACGGCGTTGGTGCCCGAGGCGCGCGTCGCCGCCATGCCGCCGAGCGAGGCGTCGGCACCGGGGTCGATCGGGAAGAAGAGGCCGGTTCCTTTCAGCGCCTCGTTCAGCTGCTTGCGCGTGACGCCGGCCTGCACCGTCGCGTCGAGATCCTCGGCGTGGATGGCGAGCACGCGGTTCATGCCCGAGAGATCGATGCTGACGCCGCCGCGCACGGCGAGCAGGTGGCCCTCGACCGAGCTGCCGGCGCCGTAGGGGATCACCGGCACCCGGTGCTCCCGGCAAAGGCGGACGATCGCCGCGACCTCGTCGGGCGATTCGGCAAAGGCGACCGCGTCCGGAGGTTCCGGGGCGTGCACCGATTCGTCGCGGCCATGCTGCAGGCGGACCGACTCGCCCTGCGAGAAGCGTTGGCCGAGGCGCTCGCGCAGTGCGGCGACGAGAGGTTCCGGGAGCGGCGGATGGGGGGCAGGGCGGGTCATCGGGTCGGGCGGATGGTGGTCGGGTGAGCCGGATTCTAGTGCCTCGCCGCCGAAAAGCCAGCGACGGGTCGCATCCTGGCGGGTTTTTTGCTAAGATGCGCAGCCTATTTCGCGAAAGCATTTGACAGCGGTTGTGCAAATGCTGATAATCTCCGGTTTCCCGGAGGGATACCCAAGCGGTCAACGGGAACAGACTGTAAATCTGTCGGCTCTGCCTTCGAAGGTTCGAATCCTTCTCCCTCCACCAAAAAAATTGTCGCGAACGTTGTAGTCGTGGTTCTGGTTTGTGCGGGTGTAGCTCAATGGTAGAGCTGAAGCCTTCCAAGCTTAAGACGAGGGTTCGATTCCCTTCACCCGCTCCACTCCGCGACAGGTAGTTTGCTGTAGCCGGGTTTGCCCATGTAGCTCAGTGGCAGAGCACTCCCTTGGTAAGGGAGAGGTCGGCAGTTCAATCCTGCCCATGGGCACCATTCGCTGGTGCAACCGAATCGAAATCGTTGATCTTTTTATATTTGAGGAAGCGGGAAAATGGCCAAAGGTAAATTCGAACGTACGAAGCCGCACGTGAACGTGGGCACGATCGGTCACGTTGACCATGGCAAGACGACGCTGACGGCGGCGATCACGACCGTTCTGTCGCGCAAGTTCGGTGGTGAGGCGAAGGCCTACGACCAGATCGACGCGGCGCCGGAAGAGAAGGCGCGCGGCATCACGATCAACACCGCACACGTCGAATACGAAACCGCGACCCGTCACTACGCCCACGTTGACTGCCCGGGCCACGCCGACTACGTCAAGAACATGATCACCGGTGCCGCCCAGATGGACGGCGCGATCCTCGTCTGCTCGGCTGCCGACGGCCCGATGCCGCAGACCCGCGAGCACATCCTGCTGGCCCGCCAGGTCGGCGTGCCGTTCATCATCGTCTACCTGAACAAGTGCGACATGGTTGACGACGCCGAACTGCTCGAGCTGGTCGAGATGGAAGTCCGCGAACTGCTCTCCAAGTACGAATTCCCGGGCGACGACGTGCCGATCATCAAGGGCTCGGCGCTGAAGGCTCTCGAAGGCGACCAGTCCGAGATCGGCGAGCCGTCGATCTTCCGCCTGGCCGACGCGCTGGACAGCTACATCCCGACGCCCGAGCGCGCCATCGACCAGCCGTTCCTGCTGCCGATCGAAGACGTCTTCTCGATCTCGGGCCGCGGCACCGTGGTGACCGGCCGCGTCGAGCGCGGCATCATCAAGGTCGGCGAGGAGATCGAGATCGTTGGTATCAAGCCGACGACCAAGACCACCTGCACCGGCGTTGAAATGTTCCGCAAGCTGCTCGACCAGGGCCAGGCCGGCGACAACGTCGGCGTGCTGCTGCGCGGCACCAAGCGCGAGGAAGTCGAGCGCGGCCAGGTGCTGGCGAAGCCGGGTTCGATCACCCCGCACACCCACTTCACGGGTGAGGTGTATGTGCTGTCGAAGGACGAGGGCGGCCGTCACACCCCGTTCTTCAACAACTACCGTCCGCAGTTCTACTTCCGCACGACCGACGTGACCGGTGCGATCTCGCTGCCGGAAGGCACCGAGATGGTGATGCCGGGCGACAACATCAGCATGACCGTCAAGCTGATCGCCCCGATCGCCATGGAAGAAGGTCTGCGCTTCGCGATCCGCGAAGGCGGCCGCACCGTCGGCGCCGGCGTCGTGGCGAAGATCATCGAGTAAGACGGATTGGCGGGGCATCCCTTCGGGCGCCCCGCAGTCTCTGCCGCAGGGGCATAGCTCAATTGGCAGAGCGTCGGTCTCCAAAACCGAAGGTTGGGGGTTCGAGACCCTCTGCCCCTGCCACCAACAATTAAGACGCGATAGAAATGGCCGACAAGATCAAGTTTGCGCTGGCGCTGGTTCTCCTTGCTGCCGGCGTAGTTGGCTTTTACCTGCTCGCCGAGCAGGCCATGATCCTGCGGGTCCTTGCGGTCCTCGCGGGTGTCGCCGCTTCCGTCGCGGTGGCGTGGTTCACCGAGCCGGGCCAGCGTTTCTTCGTCTTCGCCCAGGAGGCGGCGGCGGAAACCAAGAAGGTGGTCTGGCCTTCGCGCAAGGAAACGATGCAGACGACCGGGGCGGTGTTCGCCTTCGTCGTCGTCATGGCGGTTTTTCTCTGGCTGACTGACAAGAGCCTGGAGTGGGTGTTCTACGACCTGATCCTGGGCTGGAAGAAATCATGAGCAAGCGCTGGTATGTCGTTCACGCCTACTCGGGCTTCGAGAAGAGCGTTCAGCGGGCGCTGACCGAGCGCGTCGCCCGGTCGGGCATGCAGGACCTGTTCGGCCGCATCCTGGTGCCGGTCGAGGAAGTCGTCGAGCTGAAGGGCGGCCAGAAGAGCATCTCCGAACGCAAGTTCTTCCCCGGCTACGTGCTGGTGGAAATGGAGATGAACGACGACACCTGGCATCTGGTCAAAAGCACGCCGAAGGTCACCGGCTTTGTCGGCGGCACGGCGACCAAGCCGACGCCGATTTCCGAGAAGGAAGTCGACAAGATCATGCAGCAGATGCAGGAGGGGGTCGAGAAGCCCCGTCCCAAGGTGCTGTTCGAGATCGGCGAAGTGGTTCGCGTCAAGGAAGGTCCGTTCACCGACTTCCACGGCTCGGTCGAGGACGTGAACTACGAAAAGAACAAGCTGCGGGTGTCGGTCACGATCTTCGGTCGGGCGACGCCGGTGGAGCTCGAGTTCGCCCAGGTCGAGAAGGCCTAAGGTCTTCCGCCGGGCGTTTCGGCGTTTTTTCGGGGGTTTGCCTGCCCCGGCCCGCAAGGGCGAAGCAGGCAAAAGAGGAGCGTCAGTAGCCGGGTGCGCAAATCCGGCGAGCGCGCGTTACAACTCACGATTCAGGAGCCATCATGGCAAAGAAGATCGTCGGCTATATCAAGCTGCAAGTGCCGGCGGGCAAGGCCAATCCTTCGCCCCCGATCGGTCCCGCGCTGGGTCAGCGCGGCCTCAACATCATGGAATTCTGCAAGGCTTTCAACGCCCAGACGCAAAAGCTGGAGCCGGGCCTGCCGATCCCCGTGGTGATCACCGCCTACGCGGACAAGTCCTTCACGTTCATCATGAAGACGCCGCCGGCGACCGTCCTCATCAAGAAGGCGTCCGGCGTGCAGAAGGGCAGCGCGAAGCCGCATACCGACAAGGTCGGCAAGCTGACCCGCGCCCAGTGCGAGGAAATCGCCAAGGCCAAGATGCCGGACCTGACGGCCGCCGACATGGATGCCGCCGTGCGCACCATCGCCGGTTCCGCCCGTTCGATGGGCATCACCGTGGAGGGCCTCTGAGATGGCTAAGCTCACCAAGCGCCAGAAGGCCCTCGCGGGCAAGATCGACCGCAACAAGCTGTACGCCGCCACCGAGGCGCTGACGCTGGCCAAGGCAGTGGCCACCGCCAAGTTCGACGAGTCGATCGACGTCGCCGTCAACCTCGGCATCGACGCGCGCAAGTCGGACCAACTGGTCCGCGGCTCCGTCGTGCTGCCGGCGGGTACCGGCAAGAGCGTCCGCGTCGCCGTGTTCGCCCAGGGCGACAAGGCCGAGGCCGCCAAGACCGCCGGTGCCGACATCGTCGGTTTCGACGACCTCGCCGCCGACGTCAAGGCCGGCAACATGAACTTCGACGTGGTCATCGCCACGCCGGACGCGATGAAGGTCGTCGGCCAGCTCGGCCAGATCCTCGGTCCGCGCGGCCTGATGCCGAACCCGAAGGTCGGTACCGTGACCATGGATGTCGCCACTGCGGTGAAGAACGCCAAGGCCGGTCAGGTCCAGTACCGCACCGACAAGGCCGGCATCGTGCATGCCACGATCGGCCGCGCCTCGTTCGAGGTCGACAAGCTGGAACTGAACCTGAAGGCGCTGATCGAAGCGCTGCAGAAGGCCAAACCGGCCGCCGCCAAGGGTCAGTACCTGAAGAAGATCGCCGTCTCCAGCACGATGGGGCCCGGCGTGCGCATCGACCAGACGTCGCTGGCTGCGCAGTAACGGAATTACCCCCGGGCTCGCCCGGGGTCGAGCTTTGAGCTGTCGCCCGGAGGTTTCGGGCGGCAGATCGTCAAAGACCGCAGGTGTGGGGATGTCAGTCCTCACTTAAGCGAAAGGCCTGCGCAGACGGTGTACTCAGAACAGGATTTACGCCGCGCGAGAACGCAATGTCTGGTGCGGCTTCCTCCTGATCCAGGTCGCCGTGGGTGCGGCGGGGTTGTCCCGCCGTGTGTGGACTTGAAAGGAGAAAGGACCTATGGGTCTCAATCTTGACGACAAGAAGGCCGTAGTGGCCGAGGTGTCGGCACAGGTGGCCGGTGCGCAGACGATGGTCGTCGCCGAATACCGTGGCATCGAGGTGAGCGATCTCACCGTGCTGCGGAAGAAGGCGCGCGAGTCGGGCGTGTACCTGCGCGTGCTGAAGAACACCCTCGTGCGTCGCGCCGTTGCGGACACCCCGTTCGCCGGCCTCGCCGAGTCGATGGTCGGTCCCCTGATCTACGCAATCTCCGAAGACGCCGTGGCCGCCGCCAAGGTGCTCAACGACTTTGCCAAGGGTAACGACAAGCTGGTCCTGAAGGCGGGCTGCTACAGCGGCAACGTCCTCGACAAGGCCGGCGTCCAGGCGCTCGCTTCCATTCCCAGCCGCGAGGAGCTCCTCGCCAAGCTGCTCGGTGTCATGCAGGCGCCGGTGTCGGGCTTCGCCGGTGCGCTTGCCGCGCTGGCCAAGAAGCGCGAGGAAGAAGGCGCCGCCGCCTGACCGCTACGACCGAATCGCAACATTTACGCAAGAATCTGTTTTAGGAGCTAATGCAAATGGCTATCAGCAAAGAAGACATCCTTGAAGCCGTCGCCGGTATGACGGTCATGGAACTGAACGACCTGGTCAAGGCGTTCGAAGAGAAGTTCGGCGTCTCCGCCGCCGCCCTGGCCGTCGCCGCCCCGGGCGCCGCCGCCGCCCCGGCCGCCGAGGAGAAGACCGAGTTCACCGTCGTCCTGGCTGCCGCCGGCGACAAGAAGGTGGAAGTCATCAAGGTCGTCCGTGCCGCCACCGGCCTGGGCCTCAAGGAAGCCAAGGACCTCGTCGATGGCGCGCCGAAGCCCGTCAAGGAAGCCATTCCGAAGGCCGACGCCGACGCCCTCAAGAAGCAGCTCGAGGACGCGGGCGCCAAGGTCGAGATCAAGTAATCTCGGCTCGCCGATGCTGGGCTGGCGGCAGAATTGCCGCCAGCCCTTTTGTGCTTTTCTGGAAACGGGTTGGACGAAGCCCGCAAATTCGTCGCCGGCAGCACTCAAACGCAAGCATGACACCGCCGTGCGTGGTTCCGTTTGATTGTTGTTGTACCCGGAGCGGGAAGTCCGCCCGCCCGGGAATCCCAGGACTTATTGCCCACTGAGCTCGGAGCAAACATGACCTACTCCTATACCGAGAAAAAACGCATCCGGAAAAGCTTCGCCAAGCGCGCCAGCGTGCTTGACGTGCCCTTCCTGCTGGCGACGCAGCTCGACTCCTACACCGCCTTCCTGCAGGCGGCGGTGCCGGTGTCGAACCGTCGGAACCAGGGCCTGCAGGCCGCGTTCTCGTCGATTTTCCCGATCTCCAGCCACAGCGGCAATGCGCGCCTGGAATTCGTCAGCTACCAGCTGGCGGAGCCGACCTTCGACGTCAAGGAATGCCAGCAGCGCGGCCTGACCTTCGCCTCGGCGCTGCGCGCCAAGGTGCGCCTGGTGATCATGGACCGCGAGGTTCCCGACACCGTCAAGGAGGTCAAGGAGCAGGAAGTCTACATGGGCGAGATCCCGCTGATGACGACCACCGGTTCCTTCGTCATCAACGGTACCGAACGCGTCATCGTCAGCCAGCTGCACCGCTCGCCCGGCGTGTTCTTCGAGCACGACCGCGGCAAGACCCACTCGTCGGGCAAGCTGCTGTTCTCGGCACGCGTGATTCCCTACCGCGGCTCGTGGCTGGACTTCGAGTTCGATCCGAAGGACATCCTCTTCTTCCGCGTCGACCGTCGCCGCAAGATGCCGGTGACGACGCTGCTGAAGGCCATCGGCCTGACGCCGGAGCAGATCCTGCGCACCTTCTTCGACTTCGACACCTTCTTCATCGGCAAGAAGACGATCGACTTCGAACTGGTGCCCGAGCGCCTGCGCGGCGAGGTTGCCCGCTTCGACTTCTGCGACAAGTCGGGCAAGGTCATCGTCGCCAAGGACAAGCGCATCACCGCCAAGCACATCCGTGACCTCGACGCCGCCGGCATCAAGCGCATCGCCGTGCCGGAGGACTTCGTCGTCGGCCGCGTCGTCGCGCAGAACATCATCGACCGCGAGACCGGCGAAGTGCTGGCCAACGCGAACGACGAGATCACCGAGTCGCTGCTGAAGAAGCTGCAGGAAGCGGGCGTCGAGGAGCTGCAGACGCTGTACACCAACGACCTCGACCGCGGCGCCTTCATCTCGAACACGCTGCGCACCGACGAGACCGTCTCCCGCCAGGCCGCGCGCGTCGCCATCTACCGCATGATGCGCCCGGGCGAGCCGCCGACGGAGGAAGCCGTCGAGCTGCTGTTCAACGGACTGTTCTATTCCGACGAGCGCTACGACCTGTCGGCCGTCGGCCGCATGAAGTTCAACCGCCGCCTGCAGCGTCCCGACGTGATCGAGTCGAAGGTGATGGTCAGCCACGTGTCGTCGTCGAAGGCCGATGCCGTCGTCGAGGCGATCATCGAGATGGCCGGCGGCGCGCCGTCGGCGGTCAAGGACCTGCTCGGCGAGCTGCACTACGGCGCGCGCGCCGTCGCCGAGAACCTGACCCAGGCCGACGCCGAGGCGCTCGCCGCCAAGCTGAAGACGCTCGGCGCGACGACCGAGGTGCGCGAGCAGCTGACGCTGTCGCCGCGCGACATCGTCGAAGTGATCCAGATCCTGGTCGAGCTGCGCAACGGCCGCGGCGAGATCGACGACATCGACCACCTCGGCAACCGCCGCGTGCGTTCGGTCGGCGAACTCGCCGAGAACCAGTTCCGCGCCGGTCTCGTCCGCGTCGAACGCGCGGTCAAGGAGCGCCTGAGCCAGGCCGAGTCCGACAACCTGATGCCGCACGACCTGATCAACGCCAAGCCGATCAGCGCCGCAATCAAGGAATTCTTCGGCTCCAGCCAGCTGTCGCAGTTCATGGACCAGACCAACCCGCTGTCCGAGATCACGCACAAGCGTCGCGTCTCGGCCCTCGGCCCGGGCGGTCTGACGCGCGAGCGCGCCGGCTTCGAAGTGCGCGACGTGCACCCGACGCACTACGGCCGCGTCTGCCCGATCGAGACGCCGGAAGGCCCGAACATCGGCCTGATCAACTCGCTGGCGCTGTTCGCCCGTACCAACGAGTACGGCTTCCTCGAGACGCCGTACCGCAAGGTCGTCGACGGCAAGGTGACCGACCAGATCGAATACCTGTCGGCGATCGAGGAAGGCCGCTACGTTGTCGCCCAGGCGAATGCGACGCTGGACGCTTCCGGCGCGCTGACCGACGAGCTGGTGACCTGCCGCGAGAAGGGCGAAACGATCCTCGCCGAACCGTCGCGCGTGCAGTACATGGACGTCGCGCCGGGCCAGATCGTCTCGGTCGCCGCCTCGCTGATCCCGTTCCTCGAGCACGACGACGCGAACCGCGCGCTGATGGGTGCCAACATGCAGCGCCAGGCCGTGCCCTGCCTGCGTCCGGAGAAGCCGGTGGTCGGCACCGGCATCGAGCGCACCGTCGCCGTCGACTCGGGTACCGCCGTCCAGGCGCTGCGCGGCGGCGTCGTCGACTACGTCGATGCCTCCCGTATCGTGGTTCGTGTCAATGACGACGAAACCGTTCCGGGCGAAGTCGGCGTCGACATCTACAACCTGGTCAAGTACACCCGTTCCAACCAGAACACCAACATCAACCAGCGTCCGACCGTGAAGGTCGGCGACGTCATCGCCCAGGGCGACGTGGTCGCCGACGGCGCCTCGACCGACAAGGGCGAGCTGGCCCTCGGCCAGAACATGCGCATCGCGTTCATGCCGTGGAACGGTTACAACTTCGAGGACTCGATCCTGATCTCCGAGCGCGTCGTCGCCGACGACCGCTACACCTCGATCCACATCGAGGAACTGACGGTCGTCGCCCGCGACACCAAGCTCGGCCCCGAGGAAATCACCCGCGACATCGCCTCGCTCGGCGAAGTGCAGCTGTCGCGCCTGGACGATTCCGGCATCGTGTACATCGGTGCCGAAGTCGAGGCCGGCGACGTGCTGGTCGGCAAGGTGACGCCGAAGGGCGAGACCCAGCTGACGCCGGAAGAGAAGCTGCTGCGCGCGATCTTCGGCGAGAAGGCGTCCGACGTGAAGGACACCTCGCTGCGCGTGCCCTCGGGCATCGCCGGCACCGTCATCGACGTGCAGGTGTTCACCCGCGAGGGCATCGAGCGCGACAAGCGCGCGCAATCGATCATCGACGAGCACCTGCGTGGCTACAAGACCGACCTCGCCGACCAGATGCGCATCGTCGAGCGTGACACCTTCTCGCGCGTCGAGCGCCTGATCACCGGCAAGGTCGCCAACGGCGGCCCGAAGAAGCTGGCCAAGGGCACCGCGGTGAGTAAGGACTACCTCGCCGGCCTCGATGCGCACCACTGGTTCGACATCCGCATGGCGGACGAGGAGGTCGCGCAGCAGCTCGAGCAGCTGAAGGAAGGCCTCGAGCAGACGCGCAAGGACTTCGACATCGCCTTCGAGGAAAAACGCAAGAAGCTGACCCAGGGCGACGAACTGCCCCCGGGCGTGCAGAAGATGGTCAAGGTGTACGTCGCGGTGAAGCGCCGCCTGCAGCCCGGCGACAAGATGGCCGGTCGCCACGGCAACAAGGGCGTCGTCTCGCGCATCGTGCCGGTCGAGGACATGCCGCACGACAAGGACGGCTTCCCGGTCGACATCGTGCTGAACCCGCTCGGCGTGCCGTCGCGGATGAACGTCGGCCAGATTCTGGAAGTCCACCTCGGCCTCGCCGCCAAGGGCCTCGGCTTCAAGATCGGCGACATGCTGCGCCGCCAGGCCAACGTCAAGGAAGTCCGCGGTTTCCTGGAGCAGATCTACAACGACCAGGGCAAGGCTGAGAACCTCGACGAGCTGAACGACGCCGAGATCATGGGCATGGCGGAGAACCTGAAGGAAGGCGTGCCGTTCGCGACGCCGGTCTTCGACGGTGCCAAGGAAGAGGAAATCAAAGCCATGCTGCGGCTGGCCGGCATGCCGGAATCCGGCCAGATGGTGCTGTTCGACGGCCGTACTGGCGAGCAGTACGAGCGTCCGGTGACCGTCGGCTACATGCACTTCCTGAAGCTGCACCACCTGGTCGACGACAAGATGCACGCGCGTTCGACCGGCCCCTACTCGCTGGTCACGCAGCAGCCGCTCGGCGGCAAGGCGCAGTTCGGCGGCCAGCGCTTCGGCGAAATGGAAGTGTGGGCGCTCGAAGCCTACGGCGCGTCCTACGTGCTGCAGGAAATGCTCACCGTGAAGTCCGACGACGTGAATGGCCGTACCAAGGTGTACGAGAACATCGTCAAGGGCGAGCACAAGATCGATGCCGGCATGCCGGAGTCGTTCAACGTTCTGGTCAAGGAAATTCGCTCGCTGGCGATCGACATTGACCTGGAACGCTACTGATTCAAGGACTGGGAGTTAGGCGATGAAAGCACTGCTTGATTTGTTCAAACAGGTAACGCAGGAAGAGGAATTCGACGCGATCACCATCGGTCTCGCGTCGCCCGAGAAGATCCGTTCCTGGTCCTACGGCGAGGTCAAGAAGCCGGAAACCATCAACTACCGCACCTTCAAGCCGGAGCGCGACGGCCTGTTCTGCGCCAAGATCTTCGGCCCGATCAAGGACTACGAGTGCCTGTGCGGCAAGTACAAGCGCCTGAAGCACCGCGGCGTGATCTGCGAGAAATGCGGCGTCGAAGTGACGCTGGCCAAGGTGCGCCGTGAGCGCATGGGCCACATCGAGCTGGCCAGCCCGACCGCGCACATCTGGTTCCTGAAGTCGCTGCCGTCGCGTCTGGGCATGGTCCTCGACATGACGCTGCGCGACATCGAGCGCGTACTCTACTTCGAAGCCTTCGTCGTCTGCGATCCGGGCATGACCCCGCTCAATCGCGCCCAGCTGCTGACCGAAGACGATTACCTCGCCAAGGTCGAGGAGTACGGTGACGACTTCCAGGCGCTGATGGGCGCCGAAGGCATCCGCGAGCTGCTGCGCAACCTCGATCTCGACAGCGAGGTCGAGAAGCTGCGCGGCGAACTCGAGACGACCGGCTCGGAAGCCAAGAACAAGAAGCTCGCCAAGCGCCTGAAGGTCCTCGAGGGCTTCCAGAAGTCCGGCATCAAGCCCGACTGGATGATCCTCGAAGTGCTGCCGGTGCTGCCGCCGGACCTGCGCCCGCTGGTGCCGCTGGATGGTGGCCGCTTCGCGACCTCCGATCTGAACGACCTCTACCGTCGCGTCATCAACCGCAACAACCGTCTGAAGCGCCTGCTCGAGCTGAAGGCGCCGGACATCATCGTCCGCAACGAGAAGCGCATGCTGCAGGAGTCGGTCGACTCGCTGCTCGACAACGGCCGTCGCGGCAAGGCGATGACCGGCGCCAACAAGCGTCCGCTGAAGTCGCTGGCCGACATGATCAAGGGCAAGGGCGGCCGCTTCCGTCAGAACCTGCTCGGCAAGCGCGTCGACTACTCGGGCCGTTCGGTCATCGTCGTCGGCCCGCAGCTGAAGCTGCACCAGTGCGGCCTGCCGAAGCTGATGGCACTCGAGCTGTTCAAGCCCTTCATCTTCAACAAGCTCGAGCTGATGGGTCTGGCGACCACGATCAAGCAGGCGAAGAAGATGGTCGAGTCGCAGGAGCCGGTGGTCTGGGACATCCTCGAAGAGGTGATCCGCGAGCATCCGGTCATGCTGAACCGTGCGCCGACGCTGCACCGTCTGGGGATCCAGGCCTTCGAGCCGACGCTGATCGAAGGCAAGGCGATCCAGCTGCACCCGCTCGTCTGCGCGGCGTTCAACGCCGACTTCGACGGTGACCAGATGGCCGTCCACGTGCCGCTGTCGCTCGAAGCGCAGATGGAAGCGCGCACGCTGATGCTGGCCTCGAACAACGTGCTGTCGCCGGCCAACGGCGAGCCGATCATCGTGCCGTCGCAGGACATCGTTCTCGGCCTTTACTATGCCACCCGCGACCGCATCAACGGCAAGGGCGAGGGCCTCTATTTCGCCGACGTCGGCGAAGTGACGCGCGCGCTGGCGGCCAGGGAAGTCGACCTGCACTCGCGCGTCTCGGTGCGCATCAAGGAATACGAATCGGACGGCAACGACGGCTGGAACGAGAAGATCACCCGCTACCAGACGACCGCCGGCCGTGCGCTGCTCTCCGAGATCCTGCCCAAGGGCCTGCCCTTCAGCGTCCTCGACCGGCCGCTGAAGAAGAAGGAAATCTCGAAGCTGATCAACACCGCCTTCCGCCGCTGCGGCCTGAAGGAAACCGTCGTCTTCGCCGACAAGCTGATGCAGAACGGCTACGCGCTGGCGACCCGCGCCGGCATCTCGTTCTGTTCGGACGACATGCAGGTGCCGGCGAAGAAGTACGAGATCATCGCCGAGGCGGAGAAGGAAGTTAAGGAGATCGAGACCCAGTACACCAACAGTCTGGTCACCCAGGGCGAGCGCTACAACAAGGTCGTCGACATCTGGGGCCGTACCGGCGACCAGGTGGCGAAGGTCATGATGGAGCAGCTCGGCCACGAGGAAGTGATCGACCGCCACGGCAAGAAGGTCAAGCAGGACTCGTTCAGCTCGATCTTCATGATGGCCGACTCCGGCGCCCGCGGCTCGGCGGCGCAGATCCGCCAGCTGGCCGGCATGCGCGGCCTGATGGCGAAGCCGGACGGTTCGATCATCGAAACCCCGATCACGACCAACTTCCGCGAAGGCCTGAACGTTCTGCAGTACTTCATCTCGACGCACGGCGCCCGCAAGGGTCTGGCCGACACCGCGCTGAAGACCGCGAACTCCGGCTATCTGACGCGCCGTCTGGTCGACGTGACGCAGGATTTGGTGGTCACCGAGGACGATTGCGGCACCCAGAACGGCGCCACGATGAAGGCGCTGATCGAGGGCGGCGAAGTGATCGAGGCGCTGCGCGAGCGGATCCTCGGCCGCGTCGCGGTGAATGACGTGGTCAACCCGGAAACCGACGAGACGGTGATCGAAGCCGGCTCGCTGATCGACGAGGATGCCGTCGACCTGATCGACGCGCTGGGCATCGACGAAGTGCGAGTGCGTACTCCGCTCACCTGCGACACCCGCTACGGCCTGTGCGCCAAGTGCTACGGCCGCGACCTCGGCCGCGGCAGCCTGGTCAACACCGGCGAGGCGGTCGGCGTCATCGCCGCCCAGTCGATCGGCGAACCGGGCACGCAGCTGACGATGCGTACCTTCCACGTCGGCGGCGCGGCATCGCGTGCGGCGGTGGCCTCGCAGGTCGAGACCAAGAGCACCGGCGTCGTCCGCTTCACGGCGACGATGCGCTATGTCACCAACGCCAAGGACGAGAAGATCGTCATCACCCGTTCCGGCGAGGTGCTGATCACCGACGACAACGGCCGCGAGCGCGAGCGCCACAAGGTGCCGTACGGCGCCACGCTGCAGGTGGGCGACGGCCAGCAGGTCAAGGCCGGCGCCAAGCTGGCGACCTGGGACCCGCACACCCGCCCGATCATCAGCGAATACGGCGGCATGGTGAAGTTCGAGAACGTCGAGGAAGGCGTCACCGTCGCCAAGCAGATCGACGAGGTGACCGGCCTGTCGACGCTGGTCGTGATCGACCCGAAGCGCGGCGGCAAGGCGCAGACCAAGGGTCTGCGTCCGCAGGTCAAGCTGCTCGACGCCAACGGCGACGAGGTCAAGGTGCACGGCACCGACCACGCGGTGGCGATGACCTTCCAGGTCGGCGCCATCATCACCGTCGTCGACGGCCAGCAGGTCTCGGTCGGCGACGTGCTCGCCCGCCTGCCGCAGGAATCGGCAAAGACCCGCGACATCACCGGCGGTCTGCCGCGCGTCGCCGAGCTGTTCGAAGCGCGTACGCCGAAGGATGCCGGCCTGCTCGCCGAGTTCACCGGCACCGTGTCGTTCGGCAAGGACACCAAGGGCAAGCAGCGCCTGGTCATCACCGACCTCGACGGCGTCACGCACGAGTACCTGATCCCGAAGGACAAGCACGTGCTGGTGCACGACGGCCAGGTGGTGAACAAGGGTGAGTCGATCGTCGACGGCGAACCGGATCCGCACGACATCCTGCGCCTGCAGGGGGTCGAGGCGCTGGCCCGCTACATCACCGACGAAGTGCAGGACGTCTACCGTCTGCAGGGCGTGAAGATCAACGACAAGCACATCGAGGTGATCGTCCGCCAGATGCTGCGCCGCGTGAATATCGTCGATCCGGGCGACACCCGTTTCATCAAGAGCGAGCAGGTCGAGCGTGCCGAAGTGCTGGACGAGAACGACCGCGTCACCGCCGACGGCAAGATTCCGGCGACCTACGAGTACGTGCTGCTCGGCATCACCAAGGCCTCGCTGTCGACCGACTCGTTCATCTCGGCCGCTTCCTTCCAGGAAACGACCCGCGTGCTGACCGAGGCGGCGATCATGGGCAAGCGCGACGAACTGCGTGGCTTGAAGGAAAACGTCATCGTCGGCCGCCTGATCCCGGCGGGTACCGGCCTGGCCTATCACAACACGCGCCGCCAGCAGTCCGCCGGCGACGACATCGCCTTCGACCGTCCGATTTCGGACGAAGAAGCGGTGCCGACCTCCGAGGAAAACCTGCAGGCGAACAGCTGAAACAACGCCGGCGTCGGGCCTGGCCCGATGCCGGCAGGTTGACTTTGGACTTGATCAACCCTAAAATCTCGGGTCTTTGTCAGCAAAGGCTAACCAAAGCCTTTGTTTTAAATAACAAAATCGCCGGGGCGGACTTGTCCGCCTTGGCTTTTTTGCGATCCGGCGGCGCCTGTTGCCGGTCTCGCAAGCTATTTGGGACTTGAAAATGCCGACCATCAACCAACTCGTGCGTCAAGGCCGTACGGCCGAGATCACCAAGAGCAAGGTTCCCGCGATGGAACGTTGCCCGCAGAAGCGGGGTGTCTGCACCCGCGTCTACACCACCACGCCGAAGAAGCCGAACTCCGCGCTGCGGAAGGTCTGCAAGGTGCGTCTGACCAACGGTTTCGAGGTCATCTCGTACATCGGCGGTGAGGGTCACAACCTGCAGGAGCACTCCGTCGTCCTGATCCGCGGTGGTCGTGTCAAGGACCTTCCGGGTGTCCGCTACCACACCGTCCGTGGTTCGCTCGACACCCAGGGCGTCAAGGATCGTAAGCAGGCCCGTTCGAAGTACGGCGCCAAGCGTCCGAAGGCAGCGTAATTTCTGCCTGAGTAAGTGGTCGCTCATGATGGGCGGCCGGGAAAGGCTTTTGCCTTTCAACTGAATTGTGAACTAGAGAGGTTGTTATGCCCCGTCGTCGTGAAGTACCGAAGCGCGACATCCTGCCGGATCCGAAGTTTGGTTCGGTCGATGTCTCCAAGTTTGTCAACGCCATCATGCAGAGCGGCAAGAAGTCGGTTGCCGAGCGCATCGTCTATGGCGCCTTCGAGCAGATCGCCACGAAGAGCGGCAAGGATCCGCTGGAAGTGTTCGCGGCTGCGATGGGCAACGTCAAGCCGATGGTCGAAGTCAAGTCCCGTCGCGTCGGCGGCGCCAACTACCAGGTGCCGGTCGAAGTCCGTCCTGCCCGTCGTGCCGCGCTGGCGATGCGCTGGCTGCGCGAAACCGCGCGCAAGCGTTCGGAGAAGACGATGGGTCTGCGTCTCGCTGCCGAGCTGATGGAAGCCGCCGAGAACCGCGGCGGCGCCGTGAAGAAGCGCGACGAAGTGCATCGCATGGCTGAAGCCAACAAGGCCTTCGCCCACTTCCGCTTCTAAGTTTCGCTGTTCGATCAGCGAATTCTCGTTCTTTAAACACGAAGGTTACTACTGTGGCACGCAAAACCCCTATCGAGCGCTACCGCAACATCGGTATCAGCGCGCACATCGACGCCGGCAAGACCACCACGACCGAGCGCATCCTCTACTACACCGGTGTTAACCACAAGATCGGTGAAGTCCATGACGGCGCCGCCACCATGGACTGGATGGAGCAGGAGCAGGAGCGGGGCATCACCATCACCTCCGCCGCCACCACCTGCTTCTGGAAGGGCATGGACATGCAATTCCAGGAGCACCGCTTCAACATCATCGATACCCCGGGACACGTCGACTTCACGATCGAGGTCGAGCGCTCGATGCGCGTTCTGGACGGTGCCTGCATGGTGTACTGCGCGGTCGGTGGCGTGCAGCCGCAGTCCGAGACGGTCTGGCGCCAGGCGACCAAGTACAAGGTGCCGCGTCTTGCCTTCGTGAACAAGATGGACCGTTCGGGTGCGAACTTCTACAAGGTCGTCGACCAGATGAAGACGCGCCTGAAGGCCAATCCCGTGCCCATCGTGCTGCCGATCGGCGCCGAGGATACCTTCGCCGGCGTCGTCGACCTGATCAAGATGAAGGCGATCATCTGGGACGAGGCGTCCCAGGGCATGAAGTTCGAATACAAGGACATCCCGGCCGAGCTGGTCGAGGATGCCAAGACCTGGCGCGAGCAGATGGTCGAGGCGGCTGCCGAGGCCTCCGAGGAACTGATGAACCAGTACCTCGAGAACGGCGACCTGCCGGAGAAGGACATCATCGCCGGTCTGCGCACGCGCACGATCAACTGCGAAATCCAGCCGATGCTGTGCGGCACCGCGTTCAAGAACAAGGGCGTGCAGCGCATGCTCGACGCCGTCATCGAACTGCTGCCGTCGCCGGTCGACATCCCGCCGGTCGAGGGTGAGAAGGAAAACGGCGACAAGGACAACCGCGAGGCTTCCGACAGCGCCAAGTTCTCGGCGCTGGCGTTCAAGCTGATGACCGACCCGTACGTCGGTCAGCTGACCTTCATCCGCGTCTACTCGGGCGTGCTGAAGTCGGGCGACACCGTCTACAACCCGATCAAGTCGCGCAAGGAGCGGATCGGTCGCATCCTGCAGATGCACGCCAACAACCGCGAGGAAATCAAGGAAGTTCTGGCGGGCGACATCGCCGCCTGCGTCGGCCTGAAGGAATGCACAACCGGCGAGACGCTGTGCGATCCGGACGCGCCGATCATTCTCGAGCGCATGGAATTCCCGGAGCCGGTGATCCACGTCGCCGTCGAGCCGAAGACCAAGGCCGACCAGGAAAAGATGGGCATCGCCCTGAACCGCCTGGCCGCCGAGGATCCGTCGTTCCGCGTGCGCACCGACGAGGAGTCGGGTCAGACCATCATCTCGGGCATGGGCGAACTGCACCTCGAGATCATCGTCGACCGCATGAAGCGTGAATTCAGCGTCGAAGCCAACGTCGGCGCGCCGCAGGTGGCCTACCGCGAATGCATCAAGAAAGCGGTCGAGCAGGAAGGCAAGTTCGTCAAGCAGTCCGGCGGTCGCGGCCAGTATGGTCACGTCTGGCTCAAGATCGAACCGAACGAAGCCGGCAAGGGCTACGAGTTCGTCGACGCGATCAAGGGCGGCACCGTGCCGCGCGAGTTCATCCCGGCGGTCGACAAGGGCCTGCAGGATGCGATCACCAGCGGCGTACTCGCCGGCTTCCCGGTCGTCGACGTCAAGTTCACGCTGTTCGACGGTTCGTACCACGACGTCGACTCGAACGAGAACGCGTTCCGCATGGCTGCGTCGATGGCCTTCAAGGAGGGCATGAAGAAGGCCAGCCCGACGCTGCTCGAGCCGATGATGGCCGTCGTCGTCGAGACCCCGGAAGACTACATGGGCAACGTCATGGGCGACCTCTCCGGCCGTCGCGGCATGGTCCAGGGCATGGACGACCTGCCTGGCGGCATGAAGGAAGTGAAGGCCGAAGTGCCGCTGGCCGAAATGTTCGGCTATTCCACGCAGCTGCGTTCGCTGACCCAGGGTCGCGCCACGTACTCGATGGAGTTCAAGCACTACGCCGAAGCGCCGAAGAACGTCGCCGAAGCCGTCATCAACAAGAAGTAACCTGATTTTTTGAATTAGCTGAGGATAAAGAAATGGCCAAAGGTAAATTCGAACGTACGAAGCCGCACGTGAACGTGGGCACGATCGGTCACGTTGACCATGGCAAGACGACGCTGACGGCGGCGATCACGACCGTTCTGTCGCGCAAGTTCGGTGGTGAGGCGAAGGCCTACGACCAGATCGACGCGGCGCCGGAAGAGAAGGCGCGCGGCATCACGATCAACACCGCACACGTCGAATACGAAACCGCGACCCGTCACTACGCCCACGTTGACTGCCCGGGCCACGCCGACTACGTCAAGAACATGATCACCGGTGCCGCCCAGATGGACGGCGCGATCCTCGTCTGCTCGGCTGCCGACGGCCCGATGCCGCAGACCCGCGAGCACATCCTGCTGGCCCGCCAGGTCGGCGTGCCGTTCATCATCGTCTACCTGAACAAGTGCGACATGGTTGACGACGCCGAACTGCTCGAGCTGGTCGAGATGGAAGTCCGCGAACTGCTCTCCAAGTACGAATTCCCGGGCGACGACGTGCCGATCATCAAGGGCTCGGCGCTGAAGGCTCTCGAAGGCGACCAGTCCGAGATCGGCGAGCCGTCGATCTTCCGCCTGGCCGACGCGCTGGACAGCTACATCCCGACGCCCGAGCGCGCCATCGACCAGCCGTTCCTGCTGCCGATCGAAGACGTCTTCTCGATCTCGGGCCGCGGCACCGTGGTGACCGGCCGCGTCGAGCGCGGCATCATCAAGGTCGGCGAGGAGATCGAGATCGTTGGTATCAAGCCGACGACCAAGACCACCTGCACCGGCGTTGAAATGTTCCGCAAGCTGCTCGACCAGGGCCAGGCCGGCGACAACGTCGGCGTGCTGCTGCGCGGCACCAAGCGCGAGGAAGTCGAGCGCGGCCAGGTGCTGGCGAAGCCGGGTTCGATCACCCCGCACACCCACTTCACGGGTGAGGTGTATGTGCTGTCGAAGGACGAGGGCGGCCGTCACACCCCGTTCTTCAACAACTACCGTCCGCAGTTCTACTTCCGCACGACCGACGTGACCGGTGCGATCTCGCTGCCGGAAGGCACCGAGATGGTGATGCCGGGCGACAACATCAGCATGACCGTCAAGCTGATCGCCCCGATCGCCATGGAAGAAGGTCTGCGCTTCGCGATCCGCGAAGGCGGCCGCACCGTCGGCGCCGGCGTCGTGGCGAAGATCATCGAGTAAACGTTCTTTCGACAATCAGCGGCGGAGTGAGTACTTCGCTCCGTCGCCCGCTCTTTGGAAAGCAAAATGCAAAACCAGAAGATCCGCATCCGCCTCAAGGCCTTCGACTATCGCCTGATCGACCAATCGGCCCTGGAGATCGTCGACACCGCCAAGCGTACCGGCGCCGTCGTCCGTGGCCCGGTGCCGCTGCCGACCAAGATCCAGCGTTTCGACGTGCTGCGCTCGCCGCACGTGAACAAGACCTCGCGCGACCAGTTCGAGATCCGCACCCATCTGCGCCTGATGGACATCATCGATCCGACCGACAAGACGGTCGACGCGCTGATGAAGCTGGATCTGCCGGCGGGTGTCGACGTCGAGATCAAGTTGCAGTAAGGCAGTATTTGCGGATATAATCCGCCGTTTTCGCCGGGTGGCCCCTTTGGGGTCGCCCATTTTGACTTGTAGCAGCAGTCTCGCCGGCCAATCGTAGCCGGCAAGAGGAGAATAACCATGAGTCTAGGCCTTGTTGGGCGCAAGGTCGGCATGACGCGCATTTTCACCGAGGACGGCGCGACCGTTCCGGTGACCGTGCTCGACGTGTCGAATAACCGTGTGACCCAGATCAAAACGCCTGAAACCGATGGCTACGCCGCGGTGCAGGTAACCTTCGGCCAGCGCCGCGCCTCGCGCGTTGGCAAGCCGCTCGCCGGTCACCTGGCGAAGGCCGGTGTCGAGGCGGGGCACGTCCTCAAGGAGTTCCCGGTTTCCGCCGAGGAGCTCTCGAACCTGAAGCCGGGCGACCAGATCAGCGTCACCATCTTCGCCGTCGGCCAGAAGGTCGATGTGTCGGGTACGTCGATCGGTAAGGGCTTCGCCGGTGGCATCAAGCGCCACAACTTCAGCTCGAACCGCGCGTCGCACGGCAACTCGATCTCGCACAACGCGCCGGGCTCGATCGGTATGGCGCAGGATCCGGGGCGCGTTTTCCCGGGTAAGCGCATGTCGGGTCACCTCGGCGACGTCAAGGCGACCACCCAGAACCTCGAAATCGTCCGTGTTGACGCCGAGCGCCAGCTGCTGCTGGTCAAGGGCGCCGTTCCGGGCTCGAAGGGGTCGGACGTGGTTGTCCGCGCGGCGGTCAAGGGCTAAGGGGGCGACATGGAACTGAAAGTCATCAACGAACAAGGTCAGGAAGCCGCCAAGCTGCAGGCTTCCGATGCGCTGTTCGGCCGCGACTACAACGAATCCCTGGTGCACCAGGTCGTCGTCGCCTATCAGGCCAACGCGCGTTCCGGCGACCGCAAGCAGAAGGGTCGCAGCGAAATCGCCAAGTCCACCAAGAAGCCGTGGAACCAGAAGGGCACCGGTCGTGCCCGTGCCGGTCGCGCTTCGTCGCCGCTGTGGCGTGGGGGCGGCAAGATTTTCCCGAACACCCCGGACGAAAACTTCAGCCAGAAGCTGAACCGCAAGATGTACCGCGCCGGCATGGCGTCGATCCTCTCCGAGCTGGCTCGCCAGGATCGCCTGTCGGTGGTTGAGAACCTTGCCGTCGAAGCGCCGAAGACCAAGCTGTTCGCGCAGAAGATCAAGGGCATGGGCTTCGAGTCGGTGCTCGTCGTCACCGATGCGCTCGACGAGAACACCTATCTCGCCTCGCGCAACCTGCCGAACGTGCTGGTGCTCGAGGTTAACGAAACCGATCCGGTCTCGCTCATCCGCTTCCCGAAAGTGCTGATGACCAAGAGCGCGGTCGCCAAGTTTGAGGAGATCCTGGGATGAACCAAGAGCGTCTGATGCAAGTGCTGCTTGCGCCCCAGATTTCCGAGAAGGCGACCTGGGTTGCCGAGAAGAACGAGCAGGTGATCTTCCGCGTCGTTTCCGACGCCACCAAGCCGGAAATCAAGGCCGCCGTCGAGCTGCTGTTCAAGGTGCAGGTCGAGTCGGTGCAGGTTTCTACCGTCAAGGGCAAGCAAAAGCGTTTCGGCCGCTCGATGGGCCGCCGCAAAAACTGGAAGAAGGCTTTCGTCAGCCTGAAGCCGGGCCAGGAAATCAATTTTGCTGAAGGGGGGGCTGTGTAAATGGCACTCGTCAAAGTAAAACCGACGTCCCCCGGCCGCCGTGCCGTCGTCAAGGTCGTCAACCCGAACCTGCACAAGGGCAAGCCCTTTGCCGGTCTGGTCGAGAAGCAGACCAAGAACGCCGGTCGCAACAACAACGGCCGCATCACCACCCGTCACCAGGGCGGTGGCCACAAGCAGCATTACCGCGTGGTCGACTTCAAGCGCAACAAGGACGGCATCCCGGCCAAGGTCGAGCGTCTCGAATACGACCCGAACCGCACCGCCAACATCGCGCTGCTATGCTACGCCGATGGCGAGCGTCGCTACATCATCGCCCCGAAGGGCATGGTCGTCGGTCAGGAAGTGATGTCTGGCTCGGAGGCCCCGATCAAGGCCGGCAACGCGCTGCCGATCCGCAACATCCCGGTCGGTACGACCATCCACTGCATCGAGATGGTGCCGGGCAAGGGGGCGCAACTGGCGCGTTCGGCCGGTGCTTCGGTGCAGCTGATGGCGCGTGAAGGCGTGTATGCGCAGGTTCGCCTGCGCTCCGGCGAAGTGCGCCGCGTGCACGTCGAGTGCCGCGCTACCGTCGGCGAAGTCGGTAACGAAGAGCACAGCCTGCGTTCGATCGGCAAGGCCGGCGCGCAACGCTGGCGTGGCATCCGCCCGACCGTTCGCGGCGTCGCGATGAACCCGGTCGACCACCCGCACGGTGGTGGCGAGGGACGCACCGCTGCCGGTATGAACCCGGTCAGCCCGTGGGGCACCAAGACCAAGGGTTATCGCACCCGCAAGAACAAGCGCACGAACTCGATGATCGTTCAGCGCCGTCACAAACGCTAAGGGGTAATACGAAATGGCACGTTCTCTGAAAAAGGGCCCCTTCGTCGATGCCCACCTGCAGAAAAAGGTGGATGCGGCGCGTGCGGGCAATGATAAGCGTCCGATCAAGACCTGGTCGCGCCGTTCGACGGTGCTGCCGGACTTCATCGGTCTGACCATCGCCGTGCACAACGGCAAGCAGCACATTCCCGTGTTCGTCACCGAGAACATGGTCGGCCACAAGCTCGGCGAGTTCTCGCTGACCCGCACGTTCAAGGGTCACACCGCCGGCAAGAAGGCCAAGAAGTAAAGGAAGAATGAACATGGAAACTCAAGCTTCCCTGCGCGGCGTTCGCCTGTCGGCCCAGAAGGGCCGCCTGGTCGCCGACCAGATCCGCGGTCTTCCGGTCGACAAGGCGCTCAACGTTCTCGCCTTCAGCCCGAAGAAGGGTGCCGGCATCATCAAGAAGGTGCTCGAGTCGGCGATCGCCAACGCCGAGCACAACGACGGTGCCGACATCGACGAACTGAAGGTCAAGACCATCTACGTCGAAAAGGGCATGGTGCTCAAGCGCTTCACGGCGCGGGCGAAGGGCCGTGGCAACCGGATCACCAAGCCGACCTGCCACATCTTCCTGACTGTCGGTAACTGAGGATAGATAATGGGACAGAAAATTCATCCGACAGGCTTCCGCCTTGCAGTCACCCGTGACTGGTCGTCGCGCTGGTTCGCCAACACCCAGAACTACGCGACCATGCTGAACGAGGACGTCCGCGTCCGCGACTACCTGAAGAAGCGCCTGGCGCACGCTTCGGTCGGCCGCGTGCTGATCGAGCGTCCGGCGAAGAACGCCCGCGTCACCGTCTTCTCGGCCCGCCCCGGCGTCGTCATCGGCAAGAAGGGCGAGGACATCGACCAGCTCCGCTCCGATCTGCAGAAGATCATGGGCGTGCCGGTCCACGTGTCGATCGAGGAAATCCGCAAGCCGGAACTCGACGCGCAGCTGATCGCCGACTCGATCGCCCAGCAGCTCGAGAAGCGCATCATGTTCCGCCGCGCGATGAAGCGCGCGATGCAGAACGCCATGCGCCTTGGCGCCCAGGGCATCAAGATCATGAGCTCGGGCCGTCTGAACGGCGCCGAAATCGCCCGTACCGAGTGGTACCGCGAAGGCCGCGTGCCGCTGCACACGCTGCGTGCCGACATCGACTACGCGACCTCCGAGGCCCGCACCACCTATGGTGTGATCGGCATCAAGGTCTGGGTGTTCAAGGGCGAGATCCTGGGTCGCAACGAGCAGCCGCTGGCTGCCCCGGAAACGCCCGCCGAAGAGCCGAAGCGTCCTGCCCGTCGCGCCGCCAAGCCGGCCGGCGAAGGTGCGGACAAGCCGAAGGCTCCGGCGAAACGAGTTAGAAAGGCAGGTGCCTAAATGCTGCAGCCTAATCGCAGAAAGTACCGCAAGGAACAGAAGGGCCGGAATACCGGCTTGGCTACCCGCGGCGCCAAGGTCTCCTTCGGCGAGTGGGGCCTCAAGGCCACCGGTCGCGGCCGTCTGACGGCGCGTCAGATCGAGGCGGCCCGTCGGGCGATGACCCGCCACATCAAGCGCGGTGGTCGCATCTGGATCCGCATCTTCCCGGACAAGCCGATCTCCAAGAAGCCGGCCGAAGTCCGCATGGGTAACGGCAAGGGCAACCCGGAGTACTACGTCGCCGAGATCCAGCCGGGCAAGGTGCTCTATGAAATGGACGGCGTGAGCGAAGAACTGGCGCGCGAGGCGTTTGCCCTGGCCGCTGCCAAGCTGCCGCTCGCGACCACTTTCGTCACGCGTATGGTGGGTTGATCATGAAAGCCAGCGAACTCAGAACCAAAAGCGCCGACGAGCTGAACAAGGAACTGCTGGAGCTGCTGAAGGCGCAGTTCAGCCTGCGCATGCAGGCGGCGACGCAACAGCTGTCGAATACCAGCCAGCTCGGCAAGGTGCGCCGCGATATCGCGCGCGTGCGCACCCTTCTTCGTGAAAAGGCGGTGTAACAATGAGCGAAACGACCGTTAACAAGCGTACCCTGGTCGGCCGCGTCGTCAGCGACAAGATGGAGAAGACCGTCACCGTCCTGATCGAACGTCGTGTCAAGCACCCGCTGTACGGCAAGGTGATCACGCAGTCGAAGAAATTCCACGCGCACAACGAGAACAACGAAGCGAAGGCCGGCGATCTCGTCGAGATCGAGGAAACCCGTCCGGTCTCGAAGACCAAGGCGTGGCGCGTTTCGAAGCTGCTGGAGAAGGCGGTCGTCGTCTGACGCTTGCCTAATCCGAAAAAGTCGGTATAATTCCGCTTTTTTCGCGCCCGGCCATTCCTGGCCGGGCGTTTCTGCCCCTACGGGTTCCAAGACTGACCGCGAGCGTTCGCGGGAAAAGTTGGAGTGAGTGACAAATGATTCAGATGCAGACGATTCTGGACGTCGCCGATAACACCGGTGCGCGTTCGGTGATGTGTATCAAGGTGCTCGGCGGCTCCAAGCGTCGCTATGCGGGCATCGGCGACATCATCAAAGTGAGTATCAAGGATGCCGCGCCGCGCGGTCGCGTCAAGAAGGGCGACGTCTACAACGCCGTGGTGGTTCGTACCGCCAAGGGCGTGCGCCGTCCCGACGGCTCCCTGATCCGGTTCGACAACAATGCGGCGGTGCTCCTGAACAACAAGCTGGAGCCGATCGGCACGCGTATCTTTGGCCCGGTGACGCGCGAACTGCGTACCGAGCGCTTCATGAAGATCGTGTCCCTGGCGCCGGAAGTGCTGTAAGGAGCGGCCATGGAAAAGATTCGCAAGGGCGACGAAGTCGTCGTCATCACCGGCAAGGACAAGGGCAAGCGCGGCACCGTGCTGCGCCGCGTCGATGCGGACCACCTGGTGGTCGAGGGTGTCAATCGCGCCAAGAAGCACGTCAAGCCGAATCCGGTCAAGGGCGTGGTCGGCGGCATCGTCGAGAAGGACATGCCGATCAATATCTCCAACGTCGCGCTGTTCAACCCGGCCACCGGCAAGGGCGACCGTGTCGGCTTCAAGACGCTTGAAGATGGCAAGAAGGTTCGCGTGTTCAAGTCGAACGGCGAAGTTGTGAGCGCATAAGGAACGATCATGGCGCGTTTGTTTGAATACTACAAATCCAACGTGGTGCCCGAGCTGACCAAGAAGTTCGGCTACAAGTCGAGCATGGAAGTGCCGCGCATCACCAAGATCACCCTGAACATGGGCGTCGGCGAAGCGGTTGCCGACAAGAAGGTTCTGGAAAACGCCGTTGGCGACATGCAGAAGATCGCCGGCCAGAAGCCGGTGGTCACCAAATCGCGCAAGTCGATCGCCGGCTTCAAGATTCGTGACGGTTATCCGATCGGCTGCATGGTGACGCTGCGCGGTCCGCGCATGTTCGAGTTCCTGGACCGTCTGGTGACGATCGCCCTGCCGCGCGTCCGCGACTTCCGCGGCATCTCGGGCAAGGGTTTCGACGGCCGTGGCAACTACAACATGGGCGTCAAGGAACAGATCATCTTCCCGGAAATCGAGTACGACAAGATCGATGCGCTGCGCGGGATGAACATCAGCATCACGACGACCGCGAAGACCGACGAGGAAGCCAAGGCGCTGCTCGCCGGCTTCAAGTTCCCGTTCAAGAATTGAGGCGAACATGGCGAAACTTGCACTGATCAACCGTGACGAAAAGCGCCGCCAGATGGTGGAAAAGTACGCAAAGAAGCGTGCCGAGCTGATCGCGATCATCAACAACGTCAGCCTTTCGGACGTCGAGCGTTACGAAGCCCGCCTCAAGCTGCAGAAGCTGCCGCGCGACGCGAGCCCGGTCCGCCTGCGCAACCGCTGCCAGATCACTGGCCGCCCGCGTGGCGTGTTCCGCAAATTCGGTCTGGGGCGCCTCAAGCTGCGCGACCTCGTCATGAAGGGCGAAGTGCCCGGCATGATCAAGGCCAGCTGGTAAGCAGGAGAATCTGAGATGAGTATGAGCGATCCGATCAGCGATATGCTGACCCGCATCCGCAATGCCCAGCAGGCAGAGAAGGCTTCCGTCGCGATGCCCTCGTCGAAGCTGAAGGTGGCGATTGCGAAAGTGCTGAAGGACGAAGGTTATGTCGAAGACTTCGCCGTGCGCGAAGCCGAAGGCAAGCCGACCCTCGAAATTGGCCTGAAGTACTACGCCGGCCGTCCGGTCATCGAGCGCATCGAGCGCGTCTCGAAGCCCGGCCTGCGCGTGTACAAGGGCAGCACGGACATCCCCCGTGTGATGAACGGCCTCGGCGTGGCGATCGTGTCCACCCCGAAGGGTGTCATGACCGACCGCAAGGCCCGCGCCAGCAATGTTGGCGGCGAAGTCCTCTGCATCGTGGCGTAAGGGGGAATCATGTCGCGTGTAGGCAAGAATCCGATCGCGCTGCCGAAGGGTGTCGAAGTCACCGTCGGCGAGCAGATCGTCGTCAAGGGCCCGCTGGGCTCGCTGAGCTTCAAGGCCAACCCGGCCGTGAAGGTCGAGGTTTCCGGTGATTCGCTGCAGTGCTCCACCGTCGCCGGCGTCGAGAACGCCGCCGCGCTGTGGGGTACCGTGCGCGCCAACCTCAACAATATGGTCAATGGCGTTTCCAAGGGCTTCGAGAAGAAGCTGACGCTGGTCGGCGTCGGCTACCGCGCGCAGGCGCAGGGCGATACGCTGAACCTGTCGCTCGGCTTCTCCCACCCGGTTGCGCACAAGATGCCCGCCGGTATCAAGGTCGAGACTCCGTCGCAGACCGAGATCCTGATCAAGGGTATCGACAAGCAGCTCGTCGGCCAGGTCGCGGCTGAAGTCCGCGCCTACCGTTCGCCGGAGCCCTACAAGGGCAAGGGCGTGCGCTATGCCGACGAAGTGGTGATCCTCAAGGAAACGAAGAAGAAGTAAGGTGGCCAAATGATCGACAAGAAACAAGCGCGTCTGCGCCGTGCCCGCAAAACCCGGGCCAAGATTGCCGAGCTGAAAGCCGTGCGCTTGTGCGTGAATCGCACCAACCTGCACATCTACGCCCAGCTGATTTCCGACTGTGGCTCGAAGGTGCTGGCGTCCGCGTCCACGCTCGAAACCGGGGTTCGCAAGGACATCACCAACGGCGGCAACGTCGCCGCCGCGGCGGCCGTCGGCAAGCTCATCGCCGAGCGTGCCAAGGCTGCCGGCATCGAAACCGTCGCCTTCGACCGCTCCGGCTTCAAGTATCACGGCCGGATCAAGGCCCTGGCCGAAGCCGCCCGCGAGGGCGGGCTGAAGTTCTGATCGGCGAAAGGATCGGAGTAAGAAATGGCAAAACCGCAAAGCAAGAAACCGCAGCAGGCCGAAGAGCGTGATGATGGCCTGCGCGAGAAGATGGTCTCCATCAATCGCGTGACCAAGGTGGTCAAGGGCGGCCGGATCCTCGGCTTCGCCGCACTGACCGTGGTCGGCGACGGCGATGGCGGCATCGGCATGGGCAAGGGCAAGTCGCGCGAAGTGCCGGTCGCCGTGCAAAAGGCGATGGACGAGGCGCGTCGCAAGATGGCCAAGGTCAGCCTGAAGAACGGCACCCTGCATCACACCGTGATCGGCCGCCACGGCGCGTCGACGGTGCTGATCCAGCCGGCGCCGGAAGGTACCGGCATCATCGCCGGCGGCGCCATGCGTGCCGTCTTCGAGGTGATGGGCGTGACCAACATCGTCGCCAAGGCGCACGGCTCGACCAATCCGTACAACATCGTGCGCGCCACGATCAACGGGCTGATGGGCCAGAGCACGCCGGCGGAAATCGCTGCCAAGCGCGGCAAGTCGGTTGAAGAGATCCTGGGGTAATCACCATGGCTGACAAGAAGATCAAGGTTACGCTCGTCAAGAGCCTGATCGGTACCAAGCAGTCGCACCGCGCCACCGTGCGCGGCCTCGGCCTGCGTCGCCTGAACAGCTCGGCCGAGCTGCAGGACACGCCGGCGATTCGCGGCATGATCAACAAGGTTTCGTACCTCGTGAAGTGTGAGGGCTGAGATGAAGCTGAACACCATTCAACCGGGCGAAGGCGCCAAGCACGCCAAGCGCCGCGTCGGTCGCGGCATCGGCTCCGGCCTGGGCAAGACCGGCGGCCGCGGCCACAAGGGTCAGAAGTCGCGTTCCGGCGGCTTCCACAAGGTCGGCTTCGAAGGCGGCCAGATGCCGCTGCAGCGCCGTCTGCCGAAGCGCGGCTTCGTTTCGCTGACCAATGCGCGTAACGTCGAGGTGCGCCTGTCCGAGCTGGCCCTGCTGCCGGTCGACGAGATCGACCTGCAGACGCTGAAGCAGGCCGGCCTCGTGCCGCAGCTGGCGCTGTCGGCCAAGGTCGTCCTCTCCGGCGAAGTCGGCCGCAAGGTGACGCTGAAGGGCGTCGGCGCGACCGCGGGTGCCAAGGCCGCGATCGAAGCCGCCGGCGGCTCGGTCGGCGAGTAATCGGCGCGATAGGTAAGCGGATTGGCGACTACTCCCAACACCATCGGCAAGAGCGGAAAGTTCGGCGACCTCAAGCGTCGCTTGTGGTTCCTGCTGGGCGCCCTGGTCGTTTACCGCATCGGGGCGCACATCCCGGTGCCGGGCATCGACGCGGCCGCGCTTTCCGATCTCTTCAACAGCCAGCAGGGCGGCATCCTGGGCATGTTCAACATGTTCTCGGGCGGCGCCCTGTCGCGCTTCACCATCTTCGCGCTGGGGATCATGCCGTACATTTCGGCATCGATCATCATGCAGCTGATGAGCGTGGCCAGCCCCCAGCTGGAGGCCTTGAAGAAGGAAGGTGAGGCGGGTCGTCGCAAGATCACGCAATACACCCGCTACGGCACCGTCGTGCTCGCCCTGTTCCAGGGCGTCGGCATCGCCATCGCGCTGGAAGCGCAGCCCGGGCTGGTGCTCGATCCCGGCTTCATGTTCCGCCTGACGACGGTGACGACGCTGCTCACCGGCACGATGTTCCTGATGTGGCTGGGCGAGCAGATCACCGAGCGCGGCCTCGGCAACGGCATCTCGATCATCATCTTCGCCGGCATCGCCGCCGGCCTGCCGAACGCGATCGGCGGCCTGCTCGAGCTGACCCGCACCGGTGCGATGCACCCCCTGACCGCGATCTTCATCTGCATCCTGGTGGTGCTGGTGACTGCCTTCGTCGTCTTCGTCGAGCGCGGCCAGCGCAAGATCCTGGTGAACTACGCCAAGCGTCAGGTCGGCAACAAGATCTACGGCGGCCAGAGCTCGCACCTGCCGCTGAAGCTGAACATGGCGAGTGTCATTCCGCCGATCTTCGCGTCGTCGATCATCCTGTTCCCGGCCACTGTCGCCGGCTGGTTCGGCTCGGGCGATTCGATGCGCTGGCTGAAGGACGTTGCGGCGACGCTATCGCCCGGTCAGCCGATCTACGTGATGCTGTACGCCGCTGCGATCGTGTTCTTCTGCTTCTTCTACACGGCGCTGGTCTTCAATTCGAAGGAGACCGCCGACAACCTGAAGAAGAGCGGCGCGTTCGTTCCCGGTATCCGCCCGGGCGAGCAGACCGCGCGCTACATCGACAAGATTCTGATGCGGCTGACGCTGGTCGGCGCGGCCTACATCACCGTGGTCTGCCTGCTGCCGGAGTTCCTGATCCTGAAGTGGAACGTGCCGTTCTATTTCGGCGGTACCTCGCTGCTGATCATCGTGGTCGTGACCATGGACTTCATGTCGCAGGTGCAGGCCTACGTGATGTCGCACCAATACGAAAGCCTGCTGAAGAAGGCGAACTTCAAGGGCGCCGGCATTCCCGGCCGGTGAGCGGGGAAGCGGGCGGGTAAGGAATGGCGAAGGAAGACCTGATTGAAATGCAGGGCGAGGTTCTGGAGAACCTGCCCAACGCGACGTTCAAGGTGAAGCTGGAAAACGGGCACGTGGTGCACGCTTTCATCTCCGGCAAGATGCGCATGCACTACATCCGCATCCTTCCCGGCGACAAGGTCACCGTGCAACTGACACCGTATGACCTGTCGAAGGCGCGCATCACCTTCCGGGCCAAGTAAAGATCTCTACGCAAGAAGCAACAGGGCGATTGGCTGGCTGCGCCATGAGCCGAAAACCAGGAGTTGAAAAATGAAAGTGCTGGCATCTGTTAAGCGCATCTGCCGCAACTGCAAAATCATTCGGCGCAATGGCATCGTGCGCGTGATCTGTACCGATCCGCGCCACAAGCAGCGTCAGGGCTGATCGTCACGACTCGCTCGTTTGAGTCGTTAGGCGATTGAAGATATAATTGTAAGTTTCGCATTTTCGGGGTGAATCGATGGCCCGTATTGCCGGGGTAAACATTCCCAACCACCAGCATGCCGAGATCGCGCTGACCGCGATCTACGGTATCGGCCGCACGCGCGCGCAGAAGATCTGTGACGCCGCTGGCATCAACCGTTCGACCAAGATGAAGGATCTCAACGACAGCGAGATGGACAAGCTGCGTGAGGAAGTCGGCAAGTTCACCGTCGAAGGCGACCTGCGTCGCGAAGTGACGATGAACATCAAGCGACTGATGGACCTTGGTTGCTATCGTGGCCTGCGCCACCGCAAGGGTCTGCCGGTCCGCGGCCAGCGTACCCGCACGAACGCCCGCACCCGCAAGGGCCCGCGCAAGGCGATCGCCGGTAAGAAGTAATAGGGACTGATCATGGCCAAGACTGCTACCAAAGTTCGCAAGAAAGTCAAGAAGAACGTGGCCGAGGGCATTGCCCACATCCACGCTTCGTTCAACAACACGATCATCACCATCACCGACCGCCAGGGCAACGCCCTGTCGTGGGCGACGTCGGGCGGCGCCGGCTTCAAGGGCTCGCGCAAGTCGACGCCGTTCGCCGCGCAGGTCGCCGCCGAGGCCGCCGGCAAGGCTGCCCAGGAGTGCGGTGTGAAGAACCTCGAAGTGCGGATCAAGGGCCCCGGCCCCGGCCGCGAGTCGTCCGTTCGTGCGCTCAACGCACTGGGCATGAAGATCACGTCGATCACCGACGTGACCCCGGTTCCGCACAACGGCTGCCGTCCGCCGAAAAAGCGCCGCATCTAAGGAGAAGGAAAAGTGGCTCGCAATCTCGATCCGAAATGCCGTCAGTGCCGCCGCGAAGGGGAGAAACTCTTCCTCAAGGGCGAAAAGTGCTTCACTGACAAGTGTGCCATCGAGCGCCGTTCGTACGCGCCCGGCCAGCACGGCCAGAAGTCCGGCCAGCGCCTGTCCGACTACGGCGTGCACCTGCGCGAGAAGCAGAAGATCCGCCGCATCTACGGCGTGCTCGAAGGCCAGTTCCGCAAGACCTTCGCCGAAGCTGAGCGCCGCAAGGGCCAGACCGGCGAAAACCTGCTGCAACTCCTCGAGTCGCGCCTCGACGCCGTCGCCTACCGCATGGGCTTCGGTGCCTCGCGCTCGGAGTCGCGCCAGGTCGTCCGCCACAACGGCGTGCTGGTCAATGGCAAGCGTGTGAACATTCCGTCCTACGTGGTTCGTCCTGGTGATGTCATCGAACTCGCCGACAAGACCAAGGGCCAACTGCGCGTCAAGGCGGCGATGGAAGCGGCCGAAGCTCGCGGTTTCCCCGAGTGGCTGGAAGTTGATATCAAGAACGGCAAGGGCACCTTCAAGGCTGTCCCGCAGCGCAGCGAACTGCCGTCGACGATCAACGAAAGCCTCGTCGTCGAACTGTATTCGAAGTAATCGCAGACCCGCCGCCCATAAGGCAAAGGACAGCACATGCAAACTGGACTTCTGAAACCCCGCATCATCGACGTGCAGAGCGTCTCGCCGGTGCAGGCCAAGGTCGTGATGGAGCCGTTCGAACGCGGCTACGGTCACACCCTCGGCAATGCGCTGCGCCGCATCCTGCTCTCGTCGATGCAGGGCTACGCCGCGACCGAAGTGTCGATCGACGGCGTTCTGCACGAGTACTCGACGCTGGACGGTGTGCAGGAAGACATCGTCGACATCCTGCTCAACCTCAAGGGCATCGTCTTCAAGCTGCACGGCCGTGATTCGGTCGTGCTGCAGCTGAAGAAGGAGGGCGAGGGCGTCGTCCGTGCCAGCGACATCGAGACCTCGCATGACGTCGAGATCATCAACCCGGATCACGTGATCGCTCATCTGTCCGCCGGCGGCAAGCTGGCGATGGAGATCAAGGTCGAGAAGGGCCGCGGCTATGTTCCCGGCAACGTGCGCAACCTCGGCGACAACAAGAGCATCGGCAAGCTGGTGCTCGACGCTTCGTTCAGCCCGGTCCGCCGCGTCGCCTACAACGTCGAAAGCGCCCGCGTCGAGCAGCGTACCGACCTCGACAAGCTGATCATCGACATCGAGACCAACGGCGTCGTCGAGCCCGAGGATGCGATCCGCACCGCGGCGCGCATGCTGATCGACCAGCTTTCCGTTTTCGCCGACCTGGAAGGCACCGCCGTTCCGGTCGAGCAGCAGAAGTCGATCCAGGTCGATCCGATCCTGCTGCGCCCGGTGGATGATCTCGAGCTGACCGTCCGTTCGGCCAACTGCCTGAAGGCGGAGAACATCTACTACATCGGCGACCTGATCCAGCGCACCGAGAACGAGCTCCTGAAGACGCCGAACCTCGGTCGCAAGTCGCTCAACGAAATCAAGGAAGTGCTGGCCGCGCGCGGCCTGACCCTGGGCATGAAGCTCGAAAACTGGCCGCCGGCCGGTCTCGAGAAGTAAGCCTGGCGGGACTGAAACAGAGAGGAACACAAAATGCGTCACCGTTTGGGACTTCGCAAACTCAACCGCACCAGCAGCCACCGCCTGGCGATGTTTCGCAACATGAGCGTGTCGCTCCTGAAGCACGAGGCGATCAAGACCACCCTGCCCAAGGCCAAGGAGCTGCGCCGCGTCGTCGAGCCGCTGATCACCCTCGGCAAGAAGCCGTCGCTGGCCAACCGCCGTCTGGCGTTCGACCGCCTGCGCGACCGCGACGTCGTCGTCAAGCTGTTCGACGAGCTGGGTCCGCGCTTCGCCAACCGCAATGGCGGCTACCTGCGCATCCTGAAGTGCGGCTTCCGCGTCGGCGACAATGCGCCGATGGCGTACGTCGAACTGCTCGATCGCCCGGAGCCCACCGAAGCGCCGGCGGAAGTGGCCGAAGCCGCCTGAGCCCCTCGGCAAAAACGAAAAAGCCAGGTCTCGACCTGGCTTTTTTTTTTGCCCATCTCCCGGCGCGCCGCGGCGTTGCGACCGCCCGCTCAGCGACAGTCGAGCAGCAGCAGCGAGACGTCGTCCTGCGGCGGCGAAGTGTCGAGGTGGCCCAGCAGCGAGTCCTGCATCGCCTCCTTCCGGCGCGCTGCAGGCGCATCGCGCAGCGCCTGCAGCAGGCGCGCCTCTCCGAACTGCTCGCCGGCGACGTTGGCCGCCTCAAGCAGGCCGTCTGAGTAGAGCGCCAGCTGGCAGCTCCCGCGCCAGGAAAAACGGACCGGCTGGAATTCCTCGGCGCTGCTGTCGGCGATACCCAGCGGCAACGCCGTCGATCCATACGCGGCGGCGACGTTGCCGGCGTCGTCGAGCAGGAACGCGGTCGGCATCCCGCCGACCCAGATTTCGCCGCTGCGCTCCGCCGGGTCGAGGCAGACCGCGCAGGCCGCGACAAAGCGGCCGACCGGCATCGCGTCACGCATCTGCTGGTTGATCTCGCTCATCATCGCGCCTAGCGTCGGGGCTTGCCGGACCAGCCGATAGAACAGCGTCAGCAGCGGTACCGTGCTGATCGCGGCGGTCAGGCCATGGCCGGTGGCGTCGGCCAGCATCGCATACAGCCTGCCGTCCGGGCCACGCGCCGCGGCGAGAACGTCCCCGGAAAAATGCAGCGCCGGCGACAGCCAGTAGCGGATCAGCGGGTCGTCGAGCTCCTTGCGCATCATCTGCCGTTCGATCAGCGCCGTCGCCAGCTGGTTCTCGGCCTCGCTCGCGTCGTAGTAGCGTTGCAGCTTCTCGGCGTTGTCGCGCAGCAAGTCTTCCGCGCGCTTGCGCTCGCTGATGTCGCGGATGACGCCGATGAAGGTGCGCTGGCCTTCGAGGCGCACCTCGCTGATCGTCAGCTCGGCGGGGAATTCGCGCCCGCTGCGATGCCGGGCGGTGACCGTGCGGCCGATGCCGATAACCTTCGGCGGGCCGCCGGCGATGTACTCGCGTACGTAATCGTCATGACGGCTGCGGTGCGGTTCGGGACAGAGGACGGAGACATTCTGGCCGACGAGTTCGTCAACCGGCCAGCCGAACAGGTCTTCTACCATGCGGTTGCATGAGGTGATGATGGCCCGCGAGTCGATCGTGACCAGCGCCTCGAGCACATTGTCGGAGATCGACTGCAGCCGCCGCAGCGAGTCGCTGACGCTCTGCTGCAGCATCAGCGTGCGCTGCATCGAGCGCATCTTGGCCTCGAGCACGACGAAGTTGATCGGTTTCGACAGATAGTCGTCGCCGCCGGCGTCGAGACCGCCGACCAGATTCTCGTCGCGGTCGAGCGCCGACAGAAAGATGATCGGCACCCAGCGCTCCGACGGTAGCGCGCGAATCCGCCGGGTGGCCTCGAGTCCGTCCATCACCGGCATCATGATGTCCATCAGCACCAGGTCGGGCTGGTGTTCCTCGTACAGCGCCAGCGCGCGCTCGCCGTCCTCGGCGAGGATCGCCTCGTGTCCGAGCTTGCGCAGGAACACCTGCAGGATCTGCAGGTTGGTACGGTTGTCGTCGACGGTCAGGATCTTCAGTTTCGGCAGTTCGGGCATGGCGGAGAGGCCTGGTCGGTGTGGGCGATGGTGGCGACAACCGTATTGCCGCAGCCCTCGTAGCAGAGCGAATCGAAGCTGGCAGCCCGCGCCAGGGCGATGCCCCTCCCGTTCGGGTCGCAAGCGCGCTGCGGATCGAAGTCGAGATAGGGGGCCCAGTCGAAGCCGCTGCCTTCGTCTTCAACGCGGATGCAGACCGCGCTGTCGGTCCGGGTCAGGGTCACGCGCACGTGCTTGTGCCGGTTTTCCGGCAGATCGAGGCGGCGCTGCACTTCCTCCAGCCAGCGGTCGGTCTGCTTCAGCATGGCCTTTTCCGCGTAGCTGATGCCGAGATTGCCATGTTCGACGGCATTGACGAGCAGCTCGGAGATGCCGATGACCGCCGCCTCCGGTCGCGGGCAGCCGAGCGCGAGGAAGGCCGCCAGTGCGCTCGCCTCGTCGACGCTGCGCAGCGAGAACTCGGCGTTGCTCAGCAGTTTCAGCGCATTGCCGTGTTCCGCCAGGCGCTGCCGCAATTGGTCGCGCGCGGTGCTGTCGGTCAGCGCGCTGCGCACGATCGCCAGCAGCGAGTCGCGTTCATAGGGCTTCACCAGATAGTAGTAGGCGCCCGCGGCGAGTCCTTCGCGGATCTGGTCGGGGGCGCCGGCGGCGGTCTGCATGATCACCGGCGTTTCCGCGAAACGGCGGTCGGCCTTGATCCGCCGCAGCAGCGCGATGCCGTCGAGGACCGGCATCATCCGGTCGAGCACGATGAGGTCGTAATGCCCGCCGCCGTCCATCAGTGTCCACGCCTCCTCGCCGTGAGTGGCGGTGTCGAGCGTATAGCCGAGCCCGTCGAAATACTCGGCAACGATTTCCAGATTGATCGGCTCGTCATCGACGACCAGCAGACGCGGTGTGCCCATCGGCGGATGTCCTTAGGGGAAAGCGGGGGCTTCGCGGGGCAGGGTGACGATCAGCGACGCTCCTCCCCGCGGATTATTGCATGCCCGGATCGTCCCCCGGTGGGCGCGCACGATCTCGCGGCAGATCGGCAGCCCGAGTCCGGTGCCGCCGGCGCCGGTGCTGGTTGCGCTGCTCTGCACGAACTTCTCGAACACCAGCTCCAGTTCCGCCTCGGGAATACCCACCCCGTGATCGCGCACCTCGATCTGCAGCGCCGCCAGATCGTGCGCGTCGCCGGCTCGCCGGCCGCTGGCGAGCCGGGCGTCGGCGATGGCGATATCGACCGTGCCGCCGTCGGGCGAGAACTTGATCGCGTTCGACAACAGATTGCGCAGCACCTGCGCGATGCGGCCGGGGTCGACGAAGGCGGTCGTCGCCGTTGCCGCGGACGCGACCGAGAAGCGCAGCGCACGCGTCGCGGCCAGCGGTTCGAGTTCGGCGATCACTTCGTTCAGCAGCGGCAGCACGTCGTGCGTCGTTGCGTCGATCCGCATCATGCCGGCTTCCAGCTTGGACAGGTCGAGCAGGTCGTTGACCAGCGACAGCAGGCGGCCGCCGCTGTCGCGGATGCGCTGGAAGTAGTGCGCCAGCTTGTCCTCGGCGGCGACCGCAGCACGTTCGCCGCCGAGTGCGGCGAAGCTGAGGATCGAGTGCAGCGGGGTGCGCAGCTCGTGCGACATGTTGGCGAGGAATTCCGACTTCGCCTCGTTCGCCGCTTCCGCCGCCTCCTTCGCCCGCCGCAGGTCGACGGTCTGCTCGTCGACCAGCTCCTGCAGATGGTCGCGGTGGCGAAGCAGCTCAGCTTCCGCACGCTTGCGCTCGGTGACGTCGGTGTAGATGGTGACGAAGCCGCCGTCCGGCAGCGGCGTCCCGCGCACCTCGATCGTCCTTCCGTTGGGGCGCGTCCGCTCGAAAACGTGCGCCACCGGGTGGCGGGCGCGCTCGACGAGCTGCATCGCCAGCGCCTGCGGATCTCCCGGTCCGTATTCGCCGCGCCGCGAATTGAACAGCGCTACCGCATAGAGCGACGGCGGACCGGCCGCGAACAGCGTCTCCGGCAGCTCGAGGACCGTCTTCAGCTCGCGGTTGGCGGCGATGAAATTGAGTTCCTGGTCGATCAACGACACGCCGCCGGGAATGTGCTCGATGATCGTTTCCATCCGCACGCGCTGCCGCTCGAGCTCGGCAAGCGCGCGCTGGCGTTCGCTGACGTCGGTGGCGATGCCGAGGTAGCCGGTCAGCTCGCCGTTCTCGTCGCGCATGGCGGTGACGACCAGGCTGACGGCAAGCTGCGAGCCGTCCTTGCGCACATAAGTCCATTCGTGCTGCTCGGCGCCGTGAATTCCGGCCAGCGTGACGAAGACCGCAAAGCCGGAAACCGGTTTCCCCAGCTCCGCGCTCAGGAAGCGGCCGCGCTCCGCGACTTCGTGTGGCAGATGGATCCGCTCCGGCGTCGTGCGTCCGACCATCTCCTCGGCGCAATAGCCAAGCATCTTTTCGGCGCCGCGGTTGAACACGGTGATCAGTCCGTCGCGATCGGTGGCGATGATCGAAACCTCGGTGGCGGCGTCTAGGATCGCCTTGCGCTGACGGTCGGCGGCGATGCGCTCGCGCTCGGCGCGGCGCAGCTCGGTGACGTCGGTCAGCGTGCCGATCACGATCGGCTCGCCGTCGGGTCCCGTCGCCAGGGTCTTGCGTGCGATCACGATGCGCCGCCCGGTCCGCATCGGCAGCTCCTGCTCCTCGACTTGCTCGCCGCCGCCGGCGAGGACGCGCTCGTCCATCTCCCGGATGTGCCCGGCAAGCCCGGCGGGCAGCGGCTCGCGCCAGATTTCGATGCGGCCGAGGATGTCCTCCTCGGCCAAATCAACAAGTGCGCAAAACGCCGCGTTGACCGCGATGTATTCGCGCCGGCGGTTCTTGACGAAGACCGGCTGCGGGATGAACTTCAGCACCGTCGCCAGGAAGTCGCGATAGCGCGCGACCTCGCCTTCGGCGCTCTTCTGTGCGGTGACGTCGGCGATCGATCCGACCAGGCGGACGGCCCGGCCGTCGCTGTTCCAGACGCCCTGGCCGCGCGAGCGGAACCAGGCCCACTCCCCGTCACCCTTGCGGAAGCGGTAGTCGACGCTGTACGGCTGGCGGTCGCGCAAGTGGCGTTCGAGCGCCTGCTCGAGCAGCGGCCGGTCGTCCGCATGGACCCGCGACAGGAAGAAGTCGACGCTGGCCGTCGCGACCTCCTCCGGAAAGCCGAGGATCGCCTTCAGGCGGTCGGAATGCCAGACCGTGCCGTCCTCCAGGTTGCGGTCCCAGATACCGTCGTTGGCGCCCTCGGCGGCGAGCTTGAAGCGCTCCTCGGACTGCCGCAGTTCGCGGCCGATTTCCTGCGCACGCCGTTCCGCCCGTTCGCGGTGACCGACCTGCGCGCGGCTGGCGAGGGCCAGCAGGGCGCTGATCAGCAGTCCGAAGAGCAGCAGCGCCGGCGTGTCGCGCCGCTCGCCGGCGTTGCTCCGGGCGCTGAAGCGCAGGTGCCAGTTGCGCTGGCCGAACTCGAACTCGCGCGTCTCGCCGAAGCCGCCGTCGGCCATCGTTCCCGAATCGTAGAGCAGGCTGAGCGACTGTCCGTCGGCGGCGAGGTTGAACGAATCCTCGTCGAGGATGCGCAGCGCCAGCGCGCCGGCGTCCGCGCGGCTCAGCGAGTGCACGAAATCGCGCATGCGGAACGCGGCAAAGACGACGCCGGCGAATGCGCGGCGCCGTTCGGCGACGGTGCCTTGCGGCGCGCCGGGGCGATAGAGCGGCAGCACCATCAGCACGCCCGGTTCGCGCGGGGCCGCCTCCGTTGCGCCGGCGAACTCGATGCGGCGACTGACGACGACGTCGTCGCGGTCGCGCGCGAGTTCGATCGCTTCCGCCTGGCGAGGCTCGGCCAGCAGGTCGGCGCCTGCGCCATGGCGGCCGTCGCCGGCTGCGACGTGGCGTACCGGCAGCGCTTTGCCATCGGCGGCGAGCAACGCGATGCCGTAGGCGCGGATGTCCTGCAGCGGTCGCTCGAGCGGCAAGCGGCGGGCGAAGTTCTGCCAGCTGTCGTCGCCGGCCGCGCGTGTTTCCTGGAAGGCGCGCACCGCGCGCAGCAGCTGGGCGTGCATGCGCAGCCGGTCGCGCAGTTCACTGCTGACCTGCGCCGCCTCGCGGGACAGGTTCGCCTGCCAAGTGAGCGCGTCGGCGTGCCGTTCGTACTGGTGGATGCCGATCGTCATGCCGGCGCTGAGCGCGAAGACGGCGACGGGAAAGGTCCAGGAGCTGCGGCCCGGGCGCATGCCGCTTGCCGCTTTGACGGTGCTGTCCGGCATGGCGTCGGGCGTGTCGATGAGCGAGCGCCCAGTATAGCGACTTCAGGCGAGCGCTTCTTCCTCCTGCTGCAGCAGCCACATGCGGGCGTAGGCGCCGCCGCTGGCCAGCAGCGCGGTGTGCGGGCCACGCTCGACGATCCGGCCGCCGTCCATGACCAGGATCTCGTCGGCGTTCATCACCGTCGACAGGCGGTGCGCGATGACCAGCGTCGTGCGGCCGCGTGCGGCCGCCTCCAGGCTGCCCTGGATCGCCTGCTCGGTCTGTGTGTCGAGCGCCGAGGTGGCCTCGTCGAAAATCAGGATCGGCGGGTTCTTGAGCAGCGCCCGGGCGATCGCCACGCGCTGTTTTTCGCCGCCGGAGAGCTTGAGGCCGCGCTCGCCAACGCGCGACTCGTAGCCCAGCGGCAGGCTGGCGATGAACTCGTGCAGCTGCGCCGCCCGCGCCGCCGCCTCGACTTCGGCGTCGCTGGCGTCGGGCCGGCCGTAGCGGATGTTGTAGCGGATCGTGTCGTTGAACAGCACCGTGTCCTGCGGAACGATGCCGATCGCCGCGCGCAGGCTGGCTTGCTTCAGCCGGCGGAGATCGATGCCGCCGACCAGGATGCGGCCCTCGCTGACGTCGTAGAAGCGGTAAAGCAGCCGCGCCAGCGTCGATTTGCCGGCGCCCGAATGGCCGACGACGGCGACCGTGCGGCCGGGGGCGATCGTGAAGCTGACGTGCTCGAGAATGCGCCGTTCCTTTTCGTAGGCGAAGCCGACGCCGTCGAAATGCACGGCCAGCGGTCCGGTCGGCAGCTCGCGCGCGTCCGGCGCGTCGGCGACCTCGCGGTTGACGGTGAGCAGGTCGAACATGCGCTCGATGTCGGCGAGTGCCTGGCGAATTTCGCGGTAGACGACGCCGAGGAAATTGAGCGGCACGTAGAGCTGGATCAGGAAGGCATTGACCAGGACCAGGTCGCCGATCGACATCGTGCCGTCGACGACGCCGCTCGCCGCCCGCCACATCATCGCGGTGACGCCGGCGGCGATGATCGCCTGCTGGCCGAGGTTCAGCCAGGACAGCGACACCTGGCTGGTGGTTGCGGCGTCCTCCCATTTGCGCAACTGCTCGTCGTAGCGTCGCGCCTCGAACTCCTCGTTGTTGAAATACTTCACCGTCTCGTAGTTGAGCAAGCTGTCGATCGCGCGCGTGTTCGCCGCCGAGTCGGTCTCGTTCATCGCCCGCCGGATGCCGATCCGCCAGTTGCTGACGAGGACCGTGAACACGATGTAGGCGACCAGCGACGCCAGCGTGATCAGCGCGAAGACGGCGTCGTACTGGATGAGCAGCACGCCGAGCACCAGCCCGACCTCGACCAGCGTCGGCAGGATCGAATAGAGCGTGTAGCTGATCAGCGCCGAGATCGAGCGGGTGCCGCGCTCGATGTCGCGCGAGACGCCGCCGGTCTGGCGGTCGAGGTGAAAGCGCAGCGACAGTGCGTGCAGGTGGCGGAAGACCTCGAGTGCGATGCGGCGCACTGCCTGCTGCGTGACGCGGGCGAACAGGATTTCGCGCAACTCGGTAAACAGCGAGGTCGAGAAGCGCAGCGCGCCGTAGAGCAGTAGCAGGCCGACGGGCATCGCCAGCAGCTGCCGCTCCGGCGTCATGCCGTCGATCATCTCCTTGAACACCAGCGGCACGCCGACGTTGGCGAACTTGGCGCCGACCAGGCAGGCGAGCGCCAGCAGCACCCGCCAGCGGTACTGCCAGAGGTAGGGAAACAGCAGGCGCAGCGTGCGCCAGACGTGCGTATCGGCCGGGGGGCGGTCGGCGGGCGGGGACTTGGGTGGCAGGTTGCGGGTCATGTCGGGGCGGGCGGACGTCTTGGTTTTATGGTGCCAGTATGCCTTGGCGGCACAGGGCGAAAAAGCCCGAGTGCGAAATTGAAAAAAATGCTTGCGTTCGGCGCGGCTCACACATATGATTTAAACGAACGTTTGAACTGAAGCCATCAACCAACCTTCCCGTTCCCGATATGAGCGAAGCCCGAGTCCAGCCCGATACCCGCGAACGCATCCTTGATGCCGCCGAGCGCCTGTTCATGGAGAGCGGCTACGAAGGCACGTCGATGCGCATGATCACCGGCGCCGCCGGCGTCAATCTCGCCGCGGTCAATTACCACTTCGGTTCCAAGGAAGCCCTGCTGCGCGAGGTCTTCCGCCGCCGCCTGGCCTGGCTCAACCGCGAGCGCCTGCGCCTGCTCGACGAGATGGAGGCGCAGGCCAAGGGCGAGCCGCTGAAGCCGTCGGCGATCCTCGAGGCCTTCTTCGGCACGCTGCTGCACATGGGCACCGACGAGTCGCTCGGCGGCATGACCTTCCTGCGCCTGCTCGGGCGCACGCTGACCGAACCGGCGGATTTCATCCGTACCTTCTTCGCCGGCGAATACGCCGAAGTCGTCGACCGCTACAAGCGCGCGCTGTTCCGCGCGCTGCCCGACGTGCCGCACGAGGAAATCATCTGGCGCTTCCACCTGATGCTCGGCGCGATGTCGTACGCGATTGCCGGCACCGATGCGCTGCAGGTGGTCACCGGCTGTGAACTCGACCTGAACAACGAGGGGCCGCGTGCCGCCGAGCTGCTGTCGGCGCGGGTGATGCCCTTCCTGCTCGGCGGCCTGCGCGCACCCTTGCCGCAGTTCGCCGTGAGCCCGCAGCAAACACGCAAAACAGAGCCGAGCAAAGCGGCCTAAGAGAAGACCATTAAAGGAGAACACCCATGATCGAAACGATCATCCCTCTGCTCGCCGTGGTAGCGGTGGCAGTTGCCGTGCTGATCGGTGTCCGGCCTGTCCGGCGGGCACTGATCAGCCGGCCTGTTTTTTCGACCTACAAGAAGATCCTGCCGCAGATGTCGGATACCGAGCGCGAGGCGCTCGAGGCCGGCACGGTCTGGTGGGATGGCGAGCTGTTCCGCGGCAAGCCGGACTGGAACAAGATGCTGGCCTATCCGGTGCCCAAGCTGACGCCGGAAGAGCAGTCGTTCATGGACAACGAGGTCGAGGAAGCCTGCCGCCTCGTCGATGACTGGAAGGTTTCGCACGAGGACCAGGATCTCTCGCCGGAAGCCTGGAAGTACATCAAGGACAAGGGCTTCCTCGGCATGATCATCCCGAAGAAGTACGGCGGCCTGGAGTTCTCCGCCTACGCCCACTCGCAGGTGGTGACCAAGCTGTCGACGCGTTCGTCGGCGCTCTCGGTGTCGGTGATGGTGCCGAACTCGCTCGGCCCGGCCGAGCTGCTGCTGCACTACGGCACCGACGCGCAGAAGAACCATTACCTGCCGCGGCTGGCGAAGGGCCTGGAAATCCCGGCCTTCGCGCTGACCAGCCCGTGGGCGGGGTCGGATGCGGCCTCGATTCCCGACGTCGGCATCATCTGCAAGGGCATGTGGCAGGGCAAGGAAGTGGTCGGCATGCGCGTCACCTGGGACAAGCGCTACATCACGCTCGGTCCGGTGTGCACGATCCTCGGCCTCGCCTTCCATCTCTACGACCCGGACGGCCTGCTCGGCGACAAGAAGCACATCGGCATCACCTGTGCGCTGGTGCCGTGGGATACCCCGGGCGTCGAGACGCGCCGCCGCCTGTTCCCGCTGAACGCGATGTTCATGAACGGTCCGACGCGCGGCAAGGACGTCTTCATGCCGCTCGACTACATCATCGGCGGCCCGGCGATGGCCGGTCAGGGCTGGCGCATGCTGATGGAGTGTCTGGCTGCCGGCCGCTCGATCTCGCTGCCGTCGTCGAACACCGGTATGGCACAGCTGACCGCCCGCACCGTCGGTGCCTATGCCCGCGTGCGCAGCCAGTTCAAGATGGCGATCGGCAAGTTCGAAGGCGTCGAGGAGGCGCTGACGCGCATCGGCGCCTACACTTATATGATGGACGCCGTGCGCAAGATGACCGCCGGCGCCGTCGACCTCGGCGAGAAGCCGTCGGTCGTCTCGGCGATCGCCAAGTACCACGTCACCGAGCGTGCCCGCGTCGTCGTCAACGACGGCATGGACGTCATCGGCGGCAAGGGTATCTGCCTCGGGCCGTCGAACTTCCTCGGCCGCGCCTACCAGCAGGTGCCGATCGGCATCACCGTCGAGGGCGCCAACATCCTGACGCGCAGCCTGATCCTGTTCGGCCAGGGCGCCATCCGCTGCCATCCTTACGTGCTCAAGGAAATGCTGGCGGCGCAAAACCCGAATGCGACGCAGGGGCTCGACCAGTTCGACCGCGCGCTGTGGGCGCACGTCGGCTTCACCATCGGCAACGGTGTGCGCGCGCTGTGGTACGGCCTGACCGGCTCGCATTTCGTCCCGGTGCCGGCCAACGTCGCGCCGGAAGCGAAGCGCTACTACCAGCAGCTGACCCGTTTCTCGGCCGCCTTCGCCTTCCTCTCCGATGTTTCGATGCTGGTCCTCGGCGGTGGCCTGAAGCGCCGCGAGAAGCTCTCCGCCCGCCTCGGCGACATCCTTTCGCAGATGTACCTGATGTCGGCGACCTTGAAGCGCTATGAATCGGAAGGCCGCCAGCAGGCCGACGCGCCGCTGATGCACTGGTCGATCTGGGATTCGATGTTCAAGGCCCAGCTCGCCTTCGACGGCGTCATCGCCAACTACCCGAGCAAGTTCGTCGCCTTCTTCCTCAACCGCATCATCTTCCCGTTCGGCCATCCCTACGTCGTGCCGGCGGACGATCTCGGCCACCAGGTGGCGAAGGCGATCATCGAGCCGTCGGCGACGCGAGCACGGCTCACCGCCGAGACCTACGTGCCGCGGGGGGAGCATGCCGAGCAGGAGCCGGTCGGTGCCGTCGAGCTCGCGCTGCAGGCGACGATCGCGGCCGAGCCGATCGAGGCGAAGATCCGCGCCGCGGAAAAGGACGGGGTCTTCGACGACAACCCGGAGGCCAACGTGCGCGACCTGGCGCACGCCGCCTTCGCCGCCGGCGTCGTCACCGCCGCCGAGTACGCGGTGCTGAAGCGCCGCAACGAACTGCGCGACATCGTCATTCGCGTCGACGACTTCCCGATGGACTACGGTCTGTCGGAGCGCCTGCCGGTACCGCAACACAAGGCCGCTGCGTAAGACAGCGCAAACCCCCTGAACGATGGGCCAGCCACCGCGCTCGGGCATCGTTCAGGGCGTTTAAAACGAACGACAGAATTAACCAAAGGAGAACGCACAGTGGGCTTCCAACCTGTGTATGTGGTGGATGGCGCGCGCACGCCCTTCCTCAAGGCGAGGAACGCGCCCGGGCCGTTCGCGGCGAGCGACCTGGCGGTACAAGCCGGGCGCTCGCTGCTGACGCGGCAGCCGTTCCAGCCGTCCGACCTCGACGAAGTGATCCTCGGCTGCGCGGCGCCGTCGCCGGACGAAACCAACATCGGACGCATGGTTGCGCTGCGCATGGGCTGCGGCCTCGACGTGCCGGGCTGGACGGTGATGCGCAACTGCGCCAGCGGCATGCAGGCGCTCGACTCGGCGATGGCCAACATCCAGTCCGGCCGGTCGCAGCTGGTGCTGGCCGGCGGCGTCGATGCGCTGTCGCGCGCGCCGCTGCTGTACTCGGAGGCGATGGTGCTGTGGTTCGCGCAGATGGCGCAGGCGCGCAGCACCGGCGCCAAGCTGAAGCAGTTCGCCAGGCTGCGCCCGGGCATGCTGCTGTCGCCGGTGATCGGCCTGATGAAGGGGCTGACCGACCCGGTCAATGGCCTGCTGATGGGGCAGACCGCCGAGAACTTGGCGTGGAAATTCGGCCTCTCCCGGCAGCAGATGGACGAGTTCTCGGTGCGCAGCCACCTGCGCGCCGTCGCCGGACGCGCCGCCGGCCACTTCGGCGAAATCGTGCCGCTGGTCGACGACCAGGGCAACGTCTATGCCGAGGACGACGGCGTCCGCCCGGATGCGAGCATGGCCGGCATGGCCAAGCTGAAGCCCTTCTTCGACAAGAAGTACGGCAACGTCACCGCCGCCAACAGCTCGCAGATCACCGACGGTGCCGCCTGGCTGATCCTCGCCTCCGAAGCGGCGGTGAACAAGTGGAACCTGAACCCGCTCGGCCGCATCGTCGACAGCCAGTGGGCCGGGCTCGACCCCGCGCAGATGGGCCTCGGGCCGGTACATGCGGCGACGCCGATCCTGCAGCGCCATGGGCTGCGACTGAACGACCTCGACGCCTGGGAGATCAACGAGGCCTTCGCCGCGCAGGTGATGGCCTGCGTCGAGGCCTGGAAATCCGACGACTACTGCCGCGGGCAGCTCGGTCTGCCGGGCGCCCTCGGCGCACTCGACGAGGACAAGCTCAACGTCGATGGCGGTGCCGTTGCCATCGGCCACCCGGTCGGCGCCTCCGGCGCGCGCATCGTGTTGCACCTGCTGCACGTGTTGCGCGAACGGCAGGCGAAGCGTGGCATGGCGTCGATCTGCATCGGCGGCGGCCTCGGCGGCGCGATGCTGGTCGAGGCGACGGGGGGCTGAGCGATGCGCATCGGCGTCGTTGTCGATTCGTGTTGCGATCTGCCCAAGGAGTTCATCGATGCGCACGGGGTGGTCGTCATGCCGATCACGCTGCGCATCGGCGACACCCTCGTCGAGGACCGGCGCGATCCGGCGGAAACGCATGCCTTCTATGCGAAGCACCTGGACCGCAAGAGCGAGGATTTCGCCGAGTCGATCCCCTATTCGGTGCAGCAGATCGAATCCCTCTTCCTCGAGCGCCTCGTGCTCGACTATGACTACGTCTTCTGCCTGACCATCACCAGTGGCCGCAGTCCGATCTACGACCACGCGATGCAGGCCTCGCGCACGATCCTCACCAAGTACAAGCAGATCCGTCGTCAGGCCGGCGTGCCGGAGCGTTTCGGCCTGGCGGTGCTGTCGTCGCGCAACATGTTCACCGGGCAGGCGGTGCTGGCCGCGGAGGCGATCCGGCTGATCCGCGCCGGCGGCACACCGAGCGAGATCGGTACCCGGCTGCGCGTGCTGGTCGACCAGACGCACACCTACATGGTGCCGGCCGACCTTTTCCATATCTACAAGCGGGCGTCGAAGAAGGGCGACAAGAGCATCGGCTGGGGGTCCTACACCTTGGGCTCGATGCTCGACGTGAAGCCGATCCTGCATTGCCATCAGGACGCGACCGGCCCGGTGGACAAGGTGCGCGGCTTCGAAGCCGGCGTCGAGCGGCTGTTCACCAAGGCCGCCGAGCGCGTCCGGCGCGGGCTGGAAGTCCCCTACGTCTGCATCAGCTATGGCGGTGCGCTCGACGCCGTGCCGAAGCTGCCGGGCTACGTTGCGCTGGCGCAGGCGGCACGCGAGCGGCAGGTCGACATCCTGCTGTCGCCGATGAGCAAGACCGCCGCCGTCAACGTCGGCCCCGGTGCGGTATCGCTGGCCTTTGCTGCAAGCGGCGCGGCCCTGCATTGAAAGAACAGGAAATGATGAACCTCAATCTGCAACACTGGCGCGTCGCGGTCGATGGCGAAGGCATCGCCTGGGCGACGCTGGACAAGGCCGGCGAATCGGCCAACTCGCTGTCGAAGGCGGTGATGGGCGAGCTCGCCCAGCTGCTCGATGCGCTCGACCGCAACCCGCCGAAGGCGCTGATCTTCCGCTCCGGCAAGGAAGCCGGCTTCATCGCCGGCGCCGACATCCAGGAATTCACGCAGCTCGACACTGCCGAGAAGGGGCGCGAGCTGGTCGAGCGCGGCTGGAACCTGTTCAACCGCCTCGCCGCCGTGCGCTACCCGACGCTGGCGCTGGTGCGCGGCCACTGCCTCGGCGGCGGCCTCGAGCTGGCGCTGGCCTGCCGCTACCTGCTGGCGGTCGACGAGCCGGGTACGAAGATGGGCCTGCCGGAAGTGATGCTCGGCATCTTCCCCGGCTGGGGCGGCATGCTGCGTCTGCCCGAGCGCGTCGGTCCGGCCGCGGCGCTGGACATGATGCTGACCGGCAAGACGCTCGACGCCAGGCGCGCGCGCAACCTCGGGCTGGCCGACGACTGCGTGCCGCCGCGCGTGATGGAGAACGCCGCGCGCCTGCTGGTGCTGTCGAACCAGCCGCGGCGGCCGCTGCCCTTCGTGCAGAAGCTGTTCAACGGCCCGCTCAAGTTCGTCGTCGCCAACGGCGCGAAGAAGCAGGTCGCGAAGCGGGCGCGGCCGGAGCACTACCCGGCGCCGTACGCGATCATCGACATCTGGGCGCAGCACAACGGCAACGCGCTGGCGGCGCCGGAACTGGTCGACGGCATCGTCCGCTCGCCGACCGCGCGCAACCTGGTCCGCGTCTTCTTCCTGCAGGAGCGGCTGAAGGGCTTCGGCAAGGACGTCGACTTCAAGGCGCAGCGCGTGCATGTCGTCGGCGCCGGCGTGATGGGCGGCGACATCGCCGCTTGGTGCGCGCTGCGCGGCCTGACCGTGACGCTGCAGGACCAGAACATGGAGCGCATCGCGCCGGCGCTGAAGCGCGCGCGTGCCACGTTCGCCAAGCGCATCAAGGACAAGCTGCAGCTGCGCGCGGTGATGGACCGCCTGATTCCCGATCCCGACGGCCGCGGCGCTGCGCACGCCGACGTGGTGATCGAGGCGATCTTCGAGAACGTCGAGGCCAAGCACGCGCTGTTCGGGAAGCTCGACGCGGTGATGCGCCCGGACGCGGTGCTGGCGACCAACACCTCCAGCCTGCGGCTGGAGGATCTGCGCACGGTGCTGAAGAACCCGGCGCGCCTGGTCGGCATCCACTTCTTCAACCCGGTGGCGAAGATGCCGCTGGTCGAGGTGGTGTCGGCCGACGGCGGCGACCCGGAGATGGCGAAGAAGGCCGCCGCCTTCGTCAGGCAGATCGACCGCCTGCCGCTGCCGGTGAAGAGCGCGCCGGGCTTCCTGGTGAACGCCGTGCTCGGGCCGTACATGCTGGAGGCGATGCGCGCCGTCGACGAAGGCCTCTCGCCCGAGACCGTCGACGAGGCGATGCTCGCCTTCGGCATGCCGATGGGGCCGGTCGAACTGGTCGATATGGTCGGGCTGGACGTCGCGATGGCCGCCGGCAAAGCGCTCGCCGGCGCCGGGGCGGAACCGCCGAAATGCCTGGTCGAGCGCTTCAACGCCGGCAAGCTCGGCAAGAAGTCCGGCCAGGGGTTCTACGACCACCGCAGCGGCAAACCGGCCAAGGGGGCCCCGGGGGCGGTCCCGGCCGGACTCGCCGAGCGGTTGGCGAAACCGCTGCTGGAACGGACCCGCAAGCTGGTAGAAGAGGGCATCGTCGCCGACGCCGACCTGGCCGACGCCGGGGTAATATTCGGTACCGGTTTTGCTCCCTTTACCGGTGGTCCCCTCAACTACCAGGCGAAAAAGAATGGCTGAAGAACCTGTCCAGCTGCCGCAAGGCCAGCCCACGCTGCGCGTCATGCCGATGCCGGCGGACGTGAACCAGAACGGCGATGTCTTCGGTGGCTGGATCATGGCCCAGGTCGATGTGGCCGGCGCCATCCCCGCCATGCGGCGTGCCCGCGGCAGGGTGGCGACGGTGTCGGTCAACTCGTTCCTGTTCAAGCAACCGGTGTCGGTCGGTGATGTGGTGAGCTTCTACGCCGAAATCGTCGAAACCGGACGCACCTCGATCAAGGTAAACGTCGAGGTTTATGCCGAACGCAACCCAACCGATCCAGTGACGGTGAAAGTGACAGAGGCGACGCTGACCTATGTTGCGATTACCCAACAAGGGGTCAAGCGGGAATTGCCGAAGGTCGAGTAACGCTAGCCTTTCGCTGTTGTTTTTTTGTTTAATGCTGTTGTTAAAGTCGGAAGAAAACCATTTTCTAACGATAATTCAAGACTTAGGAGACCAAAGTATGACCAAGGGGCTGACCATGCGCCTGATTCCGGCGCTGATCATGGCAAGTTTCGCCGGCGTGGCAGGCGCGTCGGGCTTTGCGTTGCAGAACCAGACTGGCTCGGGCAACGGTACGGCATTTGCCGGGGCTGCGGCTGCGGCGGAAGATGCGGGTACGATCTATTTCAACCCGGCCGGTATGACCTATCTGCAGAAAGGTCACAACATCTCGGTTGGTGGCACGCTGCTGCGTCGCACGATCAACTTCGACGATGCCGGTACGGTTTCGAACTCGGGGCTTGCTCCGCTTCACAGCCCCCGCGACGATGGCGGCGATGCCGGCGGCCTGTCGCTGATCCCGTTCGGCTATTGGGCCTATTCGCTCTCTCCCGACCTGTGGGTCGGCGTCGGCGTGTCGCCGACCTTCGGCAACAAGACTGAATACGATTTCGAGTTCACCGGCCGCAACGCCGGCTACTTCGCCGAGATCAAGCAGGTCAACATCAATCCGTCGATCGCCTTCAAGCTCAACGACAAGGTGTCGCTCGGCGCGGGGCTGAACATCGCCCACAATTCGACCCACTTCAAGCAAGGCGTGCCGCTGGCGGCCGGCCCTTTCCCAGCCAACAATTTCATCGACATCAAGGGTGACGACTGGGCGTATGGCTACAACCTCGGCGCCATGTTCCAGCTGTCGCCGAGCACCCGGGTCGGCCTGACCTACCGCTCGGAAATCAAGTTCAAGCTGGAGGGCGACTATGATGTCGCGACGGCGGTAGCTGCCGGCGGCAATGCCACGGCCGACCACAAGATCAAGGCGACGCTGAAGACCCCGGCGAGTGCCTCACTGGCGGTGGCGCAGCAGCTGAGCGACCGCTGGGAGCTGCTGGGCGATATCACCTGGACCGAATGGAGCGTGGTCGACGACGTGATCCTCAAGATCAAGTCGAGCGGCACTTCGCTCGCCAAGCTTTCCTACAATTTCAAGGATACGTGGCGCGTCGGCCTCGGTGCCAACTACAAGTACAACGACCAGTGGAAGTTCCGCTTCGGCGTGGCGCACGACAAGTCGCCGGTGAAGTCGGCCCAGGACCGGACGATGACCCTGCCCGACTCCGACCGTACCTGGCTGTCTCTCGGCGCGAAGTATCAGCTGTCGAAGGTCAGTTCGGTGGATTTCGGCTACTCGCACATCTTCTTCAAGGATGCGCGCACCAACCGCCGCGTGACGACGGGCTTCCCCGGTGCGGAGACGCTGCGGCAGACGGTCAACGGCAAGTGGGACAACAATACGGCAGACCTGCTGTCGGTCCAGTACAACCACACGTTCTGACCGGACCAAGCCTTGTGAAGACGGCGCCTGCGGGCGCCGTTTTTTTTTGCACATTTTTTCTTGACCTCCGGTTCAAACAACATATAATTCAAACGTTCGTTTCATTCGGCGGCCGAGGTTCCGGCGGCCGGTGCGTAACGCCAATCCACAAAGGAGAACAGCTTGAGCAACTTCATCGTCAAGAAAGTCGCGGTGCTCGGCGCGGGGGTGATGGGGGCGCAGATCGCCGCACACCTCGCCAACGCCGAAGTGCCGGTCGTGCTCTTCGACCTTCCGGCCAAGGAAGGCGATCCGAACGGCATCGTGAAAAAGGCCATCGACGGCCTCAAGAAACTGGAGCCGTCGCCGCTGGCGACCAAGGACCGCGTCGCCTACATCGACGCCGCGAACTACGAGCAGCACCTCGAGCAGCTGCAGGGCTGCGACCTGATCATCGAGGCGATCGCCGAGAAGATGGAGTGGAAGGACGACCTCTATCGCAAGATTTCGCCGTTCATCGCGCCGGACGCGATCATCGCGTCGAACACCTCGGGCCTGTCGATCAACCGCCTGGCCGAAGGCCTGCCGGCGGCCCTGCGGCCGAACTTCTGCGGCATCCACTTCTTCAACCCGCCGCGCTACATGCAGCTGGTCGAACTGATCGCCACCCGTGACACCAAGTCCGAGCTGCTCGACAACCTCGAATCCTGGCTGGTGTCGCGCCTCGGCAAGGGCATCGTGCGTGCGCTCGACACGCCGAACTTCGTCGCGAATCGCGTCGGCGTCTTCTCGATCCTCGCCGTGATGCACCACACGCAGCAGTTCGCTCTCGGCTTCGACGAGGTCGACGCGCTGACCGGTCCGCTGATCGGCCGCCCGAAGAGCGCCACCTACCGCACCGCCGACGTCGTCGGCCTGGACACGATGGCGCACGTCATCAAGACGATGCAGGACACGCTGCCGAACGACCCGTGGCATAAGTACTACGCCGCGCCGGCCTGGCTCGCGGCGCTGATCGCCAAGGGCGCGCTCGGGCAGAAGACCAAGGGCGGCATCTTCAGGAAGGACGGCAAGGCGATCAAGGTCCTCGACCTCGCCGCACCGGACTACCGCGACGCCGCCGGCGAGGTGAACGCCGAGGTGCTGGCGATCCTGAAGAACAAGAATCCGGCCGAGAAGTTCGCCCAACTGCGTGCTTCCAGCCACCCGCAGGCGCAGTTCCTGTGGGCGATCTTCCGCGACATCTTCCACTACGTCGCTGTGCACCTCGAAGGCATAGCGCACAATGCGCGCGACGTCGACTTCGCGATGCGCTGGGGCTTCGGCTGGTCGCAGGGGCCGTTCGAGACCTGGCAGGCGGCGGGCTGGAAGGCCATCGCCGAAGCCGTCCGCGACGACATCGCCGCCGGCAAGGCAATGAGCGATGCGCCGCTGCCGGCCTGGGTGTTCGCCCGCAACGGCGTGCACTCCGCCGACGGTTCGTACTCAGCGTCCGCCAACGCGCTGCAGGCGCGCTCGACGCTGCCGGTCTACCAGCGCCAGCTTTTCCCCGAGCGCGTGCTCGGCGAGAAGGCGGTGCAGGGCGAGACGATCTGGGAAAATGCCGGCGTCCGCCTGTGGAAGCTGCCGCAAGTCGACGGCGAAATCGGCATCCTGTCCTTCACGACCAAGATGCACGCGCTCGGCCGCGACGTCATCGTCGGCGTGCAGGAGGCGATCGCCCGCGCCGAGAAGGGGCTGAAGGGCGTCGTCGTCTGGCACGAGGCGCCGTTCGCCGTCGGCGCCAACCTGAAGGAAGTCGCCGAAGGGCTCGCCGCCGGCAAGTTCGACCTGCTCGACGAGTACGTCGGCGAATTCCAGAAGGCGTCGATGACCTTCAAGTACGCTAAGGTCCCGGTCGTCGCCGCGGTGCAGGGCATGGCGCTCGGCGGCGGCTGCGAGTTCCTGATGCATGCCGCGAAGCGCGTCATCGCGCTGGAAAGCTACATCGGCCTGGTCGAAGCCGGCGTCGGCCTGATCCCGGCCGGCGGCGGCTGCAAGGAATTCGCCATCCGCGCCGCGCAGAACGCCGCGAAGACCGGCGGCGGCGACGTCTTCGAATTCATCCAGCCGGTGTTCATGACCATCGCCATGGCCAACGTCTCGAAGAGCGGTGCGCAGGCCAAGGAACTGGGCTTCGCGCAGGAAACCGACAAGATCGTCCTCAATGCCAACGAGCTGCTTTACGTGGCGATTCGCGAAGCGCGCGCACTGGCCGAGGCCGGCTACTACCCGAAGCTGTCGCCGCGCGGCATCAAGGTCGCTGGCCGCACCGGCATCGCCAACTGCGAAATGATGCTCGCCAACATGAAGGAGGGCGGCATGATCTCGGCGCACGACTACCAGGTGGCCAAGGCCGCCGCCACGGCGCTGTGCGGCGGCGACGTCGAGACCGGTTCGCTGGTCGATGAGCAGTGGCTGCTGACGGTCGAGCGCAAGCTCTTCGTCGAGCTGCTGAAGACCGAGAAGACCCAGCAGCGCATCCAGCATATGCTGGAAACCGGCAAGCCGCTGCGCAACTAAGACGAGACGAGAGCGCGGCCACCGACTTCGTTGCTCCTCACATTCGATGCTCACATACAAAAACGTATGCTCCGCTCGAATGCTCCGGGGCGCCTCGCCGGTGACCGCTACTACGTCTCTTCAAACAGATTGGAGAACTGACAAATGAGCAAACAGATTCAGGACGCCTACATCGTTGCCGCGACGCGCCTGCCGGTCGGCAAGCGCAAGGGCATGTTCGGCCACGTCCGTCCGGACGACATGCTGGCGCACGCCATCAAGTCGGTCATGGCGCAGGCGCCGGGGCTCGATCCGGCGCTGGTCGACGACGTCATCGTCGGCTGCGCGATGCCGGAAGCCGAGCAGGGCATGAACGTCGCCCGCATCGGCGTGCTGCTCGCCGGCCTGCCGAACACGGTCCCCGGCTACACCATCAACCGCTTCTGCTCGTCCGGCGTGCAGGCCGTCGCCGACGCCGCCGCGCGCATCCGCCTCGGCGAAGCCGACGTGATGATCGCCGCCGGCACCGAGACGATGTCGCTGATGAACCAGATGATGGGCAACAAGATCGCCATCAACCCGGCGATCTTCGAGAACGACGAGAACTACGCGATCGCCTTCGGCATGGGCCTCACCGCTGAGAAGGTCGCCGAGAAGTGGAAGGTCTCGCGCGAGGACCAGGATGCCTTCGCCGTCGCCTCGCACCAGAAGGCCTGCGCGGCGATCCAGGCCGGCCACTTCAAGGCCGAGATCTCGCCGTTCGCGGTCAAGGCGCACGTGCCGGACCTGAAGACCGGCGAAGTGAAGGTCAAGGAGTATCTCGCCGACACCGACGAAGGCCCGCGTCCCGACAGCGCCCTCGACAAGCTCGCCAAGCTGAAGCCGGTGTTCGCCGCGCGCGGCTCGGTCACCGCCGGCAACAGCTCGCAGATGTCCGACGGCGCCGGCGCGGTGCTGGTCGTTTCCGAGAGGATCCTCAAGCAGTTCAACCTGAAGCCGCTGGCGCGCTTCGCCGGCTACTCGGTCGCCGGCGTGCCGCCGGAAGTGATGGGCATCGGCCCGATCGAGGCCATCCCGCGCGCGCTGAAGCAGGCCGGTCTGCGTCAGCAGGACCTGGACTGGATCGAGCTGAACGAGGCCTTCGCCGCGCAGGCGCTGGCGGTGATGCGCACGCTCGAGCTCGACCCGGCGAAGGTCAACCCGCTCGGTGGCGCGATCGCGCTCGGCCACCCGCTCGGCGCGACCGGCGCGATCCGCACCGCGACCGTGGTGCACGGCCTGCAGCGCACGAAGCAGCGCTACGGCATGGTGACGATGTGCATCGGCACCGGCATGGGCGCCGCCGGCATCTTCGAGGCGATCCTCTAAACGCGTCCCTCCGCGGGCTGCGGCGGCGACCGTCTCCTCGTCGCTGCGGCCCGCAACCTGCCCGATGATTCCCGCTTTCTGGCGCCGACTTCCCGCCCGCTGGCGCCCCGCGCTGCTGCGCCACGGGCTCAACTGGTTCCCCGCCTACCGTGCGACCGGCGGCCGTATCGTGCACATCTCGGCCGACCTGAAGCGCGCTGTCGTCCGCCTGCCGCTGCGCCGCGCGACCCGCAACGGCGCCGGCACGCTGTTCGGCGGCAGCCTCTACGCGGCGACCGATCCGATCTTCGCGCTGCTGCTCGCCGCCCATTTCGGACCGGACTGCATCGTCTGGGACAAGGCGGCGGCGATCCGCTATCGCAAGCCGGGGCGCGAGGCGCTGACCGCCGAGTTCGTCGTCAGCGACGCCGATCTCGCTGCGGTCGGCCGGGCGCTGGCCGAGCAGGGCGCCTGCGACCGGACCTTCACTACCCGCTTCGTCGACGGCGCCGGGGTCGTCCATGCCGAGATCGAGAAAACGGTCTATATCGCCCGCAAGGACCATTACAAGGGCCGCGTGGCGGAGCGCTGATCCCCGCGTCGCGCACGCGCCGCGGCGCTGGCGTCTGGCATAATAGCCCGCGCCATGAATACCATCCGCCGGCAATGACTCTCGACGATCTCGCCCTCGGCTGGCGCGAGGCGCTGCTCGGCGTCGTCGCGCTGCTCGTGCTCTACGTCGGCGTCGTCGTCGTCCGCCTGCGGCGCCTGCGTGCGCCGGACCCGGTGCCATCACCGGAGGCGCCAGCGGCAGCGGTGCCGGCCCCCAGCGGCGAGCAGCTCGCCGCCGCCTACGTCGAACCGCCCTTTCCCTGGAACGAACCGCCCGACACGCCGGGCGACGACAGTCGTCTCGCCGCACTCGACGGCGAAGTGCTGGCGCTGCGCAACGAACTGTCGGCGCTGCGCGGCGAGCTGGCCTCGCTGCGCGAGGAGCTTCGCGACGAAGTCGCGCGCGTCAATGAGCGCGTGCAGGCGGCGCAGCATGTCGCGCCGATCTACGGCGACGCGATGCAGATGGCGCTCGCCGGCCACGACGCGGCGACCATCGCCGAGCGCTGCGGCGTCGCGCGCGCCGAGGCCGAGCTGGTGGTGGCGCTGATCCGCAACCGCGACGGCAGTGACGACGGCGACGATGCCGGGTCGATGATGAAGGAGCGCTAGGCACGCGATGAGCCAGAACCAACAAGCCGTTGCCGACGAAGACGATCTGAAGCGCAAGCTGGTGCGCCGGGTCGCTTTCGCCGGTCTCCTGATCGCGATGCTGCTCGCCGCGCTCGCCTTCGTCGATTACCTCGGCCAGCCGGGGGAGGAGCCGGCGAGCTCGGGGCCGACCTTTAGCGCGCCGGTGCCGGTGGCGAAGAAAGAAGTGACGCAACCGGTGAAGCCGGCCGAGCCGGACGCGGCACCGGTCGCCCGCGAGACGGTGCCGGCGGCCGAGGCGACGGCGGCGCCGCCGTCGCCGGCAGCGACCGCCGACCTGCCGGTGCGCCCGGATGTGGCCGCGCAGCCGGCGCTGCCGCGCAGCGAGACGCGCTCCGTTGCGCCGCCGGCGCGGGCCGCGCGTCCGGTCGAGCCGGCGACGCCGGCGGAAGGCAGTGCCGCGGCGTCGTCGTCGTTGTCGCCGCCCCCCGAACGGGCTGCCGCGCCGCCGCCGGCGGCTACCGCAGCGCCGCTGCCGCCGGCGCCTCCGGCGCCGCCGCGCCTGTTCTCCGGCTATGCGGTGCAGGCCGGCGTCTTCGCCGATGTGCAGCACGCCGAGGAACTGCGCGCCAAGCTGACGCTCAACGGCATCCCTTCCACGCTGGAGGCTCGCGTCCAGGTCGGCCCGTTCAAGACGCGCGAGGAGGCCGAGGCCGCCCGCCAGAAGCTGAAGGCGCTCGGCATCGACGGCATCCTGCTGCCCCCCAAGGGCGCCCGGCGCTGACCCGCTCAGCCGCCGCTCGCCGCGGCCTCCTGCGCCTTCCTGATGCGGCGCGCGAAGACCGTCATCTCCTTCGCCGCCTGCACGTCGCCCTTCGCCTCGGCGACGCCGATCCCGGTCTCGTAGGCGGCCAGCGCCCCGGCCGCATCGCCGGCGTCGGCGAGCGCCTTGCCGAGCAGCTTCCACGCCGCCGAGAACTTCGGGTCGCGCTCGATTGCCTCACGGAAGCGCGCGGCGGCGGCTGCGGCGTCGCCCGCCTTGAGCAGCTCGTTGCCAAGCGAATAACGCAAGAGCGCGTTGTCGCGCGGGCCGCAGAGCAGCTTCTCCAGGTTGGCGATGATCTGCGCACTCATTTAACATCTCCGTCTTTCAGTGGCTACCAGACAAGGGACAGCATTATGGCAAAAACGATCATTTCCACCGCCGGCGCACCGGCCGCGATCGGCACTTACTCGCAGGCGGTGAAGGCCGGCGACACCGTCTACCTGTCCGGCCAGATCGGCCTCGACCCGCAGAGCGGGCAGCTGGTCGACGGCGTCGACGCGCAGATCGTGCGCGTCTTCGACAACCTGAAGGCGGTTGCCGAAGCCGCCGGCGGCTCGCTCGCCGACGTCGTCAAGCTGAACGTCTTCCTCACCGACCTCGGCAACTTCGCCAAGGTGAACGAGACGATGGCCAAGTATTTCCAGCAGCCGTACCCGGCGCGCGCCGCGGTCGGCGTCGCCTCGCTGCCGCGCGGCGCGCTGGTCGAGGCCGACGCGGTGATGGTGCTCGGGCAGTAATGCCCGGCAGCGGCGGGATCAAGGCGGCGCCGGCGCTCGCGGAAAAGCTCGCGAAGCTCGGCCTCGTCCGCCCGGACGATCTCGTCCTGCACCTGCCGCTGCGCTACGAGGACGAGACGCGCTGCTTCACGATCGCCGAGGCGCCGTGGGGCGAGCCGGTGCAGGTCGAGGCGCGCGTCGTCGACGTCGCGGTGCAGTTCCGACCGCGCCGCCAGCTGGTCGCGCGCGTGCGTGACGCGGCCGGCGACGAGCTGACGCTGCGCTTCCTCAACTTCTACGGTAGCCAGACGAAACAGCTCGAAGGCGCACGCGACGGCGGCCGGACGCTGCGCCTGTTCGGCGAAGTCCGCTCGGGTTTCCTCGGGCCGGAGATGGTGCATCCGCGCTACCGCGTCGTCGACGCCGAAGCGCCGCTGCCGGACGCGCTGACGCCGGTCTATCCGACCACCGCCGGCGTCTCGCAGACGGTGCTCAGGAAGCTGATCGGCGTCGCGCTGGCCGATGCCGACCTCGGCGAATTCTTTCCCGCGTTCGACACGGCCTGGCTGGCCCGCCACGGCATGGCCGCCTTCGCCGACGCCGTGCGCTACCTGCACCACCCGCCGCCGGGTGCGCCGCTCGCTGCGCTGCAGTCGCGCGAGCATCCGGCCTGGCGGCGGATCAAGTTCGACGAGGCGCTGGCGCAGCAGCTCTCCTTGCGCCGCGCCTTCCTCGCCCGCCGCGAGCGCGGCGCGCCGGTGCTCGCGGCATCCGGCGAGCTCGGCCGGCAGCTGCTGGCGCGCCTGCCGTTCGCGCTGACCGGCGCGCAGCAGCGCGTCGTCGCCGAGATCGGGCACGATCTGCAACAGCCGCACCCGATGCAGCGCCTGTTGCAGGGCGACGTCGGCAGCGGCAAGACGATCGTCGCCGCGCTCGCCGCCTGCCGCGCGATCGAGGCCGGCTGGCAGGCGGCGTTCATGGCGCCGACCGAGATCCTCGCCGAGCAGCACTACCTGAAGCTGAAGGCCTGGCTGGAACCGCTCGGCGTGCGCATCGCCTGGCTCTCCGGCAGCCTGAAGGCGGCGGCGAAACGGGCGATGCAGGCCGAGGCCGCCGCCGGCGCGCAGCTGGTCGTCGGCACGCACGCGCTGATCCAGGACGCCGTCGATTTCGCGAAACTGGGGCTGGCCATCGTCGACGAGCAGCACCGTTTCGGCGTGCAGCAGCGCCTCGCACTGAGGAAGAAGGGCGGCGACGCGGCTTCGGGGGCCATCCCGCACCAGCTGATGATGTCGGCGACGCCGATCCCGCGCACGCTGGCGATGAGCTACTACGCCGACCTCGACGTGTCGGTGCTCGACGAGCTGCCGCCGGGGCGCACGCCGGTGAAGACCAAGCTGATCGCCGACGCGCGCCGCGACGAGGTGATCGCCGGCGTGCAGGCTGCCGTGGCCGAGGGCCGGCAGGCCTACTGGGTGTGCCCGCTGATCGAGGAATCGGAGAAGCTGCAGCTGCAGACGGCGCTGGAGACGCACGCGGTGCTCTCGGAAGAACTCGAAGGTCTGCGCGTCGGCCTGGTGCACGGGCGGCTGAAGGCCGACGAGAAGGCGGCGACGATGGCCGCGTTCGCTACTGGCGAGATCGACGTGCTGGTCGCCACCACCGTCATCGAAGTCGGCGTCGATGTGCCCAACGCCAGCCTGATGGTGATCGAGCACGCCGAGCGCTTCGGCCTGTCGCAATTGCACCAGCTGCGCGGCCGCGTCGGCCGCGGCGCGCACGAGTCGGTGTGCGTGCTGCTCTACGCCGGGCCGCTGTCCGAGACGGCGCGGGCGCGGCTGAAGATCATCTTCGAGCACAGCGACGGCTTCGAGATCGCGCGCCAGGACCTGCACCTGCGCGGCCCCGGCGAGTTCATCGGCAGCCGGCAGAGCGGCGTGCCGCTGTTGCGCTACGCCGACCTCGAGGCCGACGCCGAGCTCGTCGAGCTGGCGCATGGCCTGGCCGAGCGCCTGCTGCGCGACGATCCCGCCGCCGTCGCGCGCCACCTCGAACGCTGGCTGGGGTCGCGCGAGGAGCTGCTGAAGGCATAGGCAGCCGATACCCTGCGGCCGCCGCTGGCATTCCCGGCAGGCGGGCGTTAAGGTGCGCGGCGACGGGTGCAGAACGGCACCGGACCAGAGACGAACAACAACGACACGCGGAGACATACAGCCATGAGCAACCAGTTCGGCCTGCTGCGGACGGAGCGCTTCCGACCGTTCTTCTTCACGCAGTTCCTCGGCGCCTTCAACGACAACCTGTTCAAGAACGCGCTGGTCGTGCTGCTCACCTTCCAGTCGGCGCAGTGGACGACGCTGCGGCCGGAGATCCTGGCCAACCTCGCCGCCGGCATCTTCATCCTGCCCTTCTTCCTGTTCTCGGCGACCGCCGGCCAGCTCGCCGACAAGTACGACAAGTCGCGCCTGGCGCGGCTGGTGAAGGTGCTGGAGATGGGCATCATGGCCGTCGCCGCCGCCGGCTTCGCGCTGCACAGCCTGGCGCTGCTGCTCGCCGCGCTGTTCCTGCTCGGCCTGCACTCGACGCTGTTCGGGCCGGTGAAGTACGCGATCCTGCCGCAGCACCTGCAGGAGACCGAGCTGGTCGGCGGCAACGCGCTGGTCGAGGCCGGCACCTTCGTCGCCATCCTCGTCGGCACGCTGGCCGGCGGCCTGCTCGCCGGCGCCGGGCTCGATCCGGTGTGGATCGCCGGCGCCGGCTTCCTCGTCGCCGCGCTCGGCTATGCCGTCAGCCGCGGCATTCCGGTGGCGCCGGCGCCGGTGCCGGAACTCCGCGTCAATCCGAATCCGTTCACCGAGACCTGGCGCAACATCGGCTTCGCCCGCGAGAACCGCACGGTGTTCCTGTCGATCCTCGGCATCTCCTGGTTCTGGCTGTACGGCGCGCTGTTCCTCGCGCAGTTCCCGGCCTTCGCGAAGAACGTGCTCGGCGGCGACGAGGCGGCAGTGACGCTCTTGCTCGCCACCTTCACCGTCGGCATCGGCATCGGCTCGCTGCTCTGCGAGCGCCTGTCGGCGAAGCACGTCGAGCTCGGCCTGGTGCCCTTCGGCTCGATCGGGCTGACGCTGTTCGGGCTCGACCTCGGGCTGGCGTCGATGTCCTTCGTGCCGGCGCCGATGCCGCTGCCGGTCGGCGCGCTGCTCGCGCAGCCGGCGCTGTGGCGCATCCTCGCCGACCTGGTGCTGATCGGCATCTTCGGCGGCCTCTTCATCGTGCCGCTGTACGCGCTGGTGCAGCTCAGGAGCGCGCCGCAGCAGCGCGCCCGCATCATCGCCGCCAACAACATCCTCAACGCGCTGTTCATGGTCGTCGGCGCGCTCGGCGCCGCCGCGCTGCTCGGCGCCGGGCTGTCGATCCCGGCGCTGTTCGCCGTCGCCGCGCTCTGCAACGCCGCGGTCGCGCTCTACATCTACGGACTGGTGCCGGAGTTCCTGCTGCGCTTCCTCGCCTGGCTGCTGATCCACACCGTCTACCGCGTCGAGAAGCGCGGCGTCGAGCACATCCCGCACGAGGGCGCGGCGCTGGTCGTCTGCAACCACGTCAGCTTCGTCGACCCGGTGATCCTGATGGCGGTGTCGCCGCGGCCGATCCGCTTCGTCATGGACCACCGCATCTTCCGGACGCCGATCATCTCCTTCATCTTCCGCCACAGCCGGGCGATCCCGATCGCGCCGGCGAAGGAGGATCCGGCGATGATGGAGCGCGCCTTCGCGGAAGTGGCGAAGGCGCTCGACGCCGGCGAGCTGGTCGGCATCTTCCCCGAGGGGCGGATCACCGACAACGGCGAGCTCTACCCCTTCCGCCCCGGCGTCACGCGCATCCTCGACAAGAACCCGGTGCCGGTGATCCCGCTTGCGCTGCAGGGGCTGTGGGGCAGCTTCTTCTCCCGGAAGGACGGGCCGGCGATGACCAGGCCGTTCCGCCGCGGCCTGCTGTCGACGATCGCCGTCGTCGGCGCGCCGCCGGTGGCGGCGGCCGAGGCGACGCCGGAGCGGCTGCAGGCGATCGTGCAGGACCTGCGCGGCGACTGGAAATAGGGTTTCGGCCGGGCAGCAGGTAAACTGCCGGCCATCATGCATTCCTCGCTGCTTTCGCTGCTGCTGCTGCTGTCCGTCGCCGTCGTCGCCGTCTTCCTGACGCGGCGCTTCCGCCTGCCGTCGATCCTCGCCTACCTGGCGATCGGCATCGCCCTCGGCCCGCACGGCGCGCGCGTGCTCGCCGAGGATGCGTCGGTCAGCACCTTCGCCGAGTTCGGCGTGGTCTTCCTGATGTTCTCGATCGGCCTCGAATTCAGCCTGCAGCGCCTGAAGGCGATGCGCTCGCTGGTGTTCGGCTTCGGCAGCACGCAGATGCTGCTGACCGCCGCCTGCACCGCGCTGGTGACCTGGTTCGGCTACGGGCAGGGCTGGCGCAGCGGCCTCGCCGTCGGCCTCGCGGTCGGCATGTCGTCGACCGCGATCGTCGCCAAGATGCTGTCGGAGCGCCTCGACCTGCATTCCCGGTCCGGCCGGCAGACGATGAGCGTGCTGCTGTTCCAGGACCTCGCCGTCGTGCCCTGCCTGATCCTGCTGCCGGCGCTCGCCGACCCGGCCGGCAATCTCGCCGTCTCGCTCGGCATCGCCACGCTGCAGGCCGCGCTGGTGCTCGGCGTGCTGATCTGGGCCGGGCAGCGGGTGATGCGCCGCGTCTACGACGTCGCCACCCGTTACCGCTCGGACGAGCTGTTCATGCTGGTCACGCTATGGGTGGTCGTCGCGCTGGCCTACACCACCGGCGCCACCGGGCTGTCGCTGGCGCTCGGCGCCTTCGTCGGCGGCATGCTGATCTCGGAGACGATCTACCGGCATCAGGTCGAGGCCGACATCCGGCCGTTCCGCGACATCCTGCTCGGCCTCTTCTTCGTCACCGTCGGCATGCTGCTCGACCTCGGCTTCGTCATCGGCAGCTTCGACCGCCTGCTGCTGGCGGTGCTGCTGCTGGTCGCCGGCAAGGGGCTGATCGTGCTGTGCGTCGCGCTGGCCTCGAAGAACCCGCTCGACGTCGCGCTGCGCACCGCGGCGCAGCTGGCGCAGGCCGGCGAGTTCGGCCTGGTGCTGATCGACCAGGCCTTCAACCTCAAGCTGATCGGCCCCGACGTTTTCCAGGTGACGCTGTCGGCGATGCTGATCTCGATGTTCCTCGCCCCCTTCCTGATCGAGCGCGTCGCCGCGCTGACCGGCCAGATGGCGCGGGGCGACTGGGCGCACAAGGCGAAGGTGATCCATGACATCGCCGTCGGCGGCTTCGGCCTCGCGCAGCACGTGATTCTCTGCGGCTACGGCCGCACCGGCCAGCAGATCGGCGAATTCCTCGACGGCGAGAAGATTCCCTTCCTCGCCCTCGAAGTCAATCCGCAGCAGACGCGGCGCAGCGCGCCGCCGTCCGGCCGCGTCGTCTTCGGCAACCCGGACCGGCCCGAGGTGCTCAAGGCCGCCGGCCTCGAGCGCGCGCGCGCGGTGGTGATCGCCTTCCTCGACGTGCATGCGGCGGAACGCGTGTTGCACCTGGTGCGCCAGGTGCGCCCGGACATCCCGGTGATCATCCGCGCCCCCGACGATACCGCAGTCGCGCGGCTGAAGCGCGCCGGCGCCAGCGAGGTCATCCCGGAAGTGCTCGAAGGCAGCCTGATGGTCGCCGCCGAGACGCTGGTCACGCTCGGCGTGCCGGTCGAGCGCGCGATCGGCCAGGTGCGCGCGGTGCGCGCCGAGCGCTACCGCTCGCTGCGCGATTTCTACCGCGACGGCGGCGGCCAGTAAGCCGCGCCGACTGCCGGCCGGCCGGCGGATAGCCTAGAATTCAGCCCCATGGAACGCAGACTCGACCGGATCAGGGAACGCCTCGACCTTTACGAAAAGCTGATGCGGCTGGACAAGCCGATCGGCATCCTGCTGCTGCTGTGGCCGACGCTGTGGGGGCTGTGGCTGTCGGCCGCCGGCCAGCCGCATTGGCTGGTGGCGTGGATCTTCATCCTCGGCACGGTGCTGATGCGCTCGGCCGGCTGCGTCATCAACGATTTCGCCGACCGCGACTTCGACCCGCAGGTCGCGCGCACGAAGGAGCGGCCGCTGGCCGCGCGCCGGGTGTCGACGAAAGAGGCGCTGATCCTCTTCGCGGCGCTGGTGCTGTGCGCCTTCGTCCTCATCCTGCCGCTGCGCAACTGGCTGGTGCTCGGGCTGTCGGTGCCGGCGCTGTTCCTCGCCGCGTCCTACCCCTTCACCAAGCGTTTCCTGGCGATCCCGCAGGCCTACCTCGGCGTCGCCTTCGGCTTCGGCATCCCGATGGCCTATGCCGCGAACACCGGCGAGGTGCCGCCGGTGGCCTGGCTGCTGCTGCTCGCCAACGTCTTCTGGGCGGTCGCCTACGACACCGAGTACGCGATGGTCGACCGCGAGGACGACCTGAAGATCGGCATCAAGACCTCGGCGATCACCTTCGGCCGCTACGACGTGGCGGCGGTGATGGCCTGCTACGCGGCGACGCTGGCGCTGCTCGCCGTCATCGGCTACGGCCTGCTGCGCGGCCCCGCCTATTATGCCGGACTGGCGGTCGCCGCCGGCATCGCCGGCTACCACTACACGCTGATCCGCACGCGCGAGCCGGCCCGATGCTTCAAGGCCTTCCTGCACAACAACTGGTTCGGGCTGGCGGTGTTCGCCGGGCTGGTCGCCGATTTCCTGATCGCACGCTGAGGGCTGCCGGGCGCTGCCGCTAGCCGCTCCCGTCGGCGGCTGCCCGTGGCAGCGTCACGCGGAAGCGGGCGCCGGCGCCGGGCGCGCTGTCGACGTCGATGCGGCCGCCGTGCTCGGCGACGATGCCGAAGCAGGTGGCGAGCCCCATCCCCCTGCCGCTGCCGACCGGCCGCGTCGTGAAGAAGGGCTCGAACAGCCGCGGCAGATGCTCGGCGGCGATGCCGCAGCCGTCGTCGGCGACCTCCGCCCACAGCGTGCACCCGTCGCCGCCGGTGCTCAGCGTGATGCGGCCGGGACCGTCGCCGATCGCCTGCAGCGCGTTGCTCAGCAGCGCCAGGAAGACCTGGTTGAGCTGCTGCGGCCGGCAGCGCAGCGGCGGCAGGGCAACGTAGTGGCGCTGCAGCTCGACGCCGGCCGGCAGCCGGTGCGCGATGAGCTTGGCGGCGCTGTCGAGGCAGCGGCTGAGATCGTCGTCGCACCAGTCGGCGGCGCCCTCGCGCGCGAATTCGCGCAGTTCGCCGACGATCTGCCGCACGCGGTCGAGGCCGTCCCGGCATTCGCCGAGCAGCAGCAGCGCGTCGTCGCGCAGGAAGTCGAGGTCGGCGGCGCGCAGCAGCGCCGCCGCCCGCGCGCGCCAGGCGGCGTCGGCGTCGCCGGCCGGCGGCGCGGCAAGGTGGTCGGCGATTCCCAGCAGCGTCGCCAGGTAGCGTTCGAGCGTTCCCAGGTTGGAGCGGACGAAACCGAGCGGGTTGTTGATCTCGTGCGCGATGCCGGCGGCGAGCTGGCCGAGCGCCGCCTGCCGCTGCGACTGCTGCAGCTCGCCTTCGAGCGCCTTGGTCGCGGTGATGTCGGAAGCGATCCCGAAGTAGCCGAGGAAGCGGCCGTCCGCGTCGAAGCGCGGCCGGCCGCTGACGCGGAACCACACCAGGCGGCCGTCGGGCCGCCGGCTGGCGTACTCGAAGTTGCGGAAGGGCCGGTGCGCCTCGGTCTCGCGCCGGTGCGCCGCCCAGTCGACGTTGCCGATCTGCTCGCGGCCGAGGCCTTGCCAGCGCGTCTTGCCGAGCGCGCTGGCGGTCGGCACGCCGGTGATCTGCTCGAACTCGCGCGAGAAGTAGGTGAAGCGCAGTTCGGCGTCCTGCTCCCAGTACCAGTCCGACGAAATCTCGGCGTAGTCGCGGTAGCGCTGCGCGCTTGCGGCGAGTGCCTGCTGGCGGTCGCCCTCGACCAGCAGTCCGGCGTAGCCGTCGGCGCCGGTGTTCGCGCGCAGGCTGAACCAGCGCCACGGGTCGCCCGGCCGTGCCAGGCGGACGTGCACCTCGTCGCCGTCTGCCGGCGGTGCCCGGAAGTGCGCCGCGTCGTCGGGGTGGATCGCCGCCGCCAGCGCGTCGCCGTCGCCGGGGGCGACGCCGAGGTGGGCGAGCAGGCCGCCGCTCGGCGCCTGCAGGCGCCAGCCGTCGGGCGTCCGGCAGGCGCGGAAGGCGATCAGCGGCAGCAGCTGCAGGTCGGCGACGGGGTCCATCGGCGCTCCTCGGAAGGCGAATGACTACTATATTTCGCCGCCCGCGGATTGGACAACCGGCGGCTCGTGTCGTCGCCGACAATCCAACAATCCGCGATAATGCGGGCTTCCCACCGCCCGAAGACTCCCATGCGTTACCACGACCTGCGCGACTTCATCGATCAACTGGAAAAGCTCGGCGAGCTGAAGCGCGTCGCCGTCGAGGTCGATCCGAAGCTGGAGATGACCGAGATCTGCGACCGCGTGCTGCGCCAGGGCGGCCCGGCGATCCTGTTCGAGAAGCCGAAGGGGCACGCGATGCCGGTCCTCGGCAACCTCTTCGGCACGCCGCGCCGCGTCGCGCTGGGCATGGGCCAGGACAGCCTGGCAGCGCTGCGCGAGGTGGGCCGCACGCTCGCCTACCTGAAGGAGCCGGAACCGCCGAAGGGCCTGAAGGACGCCTGGGACAAGCTGCCGCTGCTGAAGCAGGTGCTGTCGATGGCGCCCAAGCTGCGCTCGTCGGCGCCGTGCCAGGAAGTGGTGTGGGAAGGGACGGACGTCGATCTCTCGCGCCTGCCGATCCAGCACTGCTGGCCGGGCGACGTCGCGCCGCTGGTGACCTGGGGGCTGACCATCACGCGCGGCCCGAACAAGCCGCGGCAGAACCTCGGCATCTACCGCCAGCAGCTGCTCGGCCCGAACAAGCTGATCATGCGCTGGCTGGCGCACCGCGGCGGCGCCCTCGACTTCCGCGACCACTGCCAGAAATTTCCCGGCCGGCCGTACCCGGTGGCGGTGGCGCTCGGCGCCGACCCGGCGACCATCCTCGGTGCCGTGACGCCGGTGCCGGACACGCTGTCCGAGTACCAGTTCGCCGGCCTCTTGCGCGGCTCGCGCACCGAGCTCGTGAAGTGCATCGGCAACGACCTGCAGGTGCCGGCCTCGGCCGAGATCGTCCTCGAAGGCGCCATCCTTCCCGGCGAGACGGCGCTCGAAGGGCCCAGCGCGCTAGCGCGCTCCACACTCGCGGCGTCGCCGAAGGCACTCGATGGCTGGGAAACAGCCATCGAAGGGCCATTCGGCGACCACACCGGCTACTACAACGAGCAGGCCGAGTTCCCGGTATTCACCGTCGAGCGCATCACGATGCGCCGCGATCCGATCTACCACAGCACCTACACCGGCAAGCCGCCGGACGAGCCGGCGATGCTCGGCGTCGCGCTGAACGAGGTGTTCGTGCCGATCCTGCAGAAGCAGTTCCCGGAGATCGTCGACTTCTACCTGCCGCCGGAAGGCTGTTCGTACCGGCTGGCCGTCGTGTCGATCAAGAAGCAGTATCCCGGCCACGCCAAGCGCGTGATGTTCGGCATCTGGAGCTTCCTGCGCCAGTTCATGTACACCAAGTTCATCATCGTCGTGGACGACGACGTCGACGTGCGCGACTGGAAGGAAGTGATCTGGGCGATGACGACGCGCGTCGACGCCGCGCGCGACACGCTGATCGCCGAGAACACGCCGATCGACTACCTCGACTTCGCGTCGCCGGTGGCCGGGCTGGGCAGCAAGATGGGGATCGACGCGACCAACAAGTGGCCGGGCGAGACCGAGCGCGAATGGGGGCGGACGATCGTCATGGACGAGGCGGTCAAGCGCCGCGTCGACGCGATCTGGCAGGACCTCGGCCTGTGACGCTCGCCGTCGTCCCGCTGGCGCTCGCCGACCCGGCGCACGCCGCCGCCTTCATCGACCTGCTCGACCACTACGCGCGCGATCCGATGGGCGGCGGCGACGGCCTCGGTGCCGAGGCGCGGGCGCATCTGGTCGACCGCCTGCAGGCCGTGCCCGGTTTCCACGGCGCCCTCGCCTGCGACGGCGGGGAAGCGCTCGGACTGATCAACTGCTTCCTCGGCTTCTCGACCTTCGCCGCGCGGCCGCTGCTCAACGTCCACGACCTCGTCGTCCGCGCCGATCGGCGCGGCCGGGGCATCGGCCAGGCGCTGCTGGCCTGGGCCGAGACGCGCGCCCGCGAACTCGGCTGCTGCAAGCTGACGCTGGAGGTGCTGGCGAACAACGCGCGGGCGCTGGCCGCCTACCGGCGCGCCGGCTACGCGCCCTACGTGCTCGACCCGGCCGCCGGGCAGGCGCTGTTGCTGCAGAAGGTTTTCTAGGCGACTATTCCACCGGCGTGCCCGCGAACGACCCCGTGCGCGGCGGCCCTTCGTTTTCTTGCGACCGAGGCGAACGACCCATGACTGACGATGTCCAGCTCGACGGCGCTCGCGCCTGGTGCCACGTGATCTACGCGCTGCACGCCTTCTCGGTGCTGACCGGGATTTTCGGCGCGGTCAGCGTGATCGGCGCCTTCCTGATCGGCTGGCCGTCGATCATCGCCGTCATCCTCAACTACGTGAAGCGCGGCGAGGTCGCCGGCACCTGGCTGGACAGCCACTTCCGCTGGCAGATCCGCACCTTCTGGTTCACCGCGCTGTGGGTGCTGGTCGCGATCGTCCTCGCCTTCACCGTGATCGGCCTGCTGCCGGCGCTGCTCGTCGCCGGCGCGGTCACCGTCTGGCTGATCTACCGCGTCGTCCGCGGCTGGCTGGCGCTCAACGCCGGCCGGCCGATCGACGCCTGAGGAGCCTGCAATGGAAGCGAAACCGGCCGGCGAACGTTTCTGCCTCTACTCGAGCGCCGACCTCGACGGCGTGCTCGACCGCATGGCCGCCGAGGCGGCGGCGCTGCTCGCCGGTGCCGAGCACCCGCTGCTGCTCGGCATCCTGCGCCGCGGCGCGCCGCTCGCCGAGATGCTGCAGCAGCGGCTGGCGACGCGCTTCGGCATGGACATCCCGCGCCACGCGCTGAAGCTGAAGCGCTACGGCGACGACCTGGCGCTGCTGCATCCCGACACCCAGCTCACCGAGAGCGCCGAGTTCGCCGCGCTCGACGTCACGCGCGCCACCGTCCTCGTCGTCGACGACGTGCTCTACCAGGGGCACTCGCTGGCGCGCGTGCTCGGCTACCTGTCGCAGCGCCGCGTGCCGGTGATCCGCGCGGCGGTGCTCGCCGACCGCTGCTGCCCGCTGTTGCCGATCACCGCCGAGATCGTCGGCGTCCGCCTGCAGGTGGCGCCGGGCGACGTCGTCGAATGCAACGTGCCGCCGTACGAGGACGAGTTCAAGATCGAGGTGCTGCGGCCGCGGCGCTGAACGGCGCGCGGCCGTCGCTCAGCGTTCCGCTACCCAGCGCACCAGCGCGTCGAGCGGCGCCGCGCCGTTCTTCAGCTGCGCGTCGTTGATGAAGCCGACGACGACCCAGCGCCGGCCGCTGGTGTCGAGCACGTAGCCGGCGATGCTGCGCACGCCGTCGAGGTAGCCGGTCTTCAGGTGTGCGCGACCGGCGGCCGGCCCGTCCTGCAGCCGCTTCTTCAGCGTGCCGTCGCTGCCGGCGATCGGCAGCGAGGCAAGCAGCTCGGGCATCACCGGGCTGTCCCAGGCGTCCAGCAGCAGCCGGCCGAGGCCGGCGGCGGAGAGCCGCTCCGCCTGCGACAGGCCGGAGCCGTTGTCGAGCACGCTGCCGGCGACGCCCTTCGTCGCCAGCCAGCGGCCGATCGCCTGCCGCGCCGCGTCCGGCGTCGCCGGGCGTTCCGCCGCCAGCGTCAGGAACACCTGGCGGGCAGTGACGTTGTTGCTCCACTTGTTCATGCCGCGCAGCTGTTCGGCCAGCGGCGGCGATTCGTGCGCGTAGAGCAGGCGCGCGCCGGCCGGCGTCTCGCCGTCGCGCACGCGGCCGGCGAAGCGGCCGCCCAGCTCGCGCCACAGCGCGCGGAAGAGCTGCTCGACCTGGCGGTCGGCCGGCCACGGCGCGAGGTGCAGCGTCTTCTCGCCGCAGCGCCCGGAGTAACTGCCGGCAAGGCTCAGCGTGGCACCGTCGACGCCGACCTGCAGGCGCTCGCGCCAGCTGTTGCACGGCGCTTCGTCGAAGGCGACACGGCCGTCGAGGCGGACGCCGGCGGCCGGGTTCTCGGCGAAGACCTCGACGCGCCGCGCCGCGGTGTCGGGAACGAGCGTCACGCGCAGGCTCTTGTGGTCGATCAGCAGCGCGTCGGGGCCGGCGTTGTAGGCGCGCAGCGGCTGGTTGTCGAAGGCCGCCGGGTCGTGCGGCGGCAGGCGGAAGGCGCCGCGGTCGAGGACCAGGTCGCCGTCGATCTCGGCGACGCCGCGGTTCTTCAGCTGGCGCAGCAGCTGCGTGAAGCGTTCGAGGTCGAGGCCGGGGTCGCCGCTGCCGCGCAGGTAGAGGTTGCCGGCCAGCCGGCCGTCGGCGGGCGGCGCGTCGGCGAGCGCCTCGGTCTTCCAGGTGTAGGCCGGGCCGAGTAGGTCGAGCGCGGCGTAGGCGGTGACCAGCTTCATCACCGACGCCGGGTTCATCGGCCGCTCGGCGTTGTGCGCCAGCAGCGGCTTGCCGGCGTCGACGCGCTGCACGAAGAAGGCGGCGTGCGCGGGCGGCACGCCGCCTTCGCGCAGTGCGTCGCGGACCGGCGCCGGCAGCGCCGCGGCGGCGCCGGCGGCGGCGAGGAGGAGGGTGAGCGCGGCGAGCGCGCGCGGCAGCGAAAATGACATCGGCGAGGGCGGCGGACAGTGATTTGGTAATATTGTCGCACTTCCCGCCCGGGACGAAATTTCACGGATACAGGCAGCATGCAGGAGAAACGGCGCCACCAGCGCATCAGCTTCGACGACCCCCAGCCGATCCGGCTCGGCCACCGCGGCGAACGCGCGGTCGGGGAACTGGAGAACCTTTCGCTCGGCGGCCTGATGTTCCGCACGACGCTGACGCTGGCGGTCGGCGAGACGGTCGGCTGCGAATTCCGCGTCTTCGAGTCGCCGCTGATCGACCTGCCGGCGGTGGTCGTCAGCCGCATCGGCGACGGCCTCTACGGCGCGCGCTTCCAGGCCGGGCCGATGAGCCAGCACCTGATCGAGGACGCGATCAACGGCGCCATCGGCAAGGGCAAGGCGACCATCCTGTCGATCCACAGCCTGCCCGGCGGCAAGGTCCTGCGCGTCGCCGGCGCGCTGACTGCGACCGCGCGCAACGACTTCATGCACGGCGTCGAGCGCGTCGGCGTCGCCGAGATCGACCTCTCGGGCGTTACACTGATCGACAGCGACGGCGTGTCGATGTGTGCGGACGCGGTGGCGCGCTACGGCGTCCGCGCCGAGCGCCGCTCGCCCTGCGTCGAGGCCGTCTGGCGGCCGTAGGCGCCGTCGCGGGCGATCGCCGCCCGCCGTCTTCACCGTTCCCGGGATTCCCGCCATGACCGCTCCCCCCTTCTCCGCCGAACAGGTCCATGCTGCGCTGCGCGCCGTGGTCGATCCGGAGGCCGGCATGAACATCGTCGACCTCGGCCTCGTCTATGGCGTCGACGTCGATCCGCCGGCGGTGCGCGTCTCGCTGACGCTGACCTCGCCGACCTGCCCGATGGGCGACCTGATCCTCGACGAGGCGCGGCAGGCGCTCGCCGCCTGCCTGCCCGAGGGCTGGACGCAGGACATCCGGCTGGTCTGGGAGCCGCCGTGGGGGCCGCAGCGGATGAGCGCGAAGGCGCGCGCGCATTTCGGCTGGGACGGCCAATGAGCGCGCTGCCGAGCAGCGGCGGCGGCCTCGCCGTCGGCTGGCGCGTGCCGCTGCTGGTGATCGGCATGCTGTCGCTGCTTGCCGGCGTCGCCGCCGGCCTGCTGCGCGCCGGCTGGGGCGTGCCGCTGCCGGATGCGGCGCTGGCCGCGCAGCACGGTCCGCTGATGGCGGCCGCCTTCTTCGGCACGGTGATCGGGCTCGAGCGCGCGGTCGCGCTCGGCCGTCGCTGGGCCTTCCTGTCGCCGCTTGCCGCCGGCGCCGGCGGCCTGCTGCTGATCGCCGGCGCGCCGCCGTTCGTCGCGCTGCCGCTGCTCGCGGTCGGCGGCGGGCTGCTGACGGCGGCGACGCTGGTCGCCGCGGCGCGGCAGCCGGCCCTGCACACGCGCATCCTGGCGCTCGCCGCGGCCCTCGCCGCGCTGGCGCCGCTGGCCTGGCTGCTCGCCGCCCGCGATGCGGCGATCGCCGGCTGGGCCGCCTTCCTGGTGCTGACGATCGCCGGCGAGCGGCTCGAGCTGTCGCGCTTCCTGCCGCCGTCGCCGCGTGCGCGGGCGGTCTTCGTCGGCATCGTCGGCGCGTTGCTGCTGGCGCTGGCGGCGACGGCGGCGAACGCCGCCGGCCTGCGCCTGTTCGGCGGCGCGCTGGTCGCGCTGGCGGTCTGGCTGCTGCGTCAGGACATCGCGCGGCGCACCGTGCGCCAGCAGGGGCTGACCCGCTTCATCGCGGTCTGCCTGCTCTCCGGTTACTTCTGGCTGCTCGCCGGCGGCCTGCTGCTGGCGTTGCAGCCGCCCGGCCCCTTGCTGATGGACGCGGCGCTGCACGCCGTCTTCGTCGGCTTCGTGCTGGCGATGGTCTTCGGCCACGCGCCGATCATCTTCCCGGCGATCGTCCGCGTCAGCCTGCCTTACCGGCCGCGCTTCTACCTGCCGCTCGCCGTGCTGCACGCCTCGCTGCTGCTGCGCGTCGCCGGCGACCTCGCCGGGCTGCCGGACTGGCGCGCCTGGGGCGCCGCCGGCAATGCGCTGTGCCTCATCCTCTTCATCGCGACGATGGTCGCCGCGGCGCTCGCCGGGCGGGCGGAGGCCCAAAGAAAAACGCCCGCCTGAGGGCGGGCGCTTCCGGCGCGGCGGGCGCTCAGCTCGGATGCCAGCCGAGGACGAAGGTGATCGCCGCGTAGCCGGCGACGTAGCCGATCGGGATGAACCAGCCGTGGCGCAGCCACTGGCCGACCGAGCGCGCCTCCGGGAACAGGCTGGCGACGGCGACGCCGGCCGACGAGCCGAACCACAGCATCGAGCCGCCGAAGCCGACCGCGTAGGCGAGGAAGCCCCAGTCGTAGCCCCCTTGCTTGATCGCCAGCGCGGTCAGCGGGATGTTGTCGAACACCGCCGAGATGAAGCCGAGGCCGAGCGTGGTCAGCACCGACGCCGGCGGCAGCTTGTCGACCGGCATCATCGATGCGCAGGTGACCAGCGCGAGCAGGAACACCGAGCCCTTCATCGCGCCCGGCAGCAGGCTCCACTCGGGCTTCCGGAGCGGCGTCATGACCAGGATGGCGAGCACCACGGCGACGCCGAGGAAGGGGAAATGGTCGGCGGCCTCCGGGAACTTCAGGTTGATCGTGACGTTGGTGACGATCGCCGCGACCAGGATGAAGAGGACGATGCCGACGCGCGCCCAGTCCACCGCGTGCGCCTTGTCCTCGCTGCGCACGATCTGCGCATAGCGGTGCTGCGCGAGCGCCGCCGGGATGCCGAAGACGACCAGCGCGACGCTGGCGGCGAGGTAGGCCTCGGCGACCGCCAGCGGGCTGACGCCGGAGATCCAGATCATCGTCGTCGTCGTGTCGCCGACGACGCTGCCGGCGCCGCCGGCGTTCGATGCGGTGACCAGCGCGGCGAGGTAGCCGATATGCACCTTGCGCTTGAAGACGGTGGCGGCGACGGTGGCGCCGATCAGCGCGGCGGCGATGTTGTCGAGGATGCCGGAGAGCAGGAAGATGATCACCAGCAGCGCGAAGGGGCCAAGCCAGCCGTCGGGCAGCAGCTTCGGCAGCAGCTCCGGCACGCCGCTGTCCTCGAAGTGGCGGGCGAGCAGCGCGAAGCCGACGAGCAGGCAGAACAGGTTGGCGATCAGCACCCACTCGTGCCCCATGTGCGCGGCGAGCCCGGCGATGCCGGGGCCGGCCTTGAAGCCGGTGAAGATCAGCTTGTACGCGGTGATCGTCGCCAGTCCGCCGAGCGCCACCTGCAGCACATTGTGGTGGAAGAGGGCGACGCCGAGCAGGGTCAGGCCGAAGAGGATGAAGTCGACCGGGATGCCGGCGATGGCGGGGCCGTCGGCGGCAATGGCCAGTGCCGGGAAGAGGGCCGTCGCCGCAAGCAGGCCGCCCGCGCGCGTCAGGTTGGAGAGATTCATGTCAGTGATCCGTAAGTGGGTTGCGTAGGCGTTACCCGTAGCCCGGGCGCTGCTTGCGGCGGGTGTGATAGTATTTTTTAATTCCGCAATGAGCAAGTTGCTTCCGTCTGCCGAAACCGGCGGGCCGTATTGACGACAAGGAGAATCGAATGCTGAAAGCCCTCGTGCCCGTAGATGGATCCCGTACCTCGCTGCGCGCGGTCGAGCACGTGATCAAGTTGGCCCGGGCCTGCGAACCGATGGCGGTGGTGCTGGTGAACGTGCAGGTGCCGCCGGACTCCTGGGAGGTGCAGAGCTTCCTCAAGGCCTCGGAAGTGCAGGCCATCCAGGACGGCAAGGGCAACGATGCGATCGACGCCGCCGGCCATCTGCTCGATGAAGCCGGCGTCGCCTACGAGCGCTGCGTGCTGCACGGGCCGGTTGCCGAGTCGATCGTCGCGCACGCGCACCAGGCCGGCTGCGACAAGATCGTCATGGGCGCGCGCGGCGAGTCGCTGCTCGAGGAGATCCTGATCGGCTCGACGACGCAGGCGGTGATCCGCGTCACCGACATCCCGGTCACGGTCGTCAAGTAACCGGTCCGCAGATTCACGACAGGGGCGCTTCGGCGCCCCTTTTTTTGTCCGCAATACAGCGGGAAAGCGTCAGGTTTTTGTCAGTATCCAACTCCGCCTGTCGTCAGCACGACGTCAGGTTCAGGTAAGACTTGGTCAGAATAATCGCCTCCGTGGTCATCCCGGATGTTGCGGGAGCCGCTAAATCCACCACTAAAAGAGGAGGCATCATGAATGACCAAGGCAAGGCGTACTGGTCAGCGACCCTACGGTTGCTGGGCGGCATCCTGGCGGTGTGGTTCGTCTGTTCGTTCGGCGCGGGCATCCTGTTCGCGGACGCACTGAACAGCATCAAGCTCGGCGGTTATCCGCTCGGCTTCTGGTTCGCGCACCAGGGATCGATCTACATCTTCATCGCACTGATCTTCTTCTACGCGAAGAAGATGGGCGACATCGACCGTCAGTTCGACGTGCACGAAGACTAAGGGGGCCGTCTACATGGATCTGCAAACTACAACCTATCTGGTGGTCGGCGCCTCGTTCGCGCTGTACATCGGCATCGCCATCTGGGCGCGCGCCGGTTCCACCAGCGAGTTCTACGCAGCCGGCGGCCAGGTGCACCCGGTCATGAACGGCATGGCGACGGCGGCCGACTGGATGTCGGCGGCCTCGTTCATCTCGATGGCCGGCCTGATCGCCAACATGGGCTACGGCGGCGGCCTGTTCCTGATGGGCTGGACCGGCGGCTACGTGTTGCTGGCGATGCTGCTCGCCCCGTACCTGCGCAAGTTCGGCAAGTTCACCGTGCCGCAGTTCATCGGCGACCGCTTCTACTCGAAGTCGGCATCGACGGTGGCGGTGGTCTGCCTGCTGACCGCGTCGCTGACCTACATCATCGGCCAGATGACCGGCGTCGGCGTGGCCTTCTCGCGCTTCCTGAACGTGTCGTCCGACACCGGCATCTACATCGGCCAGGCGATCGTCTTCCTGTACGCGGTGTTCGGCGGCATGAAGGGCATCACCTACACCCAGGTCGCCCAGTACATCGTGCTGATCGCCGCCTACATCATCCCGGCGGTGTTCATCTCGCTGCAGCTGACCGGCAACCCGCTGCCGCAGCTGGGCCTCGGCTCGACGATGTCGGGCTCCGACCTGGCGCTGCTCGCCCGCCTCGACCAGGTGGTGACCGAGCTCGGCTTCGGCAAGTACACGACGACGACCGCCGGCAGCACGCTGAACATGTTCGTCTACACGATGTCGCTGATGATCGGTACCGCCGGCCTGCCGCACGTGATCATGCGCTTCTTCACCGTGCCGAAGGTCGCCGATGCGCGTTCCTCCGCCGGCTGGGCGCTGATCTTCATCGCGCTGCTGTACACCACCGCCCCGGCCGTCGCGGCGATGGCCAAGTACAACCTGCACGCGACGGTGAACACCGCCGTCGCCAAGGGCGGCGACCTGTACGCCGCGGAAAACAGCATCAAGGCCGACGAGCGTCCGGACTGGATGAAGCGCTGGGAGAAGACCGGCCTCCTGAAGTTCACCGACAAGAACGGCGACGGCCGCATCCAGTACTACAACGACGCGACCAAGAACCCGGAGGTCAAGGCCAAGGCCGAAGCCGCCGGCTGGAAGGGCAACGAGCTGACGGTCAACGCCGACATCATCGTGCTCGCCAACCCGGAAATCGCGCTGCTGCCGAACTGGGTGATCGCGCTGGTCGCCGCCGGCGGTCTCGCCGCCGCGCTGTCGACCGCCGCCGGCCTGCTGATGGCGATCTCGTCGGCGGTGTCGCACGACCTGGTGAAGGGCGTCTTCAAGCCGGACATCAGCGAGAAGGGCGAGCTGCTCGCCGGCAAGATCTCGATGGCCGTGGCGATCGTCATCTCCGGCTACCTCGGCCTGAATCCGCCGGGATTTGCGGCGGGCACCGTGGCGCTGGCCTTCGGCATCGCCGCCTCGTCGCTGTTCCCGGCGATCATGATGGGCATCTTCTCGAAGAAGATGAACAAGGAAGGCGCCATGGCCGGCATGCTGGCGGGGCTCTTCGTGACGCTGTTCTACGTGTTCGCGCACAAGGGCATCTTCTTCATCAAGGGCACCGAGTTCCTCGGCCTGATCGGCGGTCCGAACCCGTTCTTCGGCATCACGCCGGAAGCCTTCGGGGCGATCGGTGCGCTGGTCAACTTCGGCGTCGCCTTCATCGTCGACAAGATGACGAAGGAGCCGCCGGAGCACATCCAGCACATGGTCGAGAACGTCCGCATCCCGCGCGGCGCCAAGGCCGTGGATGGTGCGCACTAAGCCCTGAGCGAGGTGCGAATGCGCTGCCGTCGGCCCCGGCCGGCGGCAGCGGCAAAAAGAAAGCCCCGTCGCCGTCCGGGCGGGGCTTTGTTTTTGGACTAGGCTTATGAAACGAAACGCCCCGCCGGGGCGGCAGGAGGATTGAATGGTTTTCGATGTCAGCGTGGCCATGACCTGGCTGTTGTTCCTCGCCCTGTTTCCGATGGCCTTCTACTGGCTGCGCCGCGTCTGGCGCATCGTCTTCCGCCGCGACTACTCGGAAGTCGCGCTGAAGCGCGGCGAGCCGCCGGCGGACGCGGCGAAATATGCGCCCTACACCGCGGCGATCAACTTCGTCGCCGGCCTGATCGCGGTCTCGGTGATCCTGATGGTCGTCGTCGGCGCCGTTCCCTACGAGACCTGGACCGCGATCGCCGGCTCGACGATCTGGATGAAGTTCTTCGCCGACTTCATCGTCAGCCGCCACGCGCATCCGATCTGGGCGAAGAAGGGCAAGGAAGTCGCCGGCGCGAAGTAGCCTGCCGCTGCCGCGCCTCCGCCGGCCTCACTCCGAATAGCTCAGGTCCACGCGCCGCTTCTGCTGCCGGCAGGCGGCGGTGCGGCAGGTCGGGCCGCCCTTCTCGTCGCCGACCCCGTAGTGGCGAATCTGCCGGCGTGCTACCCCCATCGCCTGCAGCATGCGGGCGACGGCCGCCGCGCGCTGCTCGGCGATGGCCAGGTTGTAGGCGCTGCTGCCGAGATTGTCGGTGTGGCCGACCAGCGTCACGTCGAGTTTCGCGTTTTCCTTGAGGCGCGCGGCATGGTTGCGGAGTCTGGCCTCGCCGGCGGCATCGACCCGGGTCGAGCCCGAGGCGAAGAAGACGGCGTTTTCCTCGACGACTTCCGCTGCCGGCGGTGGCGCTGCGATCGGTGTCGCCGCGGCGGGCGCCGGCGGCGCTGCGGGTGTCGCTGCCGGGCTGGCGCCCGTTGTCGGGGCGGTCGCGGTGCCCGCCGCGCTCGTCGCTGGCGGCGGCGGAGTGGCGCAGGCGGCCAGCAGCGTGCCGAAAAGGGCGGCGCTGCGCGTGCGCCTCGTCAGGGCGTGGCGGCAGAAAAGCTGCGGGAGTGCGCTCATGGCTTTGCGTCGCCGTCATGCAGCAGGTCGGCGAGCGGCATGCCGGCGAAGTCGGCTTCCCGCCCCGGCAAGCGCCGCGTCAGCTCGGATAGGTTGATATTCAATGTTTTCAGCACAACCTCGGGCAGCTTCGCCAGCGCCTCCGGCAGCACGCCTTCGGCCGGGCCGGGCAGCGCCTGCAGCACGTCCCGGCCGCGCGCCGCGACATGCAGGCCGATGCGCCGATGGTCGGTGCTGTTGCGCCGTTTTTCCAGCAGCCCCCGGGCGGCCAGCTTGTCGACGAGCAGGCTGCACGTCGACGGCCGGATTCCCATGCGCGCGGCGAGTGTGCCGATCGCGATGCCCGGACTGCGCTCGGCTTCCTGCAGCGCCCAGGCCTGCGAGCCGGTGATGCCGCAGCGCTCCTCGACTTCGCGAAAGTGCTGGCGCATCGAACCGTAGATGACGCGGAACTGCTGCAGGACTTCCAGCGTCAGCGGGGGTGGGGGCGAGGCGGTGGTGGGCATCGGGGTTTGCGTGTGACGATGCGATCAATTATATTGATGCACAAACCAAGTGCAACTCCCGAGACCGGAATCCGGTCGATACCAAGGGGGAGGCGACCAAGAATTTCCCTCCGCCACGCGCCGACACCCGACAGGAGGCGGGCCACGCCGGACGCCATCCCTTTCCGGCCGCCATGCGTTCCCCGGCGAACCAGCACAGGAGAAGCCAGATGAGCAGACGTCCCCTGCGGATCGGTCTTTCCGCCCGCATCTACCATCCGCCGGCCGGCGCCACCGGCCTGCAGTCGAAATCGCTGCAGTACCTCGAACAGTCGGTCGCGCACTGGGTCATGTCGCGCGAGGTGATGGTGTTCATGATCCCGGCGGTATGCGGCGACGGCATCGTCCATCGCAGCAGCATCCGCCTCGTCGACTACCCGCAGTACCTCGACGGCCTGGTGCTGCAGGGCGGCGCCGACATTGCGCCGCAGTGCTACGGCGAGGAGCCGCTGCACGAGGCCTGGTCCGGCGACCGCCTGCGCGATGCCTACGAGATGGAGCTGCTGCACGAGTTCATGGAGGCCGGCAAGCCGGTGCTCGGCATCTGCCGCGGCGCGCAGCTGATCAACGTCGCGCTCGGCGGCACGCTCTACCAGGACATCGCGACCCAGGTCGAGGGCGCGGCGGTGCATCTGCACGACGACTACGACCGGCACGCGCACGACATCGTCTGGGACGACGCCTCCGGCTTCGCCAAGCTCTATCCCGAGCTGCGCCGCGGCGGCACGGTGTCGATCCACCACCAGGCGATCCGCACGCTGGGCAAGGGACTGAAGGTCGAGGCGCGCGGTGCCGACGACGGGCTGGTCGAGGCGATCCGCCTGGAAGGCCGGCCCTACGTGCTCGGCGTGCAATGGCATCCGGAATTCCATCCGCCGGGGGCGCCGGCCCTGCTCGACTGCACGCCGATCCTCGACGAGTTCCTGAATGCCGCGCGGGGGCGCCGATGGTAGGCGCCGCGCGCCGGTCGTGCGCCGCCGGGAGGCGCCATGGATAAGCTCCTCGCCTTCCTGCACCTGCCGCGCCGCCTGTGGGAGGAGGCCGGCGAGCGCCTGTCCTTCCTGCCGCCGTTCCCGACGCAGGTCGATTCGCTGGCGCTGTTCGCGCTGCTGCTGGTCGCCGGCCTGCTCGCCGGCGAATGGCTGCACGCGCGCCTGCGCTGGCCGCGGCTGATCGGCTACGTGCTCGCCGGCAGCCTGCTCGGCCCGTCGCTGCTCGGCTGGATCAGCGCCGACACGCTGGCGCAGGCGCGGCCGATCGCCGATGCCGCACTCGGCCTCTTGCTGCTCGAAGCCGGCCGCCGCCTCGATCTGCGCTGGCTGGCGAGCAACCCGGCGCTGTTGCGCGGCGCGCTCGCCGACGTCGTGCTCTCGTTCTTCTTCATCTACTTCTTCGCCACCGCGGTGGTCGGCATGGCGCCGGCCTGGGCCGCGGCGACGGCGGCGGTGACGATGGCCTCGGCGCCGGCGGTGGTGTTGCTCACCGTCGAGGAGTCGCGGGCGCAGGGGCAGGTCACCGAGCGCGTCGTGCTGTACACCGCGCTCGGTTCGGCCGCCGCCTTCATCCTCTTCGCGGCGGTGCTCGGCATCGTCCATGTCGAGCTGTCGAAGGGCTGGCTGAACGCAGTCGCGCATCCGCTGTGGGTCGTCGTCGGCGGCACGGCGATCGCCTGGCTGGCGTCGCGCATCGCGCTGGCGATCGCCGGCCGGCTGCCGAAGCGCTCGCTGGCGCAGGTCTTCGTGCTGATCGCCAGCGCGCTGTTCGCGGTCGGCGTCGCGCGCATGCTGGCGGTGCCGGTGTTCCTGACGCTGTTCCTGATGGGCGCACTGCTGGCGCTGCGCGACGAACGCCAGGTCCTGACCTACACCGCGCTGCCCGATGCCTACTGGCTGCTGGCGATCATCCTCTTCGTCGTCGTCGGCGCCGCGCTGCCCTGGCGCGAGTTCACCTGGATCGCCGGGCTGCAGGCGCTCGGCCTGCTCGGCGTGCGCGCGCTGGCCAAGCTCGCTGCGCTCTACTGGGCGGGCGGCGAGCTGGCGCCGGCGAAGCGGCTGCTGGTCGGCATCGGCATCCAGCCCTTGTCGGCGACGGCGGTGTTCATGGCCTACGAGGTCGCCGCGCTGTACCCCGGGGTCGACCGCTCGGCGCTGCTGCTGCCGCTGTTCGCGGCGGCGATCATGGAGCTCGCCGGTCCGGCGCTGTGCCGGGCGGCGCTGGTGCGCGCCGGCGAGGCGGAAGGCCGGCGCCAGCAAACGGGAGAGATCGGATGAGCGGAGAACTCGGCACCTTCACCCATAGCGAGGCGCTGACGCTGGGCGTCGAGCTCGAACTGCAGCTCGTCTCGCGGCGCGACTACGACCTGACGCGCGGCGCCACCGACCTGCTCGGGACGATGGACTACGACGGCCGCTTCGGCGAAATCAAGCTCGAGATCACCGAGAGCATGATCGAGGTCAGCACGCTGCCGCAGGCGCGCGTCGCCGGCATCGCGTCCGACCTGCGCGGGCTGCGCGACACGCTGGTGCGCCACTGCGCGCGCAACAACATCGCGGTCTGCGGCGGCGGCACGCATCCCTTCCACCGCTGGGCCGAGCGCCGCATCTGCCCGGGCGAGCGCTTCGACCAGATCTACCAGCGCTACGGCTACCTGGCCAAGCAGTTCACCGTCTTCGGCCAGCACATCCACGTCGGCTGCGCCTCGGCCGACGATGCGATCTGGCTGACGCAGGCGCTCGCCGAACACGTCCCCGCCTTCATCGCGCTGTCCGCGGCGTCGCCCTTCGTCGACGGCGTCGACACCTTCTTCCAGTCGGCGCGGCTGAACGCCGTCTCCGCCTTCCCGCTGAGCGGGCAGTGCCCGCCGCTCGGCAGCTGGCCGGAGTTCGTCGCCCACTTCGAATTCCTGCGCGACTGCGGCATCGTGCGCAGCATCAAGGACCTCTACTGGGACGTGCGGCCGAAGCCCGAGTACGGCACGGTCGAGATCCGCGTCTGCGACACGCCGCTCGACGTGAACACCGCGACCGCGCTCGCCGCGCTGGCGCAGGCGCTCTGCCGCCACCTGCTGCGCACGCGGCCGCTGCTGCACGCCGAGCGCTGGCAGCACGTCGCCCGCTACAACAAGTTCCAGGCCTGCCGCTACGGCATGGACGCGATGCTGTCCGACCCGGTGCGGCGTTGCCAGGAACCGCTGCGCGAGCGCGTGCTGGCACTGTTCGATGCGCTCGCCGAGGATGCCGCTGCGCTCGACTGCACCAGCTGGATCGATGCGCTGCGCGCCAGCGTCGTCGACAACGACGGCGGCGCCTCGTGGCTGCGCGGCTGGGCGGCGGCGCACGGCAACCTCAACGACGTCGTGCGCGAGGCGGCCGAGCGGCTGGCCGGCGCCGGCGGCTGACCCGGCGGTCGACGCTTGACCGTTGCCGCCAAGGCTGGAAGACTCGCGGCGCGCGCAACCCCAACCGAAGCGGAACGTCTCCGATGGACCCCCTGACCCATGCCCTGCTCGGCGCCTCCGCCGCGCACGTCGCCTTCGCTCCGCGGCTGGGCCGGCGCGCGTGGCTGGTCGGCGCCTGCGCCGGCCTGCTGCCGGACGCCGAGTTCTTCATCCGCAGCAGCGAGGACCCGCTGCTCAACGTCGAGGTGCATCGCCAGTTCACGCACGCCTTCGCCTTCGTCCCGGTCGGCGGCGCGCTTGCCGCGGCGCCGTGGCTGACGAAGCGCGCGCAGCGCGCCGACTGGCGGCCGCTGCTCGGCGCGGCGACCTTGGCCTATGCCACGCACGGCATGCTCGACGCCTGCACCAACTACGGCACCGAGCTGCTGTGGCCGTTCTCCGAGCTGCGTGTCGCCTGGCACTGGCTGACGACGATCGGGCCGCTGATCACGCTGATGCTGCTCGCCGGCCTGTTCTTCGCCGTGCGCGGCGGCCGGCGCTGGCCGGCGGCGCTCGGGCTGGCCGGCGTGCTGGCCTATACCGGCGCCGCCGCCTGGCAGCAGCAGCGCAGCCTGGAAGCGCAGGCCGCGATCGCCGCCGCGCGCGGGCACCCCGTCGAACGCGCGAAGATGTTCCCGACCGTCGGCAACGTCTTCCTCTGGCGCTCGGTCTACGAGTCGGGCGGCCTGCTACATACCGACCGCATCCGTGCCGGCGGCGAGCTCTCCTGGAAGGCGGGCAGCGCGGTCGCGCTGGCGCCGGAAGCTGCGCTGACGCCGGCCGAGCGCGCCAACGCACGCGTCGTCCGCGACTACCGGCGCTTCGCCCGCTTCTCCGACGGCTGGGTGGCGCGTGCGCCGGCCGCGCCGGAGGTCTATGGCGATGCGCGCTACTCGCTCAGCAGCGAGCGCTTCGAGCCGATCTGGGGCGTGCGCTTCCGTCCCGAGGCGCGCGTGCCGACCGAGTGGGTCGATTTCACCGCGCAGAACAAGGTGCCGCTGGCCGGCCTGTGGCGCGAGCTGTCCGGCCGCGACCCGGGCTACGGCCCGCTCCCCGGGCGGCCCGCAGCGCGCTGATATAATTCGCTCTTTTGCGCCGGCCGCGCCGGCGCCCAGCCCGCAGGAAACCGTCATGCTGCAGAAATTCCCCGCCTTCGCCGGCGTCCCCGGCCCGGTCGTGATCATCGTCATGGACGGCTACGGCCTGCCGAAGAACGAGGCCGGCAGCGCCATCGCCGCCGCCCGCAAGCCGACGCTGGACCGCCTCTTCGCTGCCTACCCGAACATCCGCCTGCGCGCGCACGGCACCGCGGTGGGCATGCCCTCCGACGACGACATGGGCAACTCCGAGGTCGGCCACAACGCGATCGGCGCCGGCCAGGTCTATGCGCAGGGCGCGGCGCTGGTCGCCAACGCCATCGCCGCCGGCGCGATCTGGCAGGGCGAGGCCTGGCAGCAGGTGGTCGCCGGTGCCCGCGCCGGCACGCTGCACTTCATCGGCCTCTTCTCCGACGGCAACGTGCACAGCCACATCGACCACTTGCGGGCGATGGTCGTGCAGGCCAAGGCGGAAGGGCTGCGGAAGGTGCGCATCCACGCGCTGCTCGACGGCCGCGACGTGCCGGAAACCAGCGCGCTCGAGTACGTGGGGCCGTTCGAGGCCTTCCTCGCCGAAGTGAGCACGGACGGCTTCGACGCCCGCATCGCCTCCGGCGGCGGTCGCCAGCACATCACGATGGACCGCTACGACGCCAACTGGCCGATGGTCGAGGCCGGGTGGCGGACGCACGTGCTCGGCGAGGGGCCGCAGTTCGCGACCGCGACGGAAGCGGTGCAGGCGCTGCGCGCGCAGCACCCCGGCACCATAGACCAGGACCTGCCGCCCTTCGTCATCGGCGAGGGCGGCCATCCGGTCGGCACCATCGAGGACGGCGACGCGGTGGTCTTCTACAACTTCCGCGGCGACCGCGCGATCGAGATCACGCGTGCCTTCGAGGAGGCCGGCTTCGACAAGTTCGACCGCGTCCGCGTGCCGAAGGTCACCTACGCCGGCATGCTGCAGTACGATGGCGACCTGAAGCTGCCCAAGCGCTTCCTGGTCGCGCCGCCGGCGATCCAGGACACCATGGGCGAGTGGTTCGCGAAGAGCGGCATCGCCCAGTACGCCTGCTCGGAGACGCAGAAGTTCGGCCACGTCACCTACTTCTGGAACGGCAACCGCTCGAACAAGTTCGACGGCGAGACCTGGCAGGAAGTGCCGAGCGACGTCGTCCCCTTCGAACAGCGGCCGTGGATGAAGGCCGCCGAGATCACCGACGCGATGATCGCCGCGCTGCGGAGCGGCCAGTACAAGCTGCTGCGCTGCAACTACGCCAACGGCGACATGGTCGGCCACACCGGCAACTTCCGCGCGGCGACGATGGCGATCGAGGCCGTCGACCTGGCGCTCTCCCGCCTGCTGCCGGCGATCGACGCCGCCGGCGGGGTGGCGCTGATCACCGCCGACCACGGCAACGCCGACGAGATGTACGAGCTCGACAAGAAGACCAAGCAGCCGGCGACGAACCCGAACGGCTCGTTCAAGGCGAAGACCGCGCACACGCTGAACCCGGTGCCGCTGATCCTCTACGACAACGTCTCCGGCGGCCGCCTGGGCCTCGTCCAGCGCGAAACCGCCGGCCTCTCCAACCTCGCCGCGACGGCCGCCAACCTGCTCGGGCTGGAAAAGCACGCGCGTTGGGACGACAGCCTGCTCGACGTGCGCTGACGCGGCGCCGTCGTCGCGGATGCTTCGGGCGTGCAGGCGCCCGGCCGCTTCATCCGGTGTCGCCGAGCCGCTGCTTGAGCAGCGGCACATAGTCGAGGTCGGCCACCATGATGTGGTTGTAGAACCAGCCGTTGATCAGGTAGCGGACGCGGTCGGCGATTTCGTCGAGACTCATTTTCCCCGCGTCCGCGAGCAGGTCCCGCAGCATGTCGCGGAATGTCCGGTGCAATTCCCGGTGCGCGTCGAGGTCGGGGTAGGCGCATAGTTCGAGCAGCTGCTCCTCGTCGCGAAAATGTTCCTTCACGTAATTGCCGAGCAGGGCGAGCGTCTTCATGACGCGAATCTGGTCGCCGTTGCCTTCGAACGAGGCGGCGAGCTCGAAGAGTTGCTTGTGCTGGGCGTCGATCACGTCGATCCCGAAGGCCAGCTTGTCCGACCAGTCCTCCAGCCGCATGTCCATGCTCGTCTCCCGTGCGCTTGTTGGGTGTCTTGCGTTGAGGGCTTTCCGATCAAGGATTGACTGCGCCGCCCCGGTTTCGTTTCCGACGGCCGGCTTCCGTGTGGCAGCGCGCCTGCCGCCGCCGGTGATCCGGAATGCCTCGGGGGAGGAGGGGGCGTGGGATGGCGCTCGCGCCGCTCGCGACGATTCGCTTGCCGCACCGAGCGGCGGCGCTCAGCGTTCTGCCGGCGGCAGCGCCTTCAGCCACTGCCGCTGCCGCTCGCGGCGGCGGCGCTCGGCGAGGCGCTCGACGATCAGCGGCGCGGCCTCGGCGAAAGGTACCTGCTGCGCCGGGAAGACCTCGTCGCAGCGCAGCAGGTGCAGGCCGACCGGCGATTCGAGCACCGCGCTGAGCTCGCCGGCGGCGAGCGCGAAGGCCGCCGGCTCCAGTTCGGCGTAGAGCTGGCCGCGGCGGACGACGCCCAGTTCGCCGCCGTTGAGCGCGGTCGGGCACTGCGAGCGGCGCAGTGCCGCCGCGGCGAAGGCCTCGGCGTCGACCAGCTGCGGCCGCAGCGCCGCCAACTCGGCGGCCAGCCGTGCCCGTTCGTCGGCGCCGTCGTAGGTGAGCAGGAGGTGGCGCAGGCGGCGCGCCTCGGCGCGCCGGAACGCCTCGGGATGGCTGTGGTAGTACAGCTCGGCGTCGACCGGCGTCACCGGCGGCACGTCGGCCGCCACCTTCTCCAGTACCGCCTCGATGCGCAACTCGTGCGCCAGCGCCCGGCGCAGGGCATCGGCGTCGAGCCCGACGCGCGCCAGGTCGCGGGCGAACTCCCCGGCGTCGGCGTAGCGCTGGCGGATCTCGGCGGCGCGCGTCGCCACCGCGTCGTCGCCGACGATCACCGCCGCCGCCTCGCGGCTCGCCAGGATGCGCCGCTCCAGCGCCTGCTGTTGCGCCGCGACCCGCTGCAGACGCTCGCGCTCGGCCGGCTGCAGCGTCTCCGGCCCCTTGCCGAACAGCTCGCCGGCCAGCTTCAGTCGGCGGTAGGCGTCGTGCATTGCGGGGCCTCCGCCGCCGGCGGCGCCAGCAGCATTTCCGGCAGCAGCAGCAGGCGTCCCGGCTGGCAGTCGAAATGGACGTGGTAGGCGACTCCCCCGGGGGCGTCGCGGATCACCTTGATCACCTCGCCGCCGCTGCCGGCCGGCACCAGCAGTTCGCCGTCGACCGCCAGCCCGCGCTGCGCCGTCACCCGCTCGCGGCTCTCGAAGCGCGACGGTTGCCACGCTTCGTCGGCACCGATCAGCTCCTCCTCGCGGCAGCCGACGATCTTCCCCGCGTCGAGGAAATTCACCGAGTAGATCACCTGGTCCTGCAGGAAGGTGCCGACGTCGACGACGTAGCCGATGCTGCCGCGGCGGACCAGCGGCGCGCCCGTCGGCAGCCCCGGGTAGGTGCCGTCGTTGCGCAGGTTGCGCACGACGCGCACCGCCGCGCCGTAATCCCAGCGCGCGTCGATCATGGCAGGAAAGCCTTGTCGAGCGGCACGAAGGCGGTGCTGCCGCCCTCTGCACGCGCGCCGTTCCGGAACACTGCGAAGACCTTCTCGGTCTGCGCGTCGGAGGCGGCGAAGTCCTCGTAGGCGCGGCATAGCCACTGCCGGCAGGCGGCGTGCCGCGCCGCCGCGTCGGCCGGCGGCGCCGGCAGCTGCTTCGCCAGGTAGTCGTGGAAGCGCTGCAGGATGTGCAGCCGGTTCACGCGGACCACCGCCGGGTCGTAGGCGACGCCGAAGTGGTCCAGGAAATCCTCGGCGGAGTTGAGCTCGGCGAGTTCCTCGGCGAGCGGCGGCGTCTCGTTCATGCCAGTCTCCTTGCGGCAGCAGTCGGGGCCGCCGCCGGCGGCGGCAGCGGCAGGTGGAATTCGTCGATCGCGGCGAGCAGGCGGGCGGCGCCGAGGCGGTCGTGGTCGTCGAGTTCGGCGAGCTTGCGCAGGCGCAGGCGGGCGGCGTCGACCTCGCCCAGGCGCAGGTGGAGCACGCCGGTCGCCTTCAGCGCCAGCAGGTGGAAGCGCAGCAGGCCGAAGGCGCTCGCCGCGGCGAAGTCGACGCAGCTGCGGTCGAGCGCGCGCCAGTCGGCCGGCAGGCCGAGCCGACGGCCGGAAACCGCCAGCGCGCGCTCGGCGGTGCGCAGCGCGTCGTCGAGGCGGCGGCGGGCGAAGTCGTGGCGGTAGCGGGCAAGCAGCACCGCCGGGTGCTCCGGCGCCAGCCGCTGCGCGCGCAGCAGCGCCGTGTCGGCGCCGGCGCCGCCGGCGGCGGCCTGCGCCAGCAGCGCGGCGGCCGCGGCCGGCAGGGCGTCGCCGGGCAGCTGGCAGAGGTCGAAATCGAGCAGGTCCATGGCACTCTCCGGTCGGGTCAATGCGGCACGGCGTGTTCGCCGCACAGGTCGCCGCCGGTGCAGGCGACGCACGGCGCGGCCGGCGTTTCGCCGCGGGCGGCGGCAAGTTCGCGCTCGAGCGCGTCGATGCGCTCGACCAGGCAGGCGATCGATCTCGCCACCGGGTCCGGCAGCAGGTGGTGATCGAGCGTGCCGACGGCCCCCGCGCGGCGGCCGCCGGTGCGTGTGTCGACGACGCGCCCGGGAACGCCGACCACCGTGCGCTCGGCGGGGACGTCCTTGACTACCACCGAGTTGGCGCCGACGCGCGCCCGCGCGCCGATGCGGATCGGGCCGAGGACCTTGGCGCCGGCGCCGACCACCACGCCGTCGGCCAGCGTCGGGTGGCGCTTGCCCTGGCGCCACGCGGTGCCGCCGAGGGTGACGCCGTGGTACAGCGTGACGTCGTCGCCGATCTCGGCGGTCTCGCCGATCACCACGCCGGCGCCGTGGTCGATGAAGCAGCGCCGCCCGATGCGCGCGCCGGGGTGGATGTCGACGTTGCTCAGCGTGCGTCCGGCGAAGGCCAGCAGCCGCGCCGCGAAGCGCCAGCCGGCGCACCACAGGCGGTGGGCGAGGCGGTGGCAGGCCAGCGCATGCACGCCGGGGTAGGTGCACAGCACTTCCAGCGTCGAGCGCGCCGCCGGGTCGCGCGCGAAGACGCAGGCGACGTCCTCCTTCAGCGTGGCCAGCAGGCCGGCCGGTGCCGCGGCCGGCAGCGTCGCGCGCAGGGCCTCAGACATGCTGCGGCCTCCGCAGTGCGGCCAGGAAATGGCGCAGGTCGGGCGGCGCCGGCGGCCGCTTGTGGCGGCCGACGAAGGCGCGGATCAGCGGCAGCAGCCGTGCCGCCTCGCCGTCGGCGAGCGCCAGCCCGGCGTCGCGGCAGACCGCGGCGACGGCGCCGGCGCCGGAATGCTTGCCGAGCACGATGCGGTGCGCCTGGCCGACCTCGCGCGGGTCGAAGCCCTGGTAGGTGTCGGGGTGCTTGAGCAGGCCGTCGACGTGGATGCCGGCCTCGTGCGCGAAGGCGCCCTCGCCGACCAGCGCCTTCTGCCAGGGCACGGCGCGCCCCGAGGCGTAAGCGACGGTGTGCGACAGCGCCGGGAAGTCGCGCAGGTCGACGCCGGTGTCGATGCCGTGCAGCTTCTTCAGGCCGAGCACCACCTCCTCCAGCGGCGCGTTGCCGGCGCGCTCGCCGAGGCCGTTGACCGTGGTGTTGGCGTGCGTCGCGCCGGCGCAGCAGGCGGCGAGCGTGTTCGCCGTCGCCAGGCCGAGGTCGTCGTGCGCGTGCATCTCGATTTCGAGGTCGCTGGCGCGGCGCAGCGCGGCGATGCGCTGGTAGGTGGCGAAGGGTTCGAGGACGCCCAGCGTGTCGGCGAAGCGCAGCCGGCGCGCGCCGGCGGCCGCGGCTACGTCGGCGATGCAGCAGAGGAAGTCGGGGTCGGCGCGCGAGGCGTCCTCGCAGCCGATGCCGACCTCCAGCCCGAGGTCGCGCGCGGCATGGACGTGGCGCGGCAGCTCGGCGAGCAGCCAGGCGCGGTCGCGGCGCAGCTTGTGCGCGAGGTGCAGGTCGGAGGCCGGCAGCGAGATGTCGATCAGCTGCACGCCAAGGCCGCCGCAGGCGGCGATGTCCGCCGCGTGCAGGCGGCTCCACACCATCAGCCGGCAGGGCAGGCCGAGCGCGGCGACGGCGCGGATCGAGTCGCGCTCCTCGTCGCCCATCGCCGGAATGCCGACCTCCAGCTCGGGCACGCCGGCGGCGGCGAGCTGGCGGGCGATCGCCAGCTTCTCGTCGCCGCTGAAGGCGACGCCCGCCGACTGCTCTCCGTCGCGCAGGGTGGTGTCGTTGATGGTGATGAAGCCGGGACTGGTCATCGCACTCTCCTTGCCATTCCTTCAGCAAGTCGGGTGCCAGCGGGCAAGTCCTTGAATCTGCGCGGCTTGGCGAAACGCGTGTCGGAGGCTTGTCGGGTTTCCGACAAGGCGGCGTCACGTCACGCGCTGTACGGCGCGTGCAGCCAGTCGCGCACCGTGTCCACGTCGCGCTGCGGCAGGTAGGCGAAGCCGGCCAGCGCGTCCTCGACCACCGCCTGCGCCGCCCACTGCGGCACCGCTTTCGTGGTCAGCAGGTGGAAGAACCAGGCCATCGGGTAGCCGGCGGCGCGGTCGAAGCGGGTCAGCGCGTCCTGCAGGCGCAGGCCGCTGCTGCCGGCGGGGGCGGCGAACGGCGGCGCGGCATCGGCGGCGGTGGCGATCGCCTGCGCCGACAGGCGCGGCTGCTGGTAGCGGTCGAGGTGCTCGCGGGTGGCGACCACCCAGTGGTTGCAGAAGGCGCTGGCGGCGCCGGCGCTGCTCCGCGCCCAGTCGTCGAGCATGCGCTGGATGCCGGCGCGCTCGGGCTTCTGCGCGCGCAGCCGCGCGAGGAAGGCACCGACGTGCTGCACTCGGCGGAAGACGTAGCAGGGCAGGCCGAGCGGCTGCGCTGTCACGCTGCCGGCGCCGGTGCGCGGGTCGACCAGCTCCTCGAGGCTGGCCGGTTCGCCGGCGAACAGGCGGTGGCCGCGCACCTCCTGCAGCTCCTCGATCTCCAGCTGCAGGAAATCGTCGTTGCCGTCGCCGACTGGCGCCACCAGGTAGTGCGTGCGGCCGACCAGGCGCGTCGCGAAGCGCGCCGGCTCGGCCAGCTCGTCGGCGAGGCGGCCGAGGTCGCCATCGCGCGCGGCGAGCTCGGCGGCGGCCCAGGCTTCGAGGTCGTCGGCGAGCCGCCGGCCGTCGCCGTCGACGACGCCGCCCAGGCGGTACCAGCCGCCGCGGCTGAGCACCGGGCGGAAGCGCCACTCCGGCAGCGCCGCGGCGAGTGCCCGGGCCAGCCCGGCGCTGCCGGCGGCGGCCGGCGTCGCGGTGCAGGTCTCGACCAGTTGCGGCGTCATCAGCTTGCAGTATTCCGACCAGGCGTGCGGGGACTTCATCGTTTCTTCCTTTGCTGTCAGTTCTTGTCCGTGGCCGCGAGGCGGGCGCGCACGGCGGCGCGGACCTCGGCCTCGGGATCGTCGAGGAGGGCGGCGACGGCGGCCGGCGGCGCGTTGGCGACCGCCGCGAGACGCACCCACCACTCGGGGTCGGCGAGCAGCTGCGCCGCCAGCTCGGGCAGCGCGCGTGCGGCGACGACGGCGCGCACTTCCGGCGCCGCGTCGTCGGCCAGCCGCGCCAGCGCGAACGGCGGCAGCCGCGTGGCGACGACCTTGCGCACCTCGCGCTCGGGGTCGCCGGCGAGCCGCGCCAGCCGGCCGTGCGGCAGGCGGCCGGCGACGGTCGCGCGCACCAGATAGTCGGGGTCGCGCGCGAGTGCACCCAGCTTCGCCGGCGGCAGGCGTGCGGCGACCGCCAGCCGCACCTCGCGGTCGGGATCGTCGCGCATCGCCACCAGCGCCTCGGGCGGCAGGCGCTGCGCGACGACGCGGCGCACGCCCTCGTCGGCATCGCTGCGCAGCGCGGCGATGTCGGCCAGCGGCGCGTAGCGCGCGGCGATCGCGCGCCGCTGCCAGGAGAGGTCGGCGAGGTGCCGCACCGCCTGCGCCGGGTTGGCGCGCAGGAAGCGCTCGATCAGCCGGCCGTCGGCGGCGCGGATGCAGGCTGCATCCGGCGCGCAGCGTCCGCGGTCGAGGAAATCCGGGTAGTGGGCGCAGCCGGCGCAGCGCGCGTCGGCGGCGGGCGGCGTCGCCTCATTCCGCATCGGCCTTGGCGGCGACGACGATGCCGGTCGCCGCGGCGAAGTCGTCGGTGATCGCCGGGCAGCCCCCGCCGCCGCCGGCGACCAGGTACAGCGCATGGCCGTCGGCGTCGAAGGCCGGCCGGTGCCGCGGCGCGATCTCGTCGTCGCTGCAGGCGGTGAAGTGCAGCGCCGGGAAGCGCGCGCGCAGCGCGGCCACCGAGGGCGTCAGCCGCAGCGTCTCGGCGACGGCGACGAGCAGGCGCGGCGTGACCCTCATGCCGCGTCCCCGTCGCCGGCGAAGCGCGCCAGCGACGCCGCCGGCACGCCCATGATCTGCGCCAGCCACGGCGGCGGCGCCGCCAGCCGCTGCTGCAGCTCGCCGAGCGCGGCGCGTGCCGGTCCGCCGGCGGGAAACTTGACCGGGTGCACCCCGGCGCGGATCACCTTGGCGGCGGCCGGGCCGCCGATCGACTGCACGCAGACGATCTGGCAGTCGCCGATCAGCGCCGCGCGCGCGGTGTTGCGGTCGTCGGCGGCGTCCGCCGCGGCGGTGCTGCGCACCTCGATCAGGCGGAGCGCAGCGGGGCCGACGCGGTAGATGAGGAAGCGGTCGCAGGAACCGAAGTGGCCGTCGAGGTTCTCGCCGCGGTTGGCGGCGACGGCGACGCGGATCGTTCCCGGCGCCGCGTCGTCGGGCTCGACCGTCGGGAAGTCGTCGTGGGCGATGCCTTCGCCCCACAGCAGGCGCACCGCCGCCTTCAGCTGCTCCCGGTCGACGCCGACATGGCAGCCCTGCTCGGCGAAATCGCCGGCCAGCAGCTGGCACAGGTCCTCGACGGTGAGCGTGGCGAGCTTGGCTTCGGTGAGCGGCGCCTGCAGTTTGTCGACCAGCGCGCCGACCAGCGCGCGCAGGTCGAGGCCGTTCAGCGCGCGCGCGGCGAGCGCGATGCGGAAGGCTGCCTCGCGGGAGGCGACCGGTGTCTCGGACATGATCTTCTCCTCGGCGCCGGGCTCAGGCCGGCGCGATGCAGCCGGACGGGCAGACGTCGACGCACAGCGGCGAATCGGCGTGGCCGTCGCACTCGGTGCAGGTGCCGGCGTCGATCTTGAAGAAGATCTTGCCGCTGGCGATCGACTTGGTCGGACACACCGGCTTGCAGTCGCCGCAGGCGGTGCACATGTCGGAATCGATGCTCATTGCCATGATGGCTTCCTCCAGTGAATGGCTAGTCCTCGGCGGCGCCGAGGCGCTTGGCGCGCAGCGACACCGGCAGGCGCGGCGGTTTCGCCATCGGGTCGATGTAGTAGCTGCCGCCGTTGTCGAGCTTGAGTTCGCCGCCCCACTTCTCCGGCGCGTCGAACTCGATCGACGAGACCGAGGCTTCCAGGTCGCGCTTCGGCAGGTAGAACACCAGCCCGCCGTCGGCGGCCTGTCGGATCATGATGTTGGCCATGGTTGCTCCTAGGGGCTTGGGATTAGGGGCTGGTGGCTAGGGGCTAGGGGGCGGGGCTGCTTTTACCAGCCCCAGGTCCCTGACCCCTAGCTCCTCGCGTCAGCGGACCAGGTCGAAGTTGTAGTCCGTGACCCCCATCTCCACCGTCTCGCGGTCGAGCTGCTCGAGCACGGCGTTGGTCAGCGTGGTGACGATCTGGATCATCCCCTCGTAGCCCAGCGTCGTCTGCCGGTGCAGGTGGTGGCGGTCGAACAGCGGGAAGCCGAGGCGGATCAGCGGCACCTCGAACTCCGGCCCCTTGTGGCGGGTGTCGCGCTGGATGTACTTGCCGTACGAGTTGCCGATCAGGAAGTCGGGCTTGTCGGTGAAGCACAGGCTGCGCAGGTGCCACAGGTCGTTGCCGGCGTAGATCTTGCCGTTGACGCCGAACGGGCTGGAATCGAGCAGCTTCTGCACCGCCTTGCTCCAGCGCTTGTTGCCGTTGTGGCAGAGGATGTGCGTCGGCTCGGCGCCGCATTCGAGCAGAACCTTGACCAGGCCATGGACGAAGTCCGGGTCGCCGTAGAGCGCGAACTTCTTGCCGTGCAGCCAGGCGTGGCTGTCGGCGAGCACGTCCATCGCGCGGCCGCGTTCCTTGGCGAGCGACTCGGGGATCGGCTGGCCGGTGATCTCGGCGACCTTCATCAGGAACTCGTCGGTCCAGTCGATGCCCATCGGGATGTTGAGCTTGGGCACCTCGTGGTTCCAGGTGCCCTCGACGAACTTCTTCGTCTTGTCGAGCTGGAACGGCTGCAGCAGGATCGTCGTATGCGCGTTCGGCGCATCCTTGACCTCGTCCTGCGTGGTGCCGCCGGAATACATGCGGAATTCGCCGTCGGCCGGCGTGTCGAAGACCTCGCTCGGATCGGACAGCATCGTGTGGCCGACGCCCATCTCGGACAGCATGCGCTTGATCACGCGGTAGTTGCCGAGGTAGGTCTCGAAGCCGGGGACGATGTTCACCTTGCCGTTGCTGCCCGGCTTCTTGCCTTCCATCGCGTTCAGCGTGAAGGCGCGCAGGATGCCTTCCTGCATGCCGTCCCAGCCGGTCACGTGCGAGCCGACGAAGGACGGCGTGTGCGCGAACGGCACCGGGAACTCCTGCGGGATGTGCCCTTCCTTCTTGGTGTTGTTGATGAAGGCGTTGAGGTCGTCGCCGATCACCTCGGCCATGCAGGTGGTCGACACCGCGATCATCTCCGGCTGGTACAGCGCCTTGGCGTTGGCCAGGCCGTCGAACATGTTCTTCTGCCCGCCGAACACCGCCGCGTCCTCGGTCATCGAGTCGGAGACGCAGGAGCAGGGCTCCTTGAAGTGGCGGTTGAAGTAGCTGCGGAAGTAGGCGACGCAGCCCTGCGAGCCATGCACGTAGGGCAGCGTCTTGTGGTAGCCGGTGGCGCACAGCACGGCGCCGAGCGGCTGGCAGGCCTTGGCCGGGTCGACGGTGAGCGCCTCGCGCTTGAAGTTGAGGTCCTGGTATTCCTGGGTCGTGGTCCACAGGAAGGTGTCGCGCACCTTGTCGGCGCCGTGGCCTTCCTCGAAGCCGGCGCGCTTCGCCGCCAGCGACTCCTGGTAGTCGGCGTCGCCGAACAGCGGGTAGCAGGGCTTGATGTTGTCAGCGGTTTGCATTGCGATCTCCTTGCTCCCGCCGCCCATCCGCGGCGGGAGCGCAAGATTGAAGAGGGGTCGTCAGGCGGCCTTCTGCGCGTCGGCGGCGACGCTCTGCTGCCACGGCGGGACCAGCTTGCCCCACACCGGGTTGCTGAGCGCGATGTCCATGTCGCGCGCGAAGATCGCGAAGCCGTCGTAGCCGTGGTACGGGCCGGAGTAGTCCCACGAGTGCATCTGGCGCAGCGGGATGCCCATCTTCTGGAAGATGTACTTCTCCTTGATGCCGGAACCGACCAGGTCGGGCTTCAGGCGCTTGACGAACTCCTCCAGCTCGAAGCCGGTGACGTCGTCGTAGAGCAGCGTCGCGTCGCCCATCTCCTTCATCGTCCGGTCGTAGTCGTCGTTGTGCGCGAACTCGTAGCCGGTGCCGATCACCTCCATGCCGAGGTCCTCGTAGGCGCCGATCACGTGGCGCGGGCGCAGGCCGCCGACGTAGAGCATCACCTTCTTGCCCGCGAGGCGCGGCTTGTACTTGGCGGTGATCTCGTCGACCATCGGCTGGTAACGGGCGATCACGCGCTCGGCGCCTTCCTTGATCTTGTCGTCGAAGAAGCTGGCGATGTTGCGCAGCGACTCGATGATCTTGGTCGGGCCGAAGAAGTTGTATTCCATGTAGGGGATGCCGTACTTCTCCTCCATGTGCCGGCTGATGTAGTTCATCGAGCGGTAGCAGTGCAGCAGGTTGAGCTTCACCTTCGGCGTGTTCATCATCTCGGCCAGCGTGCCGTCGCCGGACCACTGCGCGACGACGCGCAGCCCCATCTCCTCGAGCAGGATGCGCGAGGCCCAGGCGTCGCCGCCGATGTTGTAGTCGCCGATGATTGCCACGTCGTACGGGGTCGAGGCGAATTCCTGGCCGTCGCGCTTATCGAGCACCCAGTCGCGGACCGCGTCGTTGGCGATGTGGTGGCCAAGCGACTGCGAGACGCCGCGGAAACCCTCGCAGCGCACCGGGATCACCGGCTTGTCGATCGCCGCCGCGGCCTTCTTCGAGACCGCCTCGATGTCGTCGCCGATCAGGCCGATCGGGCATTCCGACTGCACCGAGAGGCCCCTGGCGAGCGGGAACAGCGTCTCGACTTCCTCGATCAGCTTGGCCAGCTTCTTGTCGCCGCCGAAGACGATGTCCTTCTCTTGGAAGTCCGAGGTGAAGTTCATCGTGCCGAAGCTGTCCACGCCGGTGGTGCCGACGTAGTAGTTGCGGCGGCCGGCGCGCGAGTACTGGCCGCAGCCGACCGGGCCGTGCGAGATGTGCACCATGTCCTTGATCGGGCCCCAGACCACGCCCTTGGAACCGGCGTAGGCGCAGCCGCGGATGGTCATCACGCCGGGCAGCGACTTGCGGTTCGAGGTGATGCACTTCTTCGACTGCTCGACCGAGGGGTCGTTGACCGTCAGGTGCTTGGCACGGTCCTTCTTGGCTTTTTCCGGATAGACCTCGAGCACCTCGGCAATGAGGGCTTCGGTTTCCGCGCGAGACAGAGTCGTCATGTTTTCCTCCTGACGCCGCCACTCATCCGTGGCCGGCGTGCTGGTTGAAGATTTCTTCCACACCCTCCCCTTTATGTCCCGCAGGGACGGTATCCCTTGGGACCAGGGGAGGGCCGGGGTGGGGATGGGGCGCGGTCGCTGCACCCCATCCCCCTCCCAGCCTCCCCCTTGAAGGGGGAGGAGATTCCGTCAGGCCGCCAGTTCGGCGGCGGTCTTGCCGACGATCGACTCGTCTTCCTGCTCCATGATCCCGAACTCCATCAGCAGGTCTTCCAGCTCCTCCATCTCGACCGGGGTCGGGATGACCAGCTTGGTGTTGGCGATGATCTTCTGCGCCAGCGCACGGTACTCGTCAGCCTGCTTCGCCTTCGGGTCGTACTCGATCACCGTCATGCGGCGAATCTCGGCGTGCTGGACGACGTTGTCGCGCGGCACGAAGTGGATCATCTGCGTGCCCAGGCGCTCGGCCAGCGCGATGATCAGCTCGTCCTCACGGTCGGTGTTGCGGCTGTTGCAGATCAGGCCGCCGAGGCGCACGCCGCCGGAGTTGGCGTACTTGACGATGCCCTTGGCGATGTTGTTCGCCGCGTACATGGCCATCATCTCGCCGGAGCAGACGATGTAGATCTCCTGCGCCTTGTTCTCGCGGATCGGCATCGCGAAGCCGCCGCAGACGACGTCGCCGAGCACGTCGTAGAAGACGAAGTCGAGCGCGTCGTCGTAGGCGCCTTCCTCTTCCAGGAAGTTGATCGCGGTGATGACGCCGCGGCCGGCGCAGCCGACGCCGGGTTCCGGGCCGCCCGACTCGACGCACTTGACGCCGCCGAAGCCGACCGAGAGCACGTCCTCGAGTTCGAGATCCTCGACCGAGCCGGATTCGGCGGCGAGGTGCATGACGGTGGTCTGGGCCTTGCTGTGCAGGATGAGGCGGGTCGAGTCGGCCTTCGGGTCGCAGCCGACGATCATCACCTTCTTGCCGGCCTCGGCCAGCGCCGCCACCAGGTTCTGGGTGGTGGTCGACTTGCCGATGCCGCCCTTGCCGTAGATCGCGCATTGACGCAGTTTTGCCATGGTGTAACCTCCTTGGGTCTGTCAGTCGATTTGATAGGGACACTGAGAGTCGCGTCTCCCCTTGTGCACTTTGCGTGCCAGACCGACTGACAGACTTCAAGTGATTGATCCGACGATGGAAAACGACAATCCCGCGGCGCCCGGCGGGGCGCCGGCGTCCGACAATGCCGCGGGCCTTTGTCGGGGTGACGACAAAACCACGCTGCCGCGCGGCGCGCGCCTGCCGATCAACCGCTGCAACCTGCCGGCGGTGATTCTCGGCAGCCTCACCTACCAGCGCCACCCGACGCCGCTCGTCCTCGACGGCGTCGCCGAACTGCACCGCGACCTCTTCCGCCGCCTCGACGCGGCGCCGGCGGCGGCCCGGCCGCAGGTCTTCCGCGACTACCTGACCGTGCATTTCCGGCTGGAGGCGCCCGAGGACGCCGGCCTCGGCCGCCGCCGCGGCCGCGCCAAGGCCAACTACGCGCGCGCGATCCGCGGCTGGAGCTTCGACGCCGACAGCCGCGAGGGGGCGGTGCTGAAGGGCTGGGTCGAGTCGCGCTTCGGCCTCTTGCCGCGCCACCACGGCGAGTCGCTGGCCGACCCCGCCGGCGACGCCTACCGCCGCTACCTGGAGATGCGCGCCGAGGGGCTCTACGGCACCAACGCGCTGGAAGCGCAGCTCGACCTGGTCTACACCTATTGCCAGTACGAGCTGGCGCGCCGGCAGCCGGCGGCGCAGCACCTGCGCCTCTACCGCGGCGTCAACCGCATCGGCGAGCACGAGGTGCTGGCGCAGCTCGCCGGCCGGCGGCAGGTGATCCTGCTCAACAACCTCAACTCCTTCACCGCCAGCCGCGAGCGCGCCGGCGAGTTCGGCGACTACGTGCTCGCCGCCGACCTCCCGGTGCCCAAGGTCTTCTTCCACTGCGGGCTGCTGCCCGGCGTGCTGCAGGGCGAGGACGAGTACCTGGTGATCGGCGGCGTCGTCGAGGTTGCGCTGTCGACCGTGTAGCAAACCCGACAGCGGCGCCGGGCGCCGCCCGGAAAGCCGCGCCGTTGCGCGGGTCGGCAATGGGCCTGCTTCTTGCTGAAGACAGGACAGCCCTTTCCCCGTCTTCCGGATGACGCCATGAACCCTGCGCTGCTCGCCACGCTGACCGCCGGCCTCGCCGACGGCAGCATCGTTCCCTACCTCGGCCCCGGCGTCCTCGCCGACGTGCGCAGCGTCGCCGGCGGCGCGCCGATGCCTGCCGACAGCGATTCGCTGATCCTGGCGCTGAACGACGGCCGCCCGATGGCGCCGAAGCTGATGTACGAATTCCCGCGCGCGGCGATGAACGTCGAGCTGAAGCGCGGCCGCGCCGCCGTCACCCGCTTCCTCGACCGCACCTACGGCGCCACCGCGTGGACCCGCGCTGCGGTGCACGACTGGCTGGCGGCGCTGCGTCCGCGCTACGTCGTCGACATCAACCGCGACACGCAGCTGCAGGACTCCTACGCCGGCGTGCCGCACCAGCTCGTCGTCGGCGTCGCCCGCATGGGCGGCAGCGCGTTCCGCTACCGGCTGTACGGCTGGGACGGCGCCGCCTACGCCGAGCGCGCCGCGCTCGACCCGGCGCTGCCGATCCTGTTCAAGCCGATGGGTACGCCGCGGCCGGCAGCGAACTACATCGCCTCCGACGCCGACTACGTCGACTACATCACCGAGCTGATGGGCGGCTTCGCGATCCCGCCCGAGCTGAAGGCGCTGCGCCGCGGCAAGCGCTACCTGCTGCTCGGCATGCGCCTGAACCGCGACACCGAGCGCATGGTGCTCGCCGACATCATCCACGGCGCCGCCTCGCCGGCCGGCTGGATCGTGCTCGCCGCGCCGAGCGACAAGGAGCGCCGCTTCTGCCGCAAGCTCGGGCTGGAGATCGTCGAGGGCGAACTCGCGGCGCTGACCGGCGTCCGCCGCGCCGCGCCGGAGGCCGCCTGATGCACTGGGATGACCACCGGCACGCGCTCGGCGTCGAGGCGATGGATGCGACCCACCGCGAATTCGTCGCCCTCGTCGTGGCGGCGATGCAGGCGCCCGCCGCCGACTTCGCCGCCGCCTTCGCCGCGCTGCACGCGCACGCCATCCGCCACTTCGAAGACGAGTCGCGGCTGATGGCCGAGTGCCGCTTCGCCGCGCGCGCCGAGCACGAGGATGAGCACCAGCGCATCCTCGGCCAGCTCGACTTCCTCGCGCAGCGCGTCGCCTTGGGCCGCCCGGGGATGGCGCGTGCCTACGTCGAGGGCCTGCCTGCGTGGTTCGCCGGCCACCTGGCGACGATGGACTCGGCGCTGGCGGCGACGCTGAGGACGCGCGGCGCGCTCACCGCCTAGCGGATTCTCCTGATGCGCAATTCGGTTTGAGATGACGATACGTTCACGCGCTGTTGACGACGACTTTCGACAAGGTGTTGACGGGCAGGCACAAAACAGCGGTGATCAATGCCAATGCCATGTGGCACAGGTAGACCGAATTGAAATCCGCACGCTGCAAACTGGCGCTGCCAAGCAGCAGCACGGTCAGGGCAACCCCCATCACCGAGCCGATTTGCCGTATCGCCTGGTTGATGGCACCGCCTACGGCGTAACGGTCCGCGGGCAAGTGGCTGACGGCTGCGCCCGACAGCGAGGGCAGCACCATGCCCACGCCAGTGCCGCTGAGCAGCATGCCCGGCAGCCAGTGCGTCAGGTACGCGGGTTCGGTGCCGGGCACCAGCAAGAACCACAGCGCGCTGGCCGCGTAGATCAGGCAGCCCAGCACCAGCAGCGGGCGGTGACCATGCCGACTCGCCAATCGACCTGACCAAGCCGCCACCGGAACCACCAGCAGCGGTCCGGGCGCCATCGCCAGGCCGGCCAGCGGCAGCGGGTAATGCCAGATCGAATTCATGTAGAAGAAGAAGGCGAAGAACATCATCGAGAACGCGGTGCCGAAGCTCAACATGGCAAGATTGGCGTAGCGGTAGGTGGCGTTGCGAAATAAACCCAAGTCCACCAATGGCGCGGTGGCAACCCGGGCCCAGGCGACAAATCCGAAGACGCTCGCCAACCCGATGCCGGCGGTAGTCAGCAGCTCGCGGCGTGACCAGTCGGGTGACTCCGCGTGCACGATGGACAGCGCCAAGGCGCCGATGCCGACGATCAGCAAGCCCATCCCCGCCAGGTCCAGCGGGCGCCCCCGGGTTGGCTGCCTGGCCTCCGTCAGCAGTATTGCGCCGCGCCCGATGGCCAGCATGCCCAAGGGCACGTTCAGGTAGAACGCCCATCGCCACCCGAGCGACGCGATCACGAAGGCGCCCAGGCTGGGGCCCACCGCCGCAGCCAGACCGCCGACCGCGCCCCATAGGCTGACCGCCACCGCCCGCTTGTTTGTCGGGAAGGCCGCCAGCACGAGCGAGAGCGATGCCGGCGTCAGCAAGGCCGCGCCCAGGGCCTGCAGCGCTCTTGCCGCGACCAGCCACTCCACGCTGACCGCCAGGCCGCAGGCAACGGAAGCCGCCAGAAACAAGGCAACGCCAACGAGAAACACCTTCTTGCGCCCATGTCTGTCGGCCAACCCGCCGGACGGGATCAGCATCGCCGCATAGACCACGGTGTAGGCGTTGAGCACCCACGAAAGGTCTGCCGCAGTGGCCTGCGGAAAACCGGCCCGCAGGGCGCTGAAGGCGGCGAACAACATGGTGCCGTCCATCGAGACCAGAAACACCGCCACGCTGGCCACCCAGAACACCGGCCACGGTGACCCGGTGCCGGGGGGGATGTCTGGCAGCGCCTGCGGGGTGGTCATGGGATTCATCGAGTGCCGGCGACAGTTCAAGCGGCGGACCGATTCAGGCGAGCCCAAAGGTTTTTCTCAGGCCTTTCTCGACCGGGCCGGCCGGCAGGAAACGGCGCAACCTGGCCAGAAGCGAGGCCTCGCCCTTGGGCGTATGCCGCATCTTCCACGCGCCCAACGCGGCATCGACGATCGTGCCGGCGACCCCGTCGGGCACCGGCGCTTTTTGGACGTTTCCCTGAATTGCCCGGGAGACGGCCCCGCGCTCGGCGTCGTAGGCGGATATCCTGGCGGCCGCCCGGGGCGCATTGGCGTCCAGCCTGGTCCTGGTGAAGGCAGGCTCGACCAGCGCCACGCGGATTCCGAACGTGCGCACCTCGTGATCCAGGGTCTCGGACAGCCCCTCGACGGCATGCTTGGACGCCGAATAGAGCCCCATGTACGGCGCCGGAAGAAAGCCGAGCACCGAGCTGACATTGACGATTCTTCCCGAGCGTTGCGCACGCATGTGCGGCAGCACCGCTTGCGTCGTGCGCAGCATGCCAAAGACGTTGGTATCGAACAGCGACTGCGCCTCGGCAATCGAGGTTTCCTCCGTCGCGCCGAGCAGCGTCACGCCGGCGCTATTGACCAGCACGTCGATGCGCTCGGCCTGGTCGATGACGGTCCGGATTCCCTGTTGCACCGACGCTTCGTCGCGGACATCCATCTCGACCAGCACCACACCGGGCACGTCGGTCGTCCTGGCTATGCTGCGTACGGTGCCGAACACGCGGCAGCCCTGCTTGGCGAACTTCTCTGCGGCGGCACGGCCGATGCCCGACGACACACCGGTAACGACGACGACTTTGGAATTTGACATGGGAATTCCTTTCATAGGAGTGGATTGAGGCGACATCGGATCAGTGTTGCGAGGTGACGGGTCTGATCCTGAACCAGATGGCATACATCGCCGGCAGGAACGCCAGCGTCAGGATCGTCCCGGCGAAGGTGCCGCCGATCAGCGTGTAGGCCAGCGTTCCCCAGAACACCGAATGGGTCAGCGGGATGAAGGCCAGGATCGCCGCCAGGGCGGTCAGGATCACCGGGCGCGCGCGCTGCACGGTGGCTTCGACCACGGCGCGGAACGGATCCAGCCCGGCCTGTTCGTTTTCACGAATCTGTCCGATCAGGATCAGCGTGTTGCGCATCAGGATGCCCGACAGCGCGATCAGGCCGACCAGTGCATTGATGCCGAAGGGCTGCTGGAACAGGATCAGCGTCGGCACGACGCCGATCAGCCCGAGCGGACTGGTCAGGAAGACCATCACCATGGCCGCCATCGAGCGCACCTGCAGGATGATGATGAGCAGGGTGATTGCCAGCATGATCGGGAACAGCGGCAGCATCGCTTTCTGCGCCTTGCCGGATTCTTCGATGGAGCCCGCCTCCGCGATGCGGTAAGCGCTCGGCAGCTTTGCCATGATGGGCTGGAGCTGCTGGGTAATGGCCGTGGACACGTCCGGCGGTTGCAAGCCTTCGGCGATGTCGCCGCGAACGGTGATCGTCGGCATGCGGTCGCGTCGGCGCATGATCGGCTCTTCCATGTGCACCTCGACCTTGCCCACCTGTGACAGCGGGATGCGCTGCCCGTTGGCGCCAGCCAGCGTGAAGTCGCCGATCCTGGCCGGATCGAGCCGGTTGCTGCCCGCCGAGCGCGCGACGACCTGCACCGTGCGAATGTCCTCACGCACCGCGGTGACCGGAATGCCGCTGAGCAGGAATTGCAGTTGTTGCGCCACGGAACTGGAAGTCAGCCCGACGACTTGCAAGCGGTCCTGCTGCAAGGTGAAGTGCAGCGTGGGCACGCGTACTCCCCAATCCGTGTTGACCGTGCGCATCAGCGGGCTGGCGTCCATGACCTGCTGCACCTCCGCCGCCACTTTGCGCAACACCTCCGGATCGGGGCCGCTGACCCGGTAGGCCACCGGGAAGGGCGAATAGGGGCCGAACACCAGTTGCGTGACGCGCAAGCGCGCCTCGGGGGCCAGGCCGTCGGCGATGGCCTGCCGCAGCCTGAGTTTCAACGCTTCGCGCTCGTCCTGGCTGTCCGTGCGCACCACGATCTTGGCGAACGACGGATCGGGCAGTTCCGGTCCCATCGAGAAGAAGAAGCGTGGCGCGCCCTGGCCGACGTAGGCGGTGACGATCCTGGCTTCCTCCTGCTGGGCCAGCCAGGCTTCCACCTTCTCCGCGGCGGCGCTGGTCTGGGTGATCGACGTGCCATAGGGCATCTGCACCTCGACCAGCACTTCCGGGCGGTCGGAAATCGGGAAGAACTGTTTTTTGACCACGGCCATGCCGAGCACCGACACCACGAAGAGACCGACCACCGAGCCGGCGACGATCCACTTGCGGGCAATGATGCGCCCCAGCAGTTGACGGAAGCGGTTGTAGCGCGGCGTGTCGTAGATCGCATCGTGACCGCCTGCGAACTTCTTGAAGTCGGGCAACAGCTTGACGCCGAGATACGGCGTGAACACCACGGCCACCACCCACGACGCGATGAGCGCGATGCCCACGATCCAGAACATGTTGCTGGTGTATTCACCGGCCGTGGAGCGGGCAAAGCCGTTGGGCATGAAGCCGACCGCCGTGACCAGCGTGCCCGACAGCATCGGCGCCGCGGTATGGCTCCAGGCATAGGCCGAAGCCGCGAGGCGGCTGTAGCCTTCTTCCATCTTCACCACCATCATCTCGATGGCGATGATGGCGTCGTCCACCAGCAGACCCAGCGCCAGGATCAGCGACCCCAGCGTGATGCGGTCGAAATTCTTGCCGGTCGCGAGCATCACCGCAAAGACGACGGCCAGCGTCAACGGCACGGCTGCGGCGACCACGAGGCCCACGCGCCAGCCCATGCTCAGGAAGCTCACCAGCATGACCACCAGCACCGCGGCGAAGAACTTGACCATGAACTCATCGACCGCTGCGCTGATGTTGACCGCCTGGTCGGTGACCTTGGTCAGGCTCATGCCCAGCGCTTGCTCGGCGTTGATCGCGCTCACCTCGCTCTCCAAGGCCTTGCCCAGGTCGAGCCCGTTCCAGCCGTCGCGCATGACGACGCCGAGCAACAGCGCCGGTTCGCCGCCGTTGCGGATCAAGAACGTCGCCGGATCTTCATAACCCCGCTTCACCGTGGCGATGTCCGCCAGCTTCAGCGTGCGCCCCTGCGCCACGACGGGGGTGCTGCGGATCTTCTGCAACTCGTCGAAGGCGCCGTCCAGGCGAATGAACACTTCCGGCCCCTTGGTCTCGACCGAGCCGGCCGGCGTCAAGGCGTTCTGGCTGTTGAGCGCGGCGAACACGTCCTGCGGGCTGATGCCCAAGGTTGCCAGGCGCTCGTGCGAAAACTCGACGTAGATGCGTTCCGACTGCTCGCCGACGATGTTGACCTTCTTCACGCCCGGCACGTGCAGCAGGCGCTGGCGCAGCGTTTCCGCGTCGCGAACGAGCTCGCGCTGCGGCACGTCCGTGGCCTTGAGCGCGAACAGGGCGAAAGTCACGTCGGCATATTCGTCGTTGAGGAATGGCCCGATCACGCCGGGCGGCAGGTTGCGCACTTCGTCGCCGACCTTCTTGCGGGCCTGGTAGAACTCTTCCTGCACTGCCGACGGAGGCGTTTTGTCCAGCAGGGTCAGCGTGGTGAAAGCCAGTCCAGGACGGGTGTAGGTCTCGCTGCGGTCGTACCAGCGCAACTCCTGCAAGCGCTTTTCGATCTTCTCGGCGACCTGATCCTGCATCTCCTGCGCGGTCGCACCGGGCCAGGCGGTGATGATCGTCATCACCTTGATCGTGAATGAGGGGTCCTCCGCCCGCCCCAGCTTGAAGAAGGAGATGACCCCGCCCAGCGAGATCAGGAGGATCAGGAACAGGGTGATGGCGCGTTCGCGTACCGCCAGCGCCGACAGGTTGAAACGGCTTCCGCTCACGGACGCACTCCCTCGCTGGCCGCGCCGGCGGCCTGGCCGGCCACCCGGACCTGCTCGCCGTCGCGCAGCAGATGGGCGCCGAGCGTGACGATCCGGTCGCCTGGCTTGATCTGACCGCTGACGCGGGCGCCGTCATCCGCGATGCGCTGCACCGCGACCGGGCGCCAGGAAACCTGGGCCGGCTCGCCGCTCACGACCCATACCCCCGGCCCCTTGCCGGCATCGAACAGCGCACCTATCGGCACCTGCCAGTCCTCCTGGGCGGAAGGCTGGCCCTCCGCAATCCGGACCGTCACCGTGGAGCCCAAAGGGGCGTTGGCCAGTTCGCCCGCCAGCACGTAGCGCGCCTCGAAGGTGCGCGTCTGCGGGTTGGCGGCATCCGACAACTGGCGCAGTTTCGCGGCGCCGGTGAGCCCGCTGCCGTAGAGGGCCGCCTGCGCCGCGGAGCCGATCGCCGGGCGCAGGGTTTCGGGGAGGTGGATGAGCGCCTCGCGGCGCCCGGCATGCGCCACGCGGACGACCACCTGCCCGGCCGCGACCACCTGGCCCGGCTCCGCCAGCGTCTCCACGACGACGCCGTCGGCGTCGGCGAGCAGGACCGCGTAGCCAGCTTCGTTGCGGGCCACGTCGGCCTGCGCCTGCGCCGCCTTGAGCTCGGCCCGCGCCGAGTCGGCGGCGGCCTTGATCTTGTCGTAGGCCGAGGCCGACACCGCCCCGGCCGCGACGAGGTCGCGGTAGCGCGCCTCGTCCTCGGCGGTCTGCCGGGCGCGCGCCGTGGCGGCGGCGACGGCCTCGTCGTGGGCGCGCGTGGCCAGCCGCAGGTCGGTGGGGTCGATGCGCATCAGCGGCTGGCCACGCCTGACGGTTTGCCCGCTATCGACCAGGCGCTCGAGGAGCTTGCCGGGAACGCGGAAACCGAGGTCGCTCTGCACCCGCGCCGCGACGACGCCGGTGAACGAACGCTCGGCGTGGACGGCGGCCGCCACCGTCCCCACCCGCACGAGGGGCGTCCGGGTCCGCGGATCGTTGGCAGAGGTGGCGTCGCCGCATGCGGCCAGAACCAAGGGCAGCAGGCCGGCGACGAGGACGGGCAGGGGGAAGGGAATATTGCGGCGCTGAAGCATGGCGACCTCCGGGAACACGAAGGCCTCCATCCTCCAACTAGTGACTATTATTGTCAATAGTCACTAGCACATTCTTTGATCGCGCTATGGGGCTAGGCTGCGCAGCACCAGGTTCGACAGCCGGGTCGGCGCGTCCTCGACGAGGTCGAGGTTGTGCTGGAGCAGCAGCGGATTCACATAGGGCTGCATGACCAGGTAGATCGCCTGCACCGTCTCGTCGAGCGGCGTCTTGCGTTCGAACTCGCCGCTTTCCCGCCCCTCGCGGACGATCTCCGCCAGGATCTGCCGGATGCGCTCGCTGTAGGCGCGGGCGGACGGCCAGCCCTCGCCGGCGGAATGCGCGGCGATGTCGTACAGCTTGCGGTCGTTGAAGAACAGGCTGACGCCGGTCGTCACCAAGGCCTTGAACATCCGGCGGAATTTCTCTGTCGGCGTGCTCGCGCCGGCCACCGCCTCATCGACCGCGGCGACGATGGCGCTCAAGGTCTTGGCGCAGATGGCCTCGCCGATGGCCTGCTTGGAATCGAAGAACTTGTAGATGTAGGCCTTGGAAAAGCCGATCGCCTTGGCCAGGTCGGAGACCGTGGTCTTGTCGTAGCCGTAGTGGCTGAAGTGCTCGCCGGCCGCCTCGACGATCTGCTCGCGGACGCTGTGGTCGGCGGGGCCGCGGGCCTGCGGGGCGGAAGACTCGATTTCGCTCATGGGGAAAACAATACCTCGTATGCAATAGCTTGACAACTAGTGACTATTTTGGATTATAGTCACTGCAGCAGTTCAACTCCGCGAAGGACTTCCATGTTCGCCCATCCCCGCACCCTCGCCCTGCTTCTCGGTCTCGGCGTCCTCACGGGCTGCGCCGTCGGCCCCGACTACCGGGCGCCCGAAATCGCCCTGTCGTCCGCCTTCCTCGGGCAGCCGGGGGTCGATCAGCGGCCGGCTCGGCCCCCGGCAGACCTGAGCGTCTGGTGGGCCGCCTTCGACGATCCGCTGCTGACGCGCTTCGTCTCGCTGGCCCTCGAACAGAACCTGGACATCGCGCAAGCGGCGGCGCGCGTCGCCCAGTCGCGGGCGGCCTTGCGCTACGCCGATGCGGCGCTGCTGCCGGCGGCCAACGCGAGTATAAGCGCTGCGCGAGCCTACCAGTCGGTCGAGACGCCGCTTGGGCAGGTGCTCGACGCCGCGCCCGGCTTCGACCGCAGCGGCCGCGCCTACGAGGCCAAGCTCGCGGCGAGCTGGGAGATCGACGTGTTCGGCGGTCTGCGCCGGGGGCAGGAGGCCGCCCGCGCGGCGTACGAGGCCAGCGAAGCCGGCGCGGTGGCGACGCGGCTGGCCGTGGCCGCGCAGGCGGCGGACGTGTACGTGACGATCCGGGGGCTGCAGACGCGCATCGCGATCGCCCGGCAGCAGGCGGAGACCCGCCGCCAGTTGCTGGCGATGGTCCGGCTCCAGTACGAGAAGGGGATCGCCGCCGAACTGCAGATGAACCAGGCCGCCGGCTCGCTGACCCAGGCCGAGGCGCAGATCCCCGTGCTGGAGGCCGGCCTCGATGCGGCGATGAGCGCGCTCGACGTGCTGCTCGCGGTGCCGCCGGGAACCCACCGCGCCGAACTGGCCGCGGCGGCGCCGATCCCGGTCGCGCCGGGGTTGGCCGGGAGCGGCACCCCGGCCGAGATGATCCGGCGCCGGCCGGACCTCATCGCCGCCGAGCGGCGCCTGGCGGCGGCCAATGCACGCATCGGCGTGGCGGTCGCCGAGTACTACCCGAAGTTCTCGCTCGCCGCCCTGCTCGGCAGCGCCACCGCGATCGCCAGCGGCAACCTGTTCACCGCCGGCGCCGGCCAGGCCCAGGGCGTCCTCGGGCTGCGCTGGCGCCTGTTCGACTTCGGTCGCGTCGACGCGCAGATCGAGGCCGCGCGCGGCCAGGAGGCCGAAGCGCTGGCGGCCTGGCGGCTGGCCGTGCTGCGGGCGGCCGAGGACGTCGAGAACGCCTTCTCCGCCCTGGTCAAACGCGAGGCCCAGGTCGGCGTCCTGACGCGGGGCGAAGCGTCGTTCGCCCGCGCCCGCGAGAACTCGCTGGCCGCCTACCAGGGCGGCATCGTCAGCCTGATCGAGGTGCTCGACGCCGACGGCAATCTTTTGCAGGCGCGCGACGCCAAGGCGCAGGCGCAAACCGAGGCGGCGCGTGCCGCGATCGCCTCCTTCCGGGCCTTGGGCGGCGGCTGGGACGCGAGCAGCAAGCGTCTCGCCGGCGAGCTTTCCGCTGCCAGTCACCGGTAAGCGAAATGACCGCTACAGGCCCTTCATGCGGGCTCGTCACGGGCGCATCGAGCGCCTTCGGCGAGGAGTCCGCCCGCCATGAACGGACGACATGGAATTACCCACCGGGCGGTGCCGAGCACCCACGTGACCGTCCGCCGACTGCTTCATCCGAACAGGAGACTCATCATGAATACGATCCTGGCAATGTCCGGCATTGCCCTCGTCCTTTCCGCCCACGCCGCGCTGGCCGATTCCGCTCGCCGGCTGGATCCTCACGAGCAGGCGCGGCAGTTGGTGCTGGGTGCGACCCTGGATGCGGCCGCCATCCGCAGCACGACGACCTCCGTGGCGCTGGCGCCAACGGATCCGCATGAGCTCGCGCGTCAGCGAATCGTCGTGCCGCCCGCGACCGGTGCCGCGATGCGGCCTACGGAAGGGCGCCTGACGATCGATCCGCACGAGCGTGCGCGCCGCATGATTCTGGGAAGTCCGGACGAGTCGGGGAGCAGTTCCTCCGCATCCAGCCGCTGGCGATGAAACAAAACAGGCGACGGCGCCCCGGACGCCGCACGCCACTGCCGCACTGCAGCGGGCAAGGGCGCTAGGCGACGGGCTGACGCGCGCAGGCGCCGAGCAGCGCCTCGGCCTGCGCCGCGCACTGCGCGCGCACCGCCGGGTCGAGCGCGCGCAGCCAGCGCGCCGGAATTGCCGCCAGCCCGTAGCAGGCGCCGGCGAGCATGCCGGCGATGGCGCCGGTGGTGTCGGCGTCGCCGCCGCGGTTGACCACGTCGACCAGGCAGTCCTCGAAGCCGTCGCTGGCGAACAGCGCCTGCAGCACCGCCTGCAGCGTGTCGACGACGTAGCCGCTGGGGTTCTCGCGCGGCCGGCGGGTGCCGGCGAAGGCCGGCACCCGCTCGTTCAGCGCGGCGACGCGGCGCGCGCGCACTTCGTGCAGCGCACGGCCGGCGAGCAGGTCCTGCACCATCAGCGCCAGCGTCTCGCAGGCGGCATCCGATACCTCGTTGTGGTGCGTGACGTGCGCCTGCGCCCGGCAGGCGGCGATGGTCTGCCGCTCGGGCAGGCCGAAGCAGGCCAGCGCCACCGGCAGCACGCGCATCGCCGCGCCGTTGCCGGCATCGTGCTCCGATGGCCGGCTTTCGGGGACGCCGCTGCGGCGGAAGGCGACCAGGTTGCGGCGCACGGTGTTGCCGATGTCCACCGGCTTTCCCCGCATCCAGCGGTCGAAGGCCTCGGCCACCCGCTGTGCGTCGACGCCGCCGGCGGCGAGGATGGCCTCGCCGAGCGCCAGCGACATCGTCGTGTCGTCGGTGACCTGGCCGGGACGCAGGTGCAGCCAGCCGCCGCCGACGATCTCGCGATGCACGCCGAACTGGTGGCGGATCTCCTTGGGGGTCATGAACTCGACGCTGGCGCCGAGCGCGTCGCCGATCGCCAGCCCGAGGTAGGCCGCCTGCGCCCGCTCGACCGGCGCCGGTGCCGGCACCGGTGAAATGCGCCGCTGCTGCCGCAGCGTACCGCGGGCGATCAGCTCTCCGAACCAAAACACCGCGCGTAGTCCAGGCAGTCGCCGCACGACGGCGCCGGGCAGACGTAGATGCCTTCGCCGCGGCAGTACTGGCGGTAGAGGAACTTCTTCCACTTCATGTCGGCGCCGTTGGCGCGCGCCAGCGCCGGGAAGTTGATCCACAGCAGCCGCGTCAGCTCGTCGCGGGAGGCCAGCCCGAGGTCTTGCCAGAGGTGATCGCGGCCGGCGCAGGCGGTGGCGACGACGCGCGCCATCCACTCCTCCGACTCGTGCGCGCCGGCACGGTGCGCGAGCAGCAGCGTGCGCAGGTCGTCCCATTCCGGGATGCGCTCGGCACGGCGCTGCGGCGCCGGCGGCAGCGGTCCGGGGAACAGTTGCTCGGCGACGCGCGCGAAGCCGGTGCCGCCCAGCCCGAGGTGCGGCGGCAGCATGCCGTCGCCGGCGCGCTGGCCGGCGATCAGGCTGGCCAGCAGCTCGCGGTTGGGGTCGCCGAGCGGCGCGCTGCCGGCGCGCCGCGCCAGCAGGTCGGCCTGCAGCAGGCAGCGGTACTGGGCGCGGCCGTTCGACGACATGGCGTTCGGCTGTCGCCGCTCAGGCCGGGCGGACGACGATCTCGCCGCCGAGGAGCTGTGCCTGGCAGGCGAGGCGCTGCCCGCGCGGTACCAGGTTGTCCTTGAGCACCTGGTCCTCGAGCAGCGACGGCGGCGCCAGTGCCTCGCCGCCGGCCAGCACCTGCGTCAGGCAGGTGCAGCATTCGCCCTCGCGGCAGCCGTAGGGAATGCCGGCGCCGACGTGCTCGGAGACGTCGATCAGCCGCGAGCCGGCGGGCACGGTGACGGTGACGCCGATGTCGGCGAAGGTGACTCTGGCTTTCGGCATGCGCTTTTTCCTCCCTTTTCTCCCGCTGGGCCGGCGTCAGTCTGCCGGCGTTGCGCAGCGGTCGCCGTCGTCGCCGGCCGCGCAGCCTTCGCCGAGGTCGGCGGGGACGGCGGCGCCGTTCAGCCCGATCCAGGCGTCGAGGGCGGCCGGGTCGAAGCCGACGCGGCGTTCTCCGCCCGCTTCCAGCAACGGCCGCCGGATCAGCAGCGGGTCGGCGAGCAGCAGGCGCAGCGCGGCCTCGAAGCCGAGGTTCTCGGGCACGACCTCGCCCGACTTCAGCGCCGGCGCGCTGCGGTTGAACCACTCGGCGACCGGCAGCGGGCCGAGGAAGGCGAGCAGGCGCTCGGCGCTCCATGGCGTCGCGAGTAGGTCGCGAAACTCGACGGCGTGGCCGGCGGCGACGAGCAGCGCGCGCTGCCGCGCGTTGCCCCGGCAGCCGGGCTTGCCGTAGAAGACGACGCGGGCCATCAGCGGCGCTCCGCGCGCAGCCCGAGCTCGGCCAGCGCCGCCGGCGGCAGGCCGCTCAGCGAGCCGGGCGGGTTGAGCGGGTCGCCGAGCTCGCCGACGATCGCGCATTCGATCGGGCAGATCGCCGCGCACTGCGGCTCGGCGTGGTCGCCGAGGCATTCGCTGCACTTCGCGTCGTCGATCAGGAAATGCGGGCGGTCAGCGTAGATCGCCTCGTTCGGGCAGACGTCGATGCAGGCCCAGCAGTTGACGCAGACTTCGGTGATCTGGAGTGCCATGGTGCTTTCTTCCTCGTGCTTCGCGGGTCTCGGTCCCGGGGTCGTTCAGGCTGCCTGTCGCGCCGGCGCCGGTTGCGCCAGCCGGCCGGCCGCCGCCATTTCGCGATAGACCGCGCGCACCGCGTCCTCGATCGGCTCCAGCGCGTGCTCGCCGTTCGGCGCGATGCCGGCGGCCTCCAGCCGCCCCCACGGCTCGAAGCCGATCTTCGCGCACAGCACCGCCTCGCAGCCGGCGAGGGCGGCGATCGTGCGCTCGAGGATCGCCTCCGGCGCCACCTCGCCGCAGCCGTCGGCGCCGCCGCAGTAGAGCTCGGCCAGGCGGTGGCCGATGAAGCGGACGCCCTGCGGCGAGGCCTCGTAGACCAGGAACTCGCGGGCGTGGCCGAAGTGCTCGCCGACGACGCCGTTCTTCGCCGCCACCGCCATCAGCACCGGCCGTCCCGCGGCCGGCAGCGCGGGCGCCGGTGCGCGTGCCGCCTCCATCTGCCCGATCAGCGCCGCGTGCACCTCCTGGCGGCGCGCCATCGCCGCCGCGTAGTCGATCTCCAGCGCGGCGACCTTGTCCAGCGTGAACTCGGCGCCGCGGTCCTCGCCGAGCAGGCCGACGGCGTCGGCGCGGCACTGCCGGCAATGGCGCATCATCGCCATGTCGCCGGCGCATTCGTCCTGCAGCGCCTGCAGCTCGGCGGCGCTCGGGCCGCGCTGGCCGGTCAGGCCGTACCAGGTGCCGTGCTCCGCCTCGGCGATCAGCGGCATGACGTTGTGCAGGAAGGCGCCCTTCGCCTTCACCGCGCGCGACACCGCCGGCAGGTGGGTGTCGTTCACTCCGGGGATCAGCACCGAGTTCACCTTGACCAGGATGCCGCGCGCGACCAGCATCTCCAGCCCCCGCTGCTGCTGTTCGATGAGCACGCGCGCCGCCTCGACGCCGCGCAGGCGGCGGTTCCGCCAGTAAATCCACGGGTAGATGCGGGCGCCCACCTCGGGGTCGAGGCAGTTGATGGTGATCGTCACGTGGTCGATGTTGTGGCGGGCGATCTCGTCGACGTACTGCGGCAGCATCAGGCCGTTGGTCGACAGGCACAGCTTGAGGTCCGGCGCCTTCTCGGCGAGCTCGCCGAAGGTGGCGAAGGTGCGCTGCGGGTTGGCCAGCGCGTCGCCCGGTCCGGCGATGCCGAGCACGCTCATCTGCGGGATCGCGGCGGCGACGGCGAGCACCTTGCGCACCGCCTGTTCCGGGTCGAGCAGCTCGGAGACGACCCCCGGGCGCGACTCGTTGGTGCAGTCGTACTTGCGGTTGCAGTAGTTGCACTGGATGTTGCAGGCCGGGGCGACGGCGACGTGCATGCGCGCGAAGTGGTGGTGCGCCTCTTCCGAGTAGCAGGGATGGTCCTGCACCTTGCGGCGGACCTCCGCAGGCAGGTGGGCGAGCGCGTCGGGCGCGCTGCCGCAGCCGCTCGCCTTGCAGCCCCCGCTCGTCGCGGCGGGGGCGTTGCTGATCACGGGCAATTCCACGATGCGGGCTCCTGGTCAGGGTTCGCGAGGAGTTCAGCAAGCCCTGTGCCAATCGGCAAAGGGCCGTTGCATCAAGGGATTGGCGGCGGGCGGCGGGCCGCCTGTCGCGGCTTTGTCGCAAAGCCGACAAGGCGGCCCGGGGGCGGTTCAGTGGCGGGAGAAGAGGTCGCGCAGCGGGCGGTCGGCGGCGCGCGTCACAGCTGCTTCATCTCGATGTTCAGCGTCTGCACGCGGTAGGCGATCTGCCGCGGTGTCATGCCGAGCAGGCGGGCGGCCTTGGCCTGCACCCAGCCGGCCTGTTCGAGCGCGGCGATCACCCGCTCGCGCTCGGACAGCGCCGGGTCGTCGAGTGCCGGCGAGGCGGCCGCCGGGGAAGCGCCGGCGGCGGTCGCCGGTTCCCCGGCGAAGGCCGGGCGCGGCACGCTGCGCCGTTCGCGGCCGCCGGGGAAACGGATCTGGTCGGCGTCGATGCGGCCGTCCTCGGACAGCACCGCGGCGCGTTCGAGGCAGTTCTCCAGCTCGCGCACGTTGCCCGGCCACGGGTGCGCAGCCAGCCGGTGCAGCGCGAGCTCGCTCAGCGCCAGCTTGCGCCGCTGGTTGTCGCCGATCTTGCCGAGCAGGTGGCGGGCGATCTCCGGGATGTCCTCGATGCGCTCGCGCAAGGGCGGCAGGTTGAGCGGCATCACGTTCAGGCGGTAGAACAGGTCCTCGCGGAAATCGCCCATCTCGACCGCGGTCTCCAGGTCGCGGTGGGTGGCGGCGATGATGCGCACGTCGACCTTGATCGTGCGGCTGCCGCCGACGCGCTCGAACTCGCCTTCCTGCAGCACGCGCAAGAGCTTGGCCTGGAAGGCCGCCGACACTTCGCCGATCTCGTCGAGGAACAGCGTGCCGCCGCTGGCCTGCTCGAAGCGGCCCTTGCGCCCCTCGACGGCGCCGGTGAAGGCGCCGCGCTCGTGGCCGAAGAGCTCGGATTCGAGCAGGTTCTCCGGCAGCGCCGCGCAGTTCAGCTTGACGAAGGCGTTCCGGGCGCGCGGCGAGTTGTAGTGGATCGCGTTGGCGATCAGTTCCTTGCCGGTGCCGGTCTCGCCGCGGATCAGCACGGTGGTGTTCCAGCGCGCGACCAGCCGTGCCTGCTCGAACACGCGGCGCATCACCGCCGAGCGGCCGACCATGTTCTCGAAGCCGTACTGGTGGCGCATCGAACGGCGCAGCGAGTCGCACTCCTCGCGCAGGCTGCTCTTCTCCTGCTCGACTTCGAGCGCCAGGCGCAGGCTCTGCCCGATCAGGTTGGCGACCATCTCGACGAACTGCGCGCGCTCGTCGAGCAGGCCGTCCTCCGGCGTCTCCGGCTGCACCGCGAGGATGCCCTTGAGGTGGCCGCCGACGCGGATCGGCGTGGCGATGAACGGCAGCTCCGGACGGTAGATACCGAGCCGGTTGAGGAAGCGCGGCTCGTCGCTGACCCGCGCCAGCTTGATCGTGCGCGGCTTCTCCAGGATGAGGCCGAGGATGCCCTCGCCCGGGCCGTACTCGATCGGCGGCAGCCCCGCCGATTCCGGAGCGTGCAGCGCGTGGATGACCAGGTTGCCGCGCGTCGGGTGCACCACGCTGATCAGGCCGCGCGTCAGCGCCGCCTCGTCGTGCAGCACGCGCAGCACCTCGCGCAGCGTCTCGTTGAAGTCGAGCGAGCGGCTGAGCACGCGGCTGACCGCGTAGAGCGCGCCGAGCAGCAGCTGGTTGAGCTCGTGCGAGCGGCAGTAGCCGGTGTGCGGGTTGTGCTCGCGCGGCGGGCAGATGGGCAGGTCGGTCACGATGGCTTCGCCTCGCCTCGGTTCAGATCGGGTCGCCGTCGACGCGGAACTCGACGACCACCGCGCAGCCGCCGCTCGGGCTGTGCTCGAGGTCGATGATGCCGCCGTGGTCGGAGACCACCTGCTGTGCGCGCGACAGGCCGGTGCCGATGTGCTGGCCGCCGTTCTTCATCGTGAAGAAGGGCTCGAAGGCCTTGCTGCGCCATTCCTCGGGGATGCCCGGGCCGCTGTCGGCGATGCACACCGCGATGCGCTCCCGGCCGGCGCTGCTCTGCACCAGCAGCTCGCGCTGCCGCCAGCCCTTGACGTTCATCGCCTCGATCGCGTTGTCGATCAGCGCCTTGAACAGCATCGACAGCTGCACCGGCCGCCCGGGCAGCGCCGGCAGTGTCGGCGCCGGCCGCCAGTCGACGACGATGCCGGCGGCGAGCAGGCGCGGCGTGCTGATCTCGAGCACGTCGCGCAGGATCTCGTTGAGGTTGACGCCGACCGGCAGCGCCTGCGGGCTCTGCGGGATGACCAGGCGCAGGCTCTCCAGGTGTTCGCCGGCGGCGCGCAGCGCGTCGTCGAGTACGCGCGCGCTGACCGGGTCGCGCCGCTGCAGCACGGCCACCGCCGAGCTCATCATGTTCATCGGCTGGCCGAGGCGGAACAGCGCCGCCGACAGGCCCTCGCGGATCGCCGCGGTGCGTTCTTCCTCGGCCAGCACCGCCTTGCGCGCCTCGGTGCGTGCCCGCTCCTGCTCGCTGCGCAGGTCGGTGACGTCGCTCACCGTCAGCAGCAGGCCGGGCTGCCCGCCGGCGCAGAAGTAGCTATCGGCGCAGTCGCTCTGCATGTCCACCACCGAGACGGTGGCTGACAGCCAGCGGGCGCGGCCGGCGGGCCGCTCGATGCGCGTCTCGCGGTGCGGAAAGGCGCACTGCGCCGGCGCTTCGGCGAGCAGGCGGCGCCAGTCGGGGTGCAGCGCGTCGAGCAGATGGTGCGCCGGCTCGCGGCAGCCGAGGTCGGACACCAGCTTCTTGTATTCGAGGTTGTCGAGGATCACGCGCCCGCTCTGGTCGAGCAGCGCGAAGGCCGCCGGCGCCGCATCGACGACCGACTCGATCAGCTTCTTCTGGTTGCGGATGACGCGTTCCAGCCGGTGCAGTTCGGTCACGTCGCGGTGCATGCCGAGGTAGTGCGTGGTGACGCCGCGGGCGTCGAGCAGCGGCGTGATGGTCAGGTCGGCGAGGTACAGCGCGCCGTCCTTGCGCCGGTTGAGCAGGCGCCCGGACCACGGCCGCTGCGCGCTGAGGGCCGTCCACATCGACTGGTAGAGCGCCTGCGGCGTCGTGTGGTTGGAGAGCACCGACTCGTTCCGGCCGATGATCTCGGCCGGCGCGTAGCCGGTGATGCGCATGAAGGCGTCGTTGGCGAAGAGGATGTTGGCCTGCGGATCGGTGATCGAGATCGCCAGGTCGGCCTGGTCGACCGCCGCGCGGAAGGCCTCCGCCGGCAGCGCGGCGGGCGGCGCGGACGGGCGGCGGGCGGGGCTGGCGGTCGGCATGGCGGTGTCCTCGGCAAACGGTGTCGCTTTCGTCTAGCAGGTTCCGTGCCGCGGCCGCAGCGGCGCCCGCCGGCGCCGGCCGGCAGGCGCTTGCGCGGGTTTGCGACGAAATGGCTGTCGGCTTTGCGACATTGGCGCCGCACCAAATTCGTGCGTCATCGCCGGAAGGCGCGCCACGACGGCGCCGGCGGCGATCGGCGCGGCCTTGGCACGGCTCGTGCAACGACCCGGCCAGGGAAAGGAGGGCGAGGTGATGAGCGAATTCCTGTTGCTGCTGCTGTCGACGGCGCTGGTGAACAACGTCGTGCTGATCAAGTTCCTCGGCCTGTGCCCGGTGATGGGCGTGTCGAAGAGCATGGACGGGGCCTTCGGCATGGGGCTCGCCACCACCTTCGTCGTCACGCTCGCCGCCGGTGCCTCGTGGCTGCTCGAGAACTGGCTGCTGGCGCCGCTCGGGCTGGGCTACCTGCGCATCCTCACCTTCATCCTGGTGATCGCCGCCGTCGTGCAGTTCACCGAGATGTTCATCAGGAAGAGCAGCCCCGCGTTGTACCAGTCGCTGGGCATCTACCTGCCGCTGATCACCACCAACTGCGCGGTGCTCGGCGTCGCGCTGCTCAACGCCGACCAGAAATTCGGCCTCGCGAAGAGCCTGCTCTACGGCTTCGGCTCGGCGCTCGGCTTCACGCTGGTGCTGCTCGTCTTCGCCGGGCTGCGCGAGCGCGTCGCGCTGGCGCGCGTGCCGGCCGCCTTTGCCGGTGCGCCGATCGCCTTCGTCACGATCAGCCTGCTGGCGCTCGCCTTCATGGGCTTCTCGGGTCTCAACGTCTAGGTCTCAACGCCAGGAGGGAAGAACGATGATCGCCGCCATCCTCAGCCTCACCGCGCTCGGCGCGCTGCTCGGCGTCGCGCTCGGCTGCGCCGCCCGCTTCCTGCGCGTCGAGGGCAACCCGCTGGAAGACGAGATCGGCGCCCTGATGCCCGGCTCGAACTGCGGCCAGTGCGGCTTTCCCGGCTGCGCCGGCGCCGCCGCGGCGATCGTCGCCGGCAGTGCCGCACCGACCTGCTGTCCGCCCGGCGGCAAGGCGCTGGCCGTCGCCGTCGCCGCCCGCCTCGGCTTGAGCGTCGACCTGTCGGCGCTCGCCGACGACGGGCCGCGCATCGCCGGCATCGCCGAGGAGCTGTGCATCGGCTGCTGCCGCTGCAGCAAGGTGTGCCCGACCGATGCCGTCGTCGGCGCCGCCAAGCAGATCCACACCGTGCTGCGCGAGGCCTGCACCGGCTGCGGCAGCTGCGTCGACAAGTGCCCGACCGAGGCGCTGCTGCTGCAGCCGGTGCCGCCGACGCTGCAGCACTGGGTGATGCCGAAGCCGCTCGCCGCGTGAGGACGACATGGGCATCCTGACTTCGTTGAAGGACTGGTTCGGCAACGACTGGGGCGTGCACCCGGACGACCGCAAGCGCCCTGCCGCCGACGCGCCGGTGCGCGTGATGCCGGTGCCGGCGCGCCTCTACCTGCCGCTGCAGCAGCACCTCGGCGCGCCGGCGCGGCCGGTGGTGCGGGTCGGGCAGCGGGTGAAGAAAGGGGAACTGCTGGCCGCGGCGCAGGGCGCGGTGTCGGCGCCGCTGCATGCGCCGACCTCGGGCACCGTCGCCGCGGTCGGCGAGGTCACCGCGCCGCACCCGTCCGGGCTGGCGCTGCCGGCGATCATCGTCGACGCCGACGGCGCCGACGAATGGGGCGCGCTCGCCGGCAGCACCGATCCGTTCGCGCTGGCGCCCGACGAGATCGGCCGCCGCGTCGCCGCCGCCGGCGTCGTCGGCCTCGGCGGCGCCGCCTTCCCGTCGGCGGTGAAGCTCGCCGGCGCGGCGCGCGCCGGGGTGGCGACGCTGCTCATCAACGGCAGCGAATGCGAGCCCTACCTGTCCTGCGACGACCGGCTGATGCGCGACGCCGCCGCCGGCATCGTCGACGGCATCCGCATCATGCGCCACGCCAGCGGCGCCCGCCGCGTGCTGGTCGGCATCGAGGACAACAAGCCGGAGGCGCTGGCGGCGATGGCCGCGGCCGCCGCGCCCTTCCCGGAGATCGCGGTGCGGCGCGTGCCGGCGCGCTATCCGATGGGCTCCGAGAAACAGCTGATCCAGACGCTGACCGGCATCGAGGTCCCGGCCGACGGCCGTCCGGCCGACGCCGGCGTGATCGTGCACAACGTCGGTACCGCGCTCGCGGTGCGCGCCGCGATCCGCGACGGGAAGCCGCTGATCTCGCGGCTGATCACGGTCAACGGCGGCTGCGTGGCCGCGCCCGGCAACGTCGAGGTCCGCCTTGGCACGCTGGCCGCCGAGGTGCTCGCTTTCGCCGGCGGACTGAAGGGCGACGGCCTCGGTCTCGCCCGCCGCCTGGTCGGCGGGCCGATGATGGGCAGCGAGATTCCGCACTGGCGGGTGCCGGTGGTGAAGGGCACCAGCGGCATCCTCGCGCTCGCCGCCGACGAGGTCGCTGCCGCCGGCGAAGGGCCGTGCATCCGCTGCGCTGCCTGCGTGCGCGCCTGCCCAGTCGGGCTGTTGCCGCTGGAGATGGCGGCGCGCATCCGCAACGACGCGCTCGACGCGGCGGCGGCGATCGGCCTCGCCGACTGCATTTCCTGCGGCTGCTGCGCCTACGTCTGCCCGTCGCATATCCCGCTGGTGCAGTACTTCCAGCACGCCAAGGGCGAGCTCGCCGCGCGCGAACGGGCGCGCTTGCGCGGCGAGGCCACGCGCAAGCTCGCCACGCAGCGCCAGCAGCGCCTTGAACGCGAGGCGCGCGAGAAGGCCGCGGCGGCGGCCCGGCGCAAGGCCGAGCGCGCCGCGCAGCAGGCCGCGGCGCGCGCCGATGCAGGAGAACCGGCATGAACCCGCAACTATCGTCCGCCACCGCCGCGCCGCACGCGCACGGCGGCGGCAGCGTCGCCCGCGCGATGCTGCACGTCCAGCTCGCGCTGCTGCCGGCGACGCTGCACGGCTTCTGGCTGTACGGCTGGCCGTCGTTCTTCCTGTGGCTGCTGACCATCCTCGCCTGCGTCGGCTGGGAGGCGCTGGCGCTGCGCCTGGCCGGCGCGCCGCGGCCGGCCGCCGTGCTGCGCGACGGCTCGGCGGTGCTGACCGGCTGGCTGCTGGCGCTGACGCTGCCGCCATGGGCGCCGTGGTGGGTGGCGGTGATCGGTGGCTTCATCGCCATCGTCGTCGCCAAGCAGGTCTTCGGCGGCCTCGGCCAGAACGTCTTCAACCCGGCGATGGTCGCCCGCGTCGCGCTGCTGGTTTCCTTCCCGCTGCCGCTGACGCAATGGGTGGCGCCGCTGGCGGCGCCGGCACCCGGTTTCGTCGACAGCCTGCAGCGCTTTCTCGGCGGCGCGCCGGTCCCCGACGCGCTGACCAGCGCGACGCTGCTCGGCCACGCCAAGACCGAGCTGTCGCGCGGCGCCGACCTCGCCCAGGCGCTGGCCGGGCCGGCGGCGCCGACCCTCTCGTGGCTCGGCGAGCGCGCCGGCAGCTTCGGCGAGGCCGGCGCGCTGCTGCTCTTCGCCGGCGGCCTCTACCTGCTCGCCGTCGGCGTCATCCGCTGGCACGCGCCGCTCGGCGTGCTCGCCGGCCTCGCGCTGCCGGCGGCGATCGCGCATGCGGTCGACCCGGCGCGCTACCTCGATGCCGCCAGCCACCTGCTGTCCGGCGCGGCGATCCTCGGTGCCTTCTTCATCGCCACCGACTACGTCACCTCGCCGGCGACGCCGGCCGGCCGCCTCGTCTTCGGCGTCGGCGTCGGCCTGCTCAGCTGGATCATCCGCAGCTGGGGCGGCTACCCGGAGGGGATGGCCTTCGCGGTGCTGCTGATGAACGGCCTGACGCCGGTGATCGACCGCCTGCTGCGGCCGCGCATCCTCGGCCGTGACCGCCGCGGCCGGCCGCGCGACGTGCCGGCCGGGGAGCTGCGGCGATGAGGCTCGAACAGTTGCGCGAGCGGCTCGCCTACCAGCCGCTGCTGCTCGGCGCGATCGCGCTGGTCGCCAGTGCCGCGCTGGCCTTCGCCGCCGCCGCCACGCGTGCGCCGATCGCCGCCGCCGAGGCGAAGGACCTGCGCGACTCGCTCGCCGAGGTGCTGCCGCCCGGCTTCGCCGACAACGACTTCCTGCGCGACACGCTGGTGCTGCCGCGCGACGGCGGGACGGTGACGGTCTACCGCGTGCGCCGCAGCGGCCGGGTCGAGGGTGCGGTGTTCAAGCTCGCCGGCCGCGGCTACGCCGCCGACATCCAGCTCTTGATCGGCGTCGACCGCGACGGCCGCGCGCTCGGCGTGCGCGTCGTCAAGCACGCCGAAACGCCGGGCCTCGGCGACAAGATCGAGGTCGCCAAGTCGGCCTGGATCCGCGCCTTCGACGGCCGTGCGCTGGGCGATCCGGTGCCCGAGCGCTGGGCGGTGAAGAAGGACGGCGGCGATTTCGACCAGTTCGCCGGCGCCACCGTCACGCCGCGCGCGGTGGTGCGCACGGTCAGGGGCGGGCTGGAGTTCTTCGCGGCGCACCGCGCCGAAATCCTCGGGGAGGCCTCATGAACATGTCGCTCGGCACCATCGTCAGGAACGGTCTTTGGGAGCAGAACGTGGTCTTCGCGCAGCTGCTGGCGATGTGTCCGTCGATGGCGGTCACCAGCAGCGGCACCAACGGCCTCGGCATGGGGCTGGCGACCACCGCCGTGCTGGTCGTCGCCAACGTGCTGGTGTCGGCGATCCGGCACACGGTCAGCGCACAGGTGCGCATCCCGGTCTTCGTCGTCCTCATCGCCGGGCTGGTCACCGTCGTCGACATGGCGATGAACGCCTGGCTGCACGAGCTGTACAAGGTGCTCGGCCTGTTCATCGCGCTGATCGTCGTCAATTGCGCGATCCTCGGCCGCGCCGAGGCCTTCGCGGTGAAGGCCGGGCCGCTGGCGGCGGCGGTCGACGGGTTGGCGATGGGGCTCGGCTTCACCGGCGCGCTGACCGCGATCGGGCTGGTGCGCGAGTTCCTCGGCGCCGGCACGCTGTTCGCGCAGGCTTCCAGCCTGCTCGGCCCGGGCTTCGCCTTCCTCGAACTGCAGCTGCCCGGCTACGGCGGCATGCTGCTGATGATCCTGCCGCCCGGCGGCTTCGCGGTGCTCGGCTTCATGCTCGCCGGCAAGCGCCTGCTCGAACGGCGCGGCGCGCGGCCGGCGGCGGCCGCGGCACCGGCCGGCTGCTGCTGAGGAGGCGGGGCCATGCAGATCGGCGTCGTCTATTCCGAACCCGGCCAGCAGTTCTGGCTGAACCTCGAGGTGCCGGACGGCAGCACCGTCGCCGAGGCGATCGAGCGCTCCGGCGTCTGCACGGCCTGCCCGCAGATCGACCTGGCCGCGCAGAAGGTCGGCGTCTTCGGCCGCCTGGTGCGCCTCGATACGCCGCTGCAGGCGGGCGACCGCGTCGAGATCTACCGGCCGATCGTCGCCGACCCGGCGACCGTGCCGCGGCGCGACCTGGCCGACGACGCGTAGGCGCCGATTGTCGGTTTTGCGACACGCCCGGCGCTCGGAAAATCCTTGCGAATCAGCGTGCTGGCGATGGCATCCATCTTGCTGAACGGTGCACGAGTCCAGCGGAGAAGCGCATGAAGACCAGCGAAATCCAGGCCCTGCTCGACGAGCCGGCCTGCAGCCACAACCACAAGGAGAAGTCCGGCTGCGCGCGGCCGAAGCCCGGCGCCGCGGCTGGCGGCTGCTCCTTCGACGGCGCGCAGATCGCGCTCTTGCCGATCGCCGACGTCGCCCACATCGTGCACGGGCCGATCGCCTGCGCCGGCTCGTCGTGGGACAACCGCGGCACGCGCTCGTCGGGGCCGACGCTGTACCGCCTCGGCCTGACCACCGACCTCTCCGAGACCGACGTGGTCATGGGCCGCGGCGAGAAACGGCTGTTCCATGCGATCCGGCAGGCCATCGAGACCTATTCGCCGGCCGCGGTCTTCGTCTACAACACCTGCGTCACCGCGCTCATCGGCGACGACGTCGAGGCCGTCTGCCAGGCCGCCGCGGCGCGCTGGGGAACGCCGGTGGTGCCGGTCGACGCGGCCGGCTTCTACGGCACCAAGAACCTCGGCAACCGCCTCGCCGGCGAGGCGATGGTGAAGCACGTGATCGGCACGCGCGAGCCGCCGCCGGCGGCGCCGCGCGCCGACGGGCGGCCGACCCGCGACATCAACCTGATCGGCGAATACAACATCGCCGGCGAGTTCTGGCACGTCGCGCCGCTGTTCGACGAGCTCGGCTACCGCATCCTCGCCACGCTCTCCGGCGACGCCCGCTTCGCCGAGGTGCAGACGATGCATCGCGCCGAGGCGACGATGGTGGTCTGCGCCAAGGCGCTGCTCAACGTCGCGCGCAAGCTGCAGGAAGGCTACGGCATCCCCTGGTTCGAGGGCAGCTTCTACGGCGTCGCCGACATGTCGGCGGCGCTGCGCGGCTTTGCCGCGCTGATCGGCGATCCCGACCTGGCGGCGCGCACCGAGCTGGTCGTCGCCCGCGAGGAGGCGCTGGCCGACGCCGCGCTCGCACCGTGGCGGCAGCGGCTGGCCGGCAAGCGGGTGCTGCTGTACACCGGCGGCGTCAAGTCGTGGTCGATCGTCTCCGCGCTGCAGGACCTCGGCATGACGGTGGTCGCCACCGGCACCAAGAAGTCGACCGAGGAGGACAAGGCGCGCATCCGCGAGCTGATGGGGGCGGACGCGAAGATGATCGACGACGGCAGCCCGCAGGCGCTGCTGTCGGCCTACCGCGACTACCGCGCCGACATCCTGATCGCCGGCGGCCGCAACCTGTACACGGCGCTGAAGGCACGCATCCCCTTCCTCGACATCAACCAGGAGCGCGAATTCGGCTACGCCGGCTACCGCGGCATGGTCGAGCTGGCGCGCCAGCTGGCGCTGTCGATCGAGAGCCCGGTGTGGGCGGCGGTGCGGCAGCCGGCGCCGTGGGCGGCGGCGCGCGGGCCCGGCGCCGTGCTCAGCGCGTAGGAGACGGAGATGGCGGAAATCATCCAGTCGCGCAAGGCGCTCGCGGTCAACCCGCTCAAGGTCAGCCAGCCGGTCGGCGCCGCGCTCGCCTTCCTCGGCATCGACCGCGGCCTGCCGCTGATGCACGGTTCGCAGGGCTGCACCGCGTTCGCCAAGGTCTTCTTCGTGCGCCACTTCCGCGAGCCGATCCCGCTGCAGACGACGGCGATGGACCAGGTGGCGACGATCATGGGCGCCGACGACAACGTCGTCGCGGCGCTCGCCACGCTCTGCGCGAAGCACCGCCCGGACCTCGTCGGTCTGCTCAGCACCGGCCTCTCCGAGACGCAGGGGAGCGACCTGCGGCGCGCGGTGCGCGAATTCCGCGCGGCGCATCCGGAACATGACGGCGTTGCCGTGGTGCCGGTGAATACGCCCGACTACCTCGGCTGCTTCGAGAGCGGCTACGCGGCGGCGGTGACGGCGATCGTCGATGCGCTGGTGCCGGCCGGGCGCCACGCCGGCCGCCGGCCGAAGCAGGTGAACGTGCTCGCCTCGTCGATGCTGACGCCGGGCGACGTCGAGGCGATCAAGGAATGGATCGAGGCCTTCGGCCTCTACCCGGTGGTGCTGCCCGACCTCGGCGACGCCCTCGACGGCCATCTGGTCGAGGCCGAGTTCTCGTCGCTGACGATCGGCGGTACGAAGCGCGCCGAGATCGCGGCGATGGGCGAATCGGCGGCGACGCTGGTGATTGGCGACTCGCTCGCCGCCGCCGCCGACCTGCTGCACGCGCGCAGCGGCGTCCCCGACCACCGCTTCGCCGGGCTGATGGGGCAGGCCGCCTGCGACGCATTCACGCAGGCGCTCGCCGCCATCTCCGGCCGCCCGGTGCCGCCGCAAATCGAGCGCCGGCGCGCGCAGCTGCAGGACGCGATGGTCGATTGCCATTTCATGCTCGGCTTCGCGCGCATCGCGCTCGCCGCCGACCCCGACCTGCTGGCGCAGCTCGCCGCCTGCCTCGCCGGCATGGGCGCCGAGCTCGTCGCCGCGGTCAGCCCGGCCCGAGGGCCGGCGCTGGAGGCGTTGCCGCTCAAGCAGGTGACGGTCGGCGACCTCGAAGACCTCGAACGGCTGGCGCGTGCCGGCGACGCGCAGCTGCTGATCGCCAATTCGCATGCGCTCGGCAGCGCGCAGCGCCTCGGCGTGCCCCTGTTGCGCGCCGGCTTCCCGCAATACGACCTGGTCGGCGGCTACGCCCGCACCTGGGTGGGTTACCGCGGCACCCGCCAGGCGCTGTTCGACCTCGCCAACCTGCTGCAGGCCCAACACCATGAGCTCGAACCCTACCGATCCGCCTACCGGCGCGACGCCCGCCCGCACGAGTCCGCCGCCGGCGCGGCGCCTGCAGTTGGTGCGGTGCACTGACGCCGCGGCCGCGACGATGATCCGCGTCGCCTTCGCCTCCGTCGGCCGCGTCCGCGTCGACCAGCATTTCGGTGCTGCCGAGGGCTTCGTCGTCTACGACGTGGCGCCGGACAAGGCGACGCTGGTCGGCGTCGGCGCCTTCGCCGCCGAGGCGATGGACGGCAACGAGGGCAAGCTCGCCGCCAAGGTCGATTTCCTCGCCGGTTGCGCCGCGGTCTACGTGCTGGCGATCGGCGCCTCGGCGATCCAGCAGCTGGTCGCGCGCGGCATCCAGCCGATCCGCGTCACCGAGGTCGATGCGATCGACGCGCTGCTCGCCGACCTCGGTCGCGCGCTGCGCGAGGGCGGCGTCGCCTGGATCGAGCGCGCGCTGGCGCGCGCCGGGCGCAGCGACGCCCGCTTCGCGGCGATGGCCGACGAGGGGTGGACGGGATGAGCGGCGCCGCCGAGGTGCGCGGCGTCGTCCGCCGCATCGCCGGCGGCCGCGCGCTGGTCGCGGTCGCGGAGACCGCCTGCGGCGGCTGCACGCACGCCGGCGGCTGCGCCGCCGGCCGCCTGGCGGCGGCGCGCGGCCCGCGCCTGCTGACGCTGCCGGCCGATGCCGCGCTCGCGGTCGGCGACGCAGTGTGCATCCGCCAGTGCGAGCGCGGCCTGGCGTTGTCGGCGGTGCTCGGCTACCTGGTGCCGGCGCTGGCGATGCCGCTCGGCGCGTGGGGCGGTGCGGCCTTTGCCGGCAGCGATGCCGGGGCCGCCGCCGGCGCCGCCGGTGGCTTCGTCGCCGCGCTCGCCGCCGCCCGCCTGCTGCTCTCCGCCTTCCCGGCGCTGTCGCCGCCGCCGCGCGCGCTTCCCCTTCGCCTTCCCCTTTCCCAACCGGCAACGCCTTCCGCAGAGGAGTATCCCGATGAGCCCTGATCCGATTCTCGACACCGACTTCATCAAGGAAATGTCACGCCAGATGCGCGCGCTCGACACCTACGGTACCTACGCCGGCAAGTCGACGACCGAGGTCCTCGCCCCCTTCGTGCTGACCAAGGAGCGCAAGGCCGACATCCCGCTCGTCGGCGACCCCGACGAGGAGACGGTCGCCCGCGTCAAGGCCTTCTACAACGCGATCGCGGTGCTGATCGAGAAGGAGTGCAAGCTGCTCGCGGTACCGCTGGTGCACCTCACGCACGAAGGCTTCGGCCGCGCGCTGATCACTGTCGGCAAGCTGGTCACGGTGGACAAGACCCTGCGCGACGTGCACCGCTTCGGCTTCGCCAGCCTGTCGAAGATGAAGGACGAGGCGGACAAGCTGCTGGCGGTGGCGATCGAGCGCATCGGCCAGCATTCCGCGGTCGCCGGGATGTAGGGCGCGGACGATGGACGACGCTGACCTGCAGGCGCTCGACAAGGAAGTGCGGCGGCTGAAGCGGATCGCTGCCGAGCACGCGGCGGCGCTGCATGACCTGGCCGAGGAGCGCCTGCCCGCCGCCTGGGCCGAACTGCCGGCGCTCTCGGCGGCCGCCTACGAGGCCTGCCAGGCGTGGGCCGCAGCCAACGCGCGGCTGCTCGCCGCGCAGAAAGGATGACGCGATGATTACCGGATTGACGCGCGGCGGTGCCGAATGGGTGCCGCAGTTCGTGACTGCCCTCGACCAGAAGAAGTGCATCGGCTGCGGCCGCTGCTACAAGGTCTGCCCGCGCCAGGTGCTGGACCTGGTCGAGCGCGAACTCGACGACGACAGCGACGACGAGGACGACAACATGATGGTGATGGCTATCGCCGACGCCGCCGACTGCATCGGCTGCAGCTCCTGCGGTCGCGTCTGCCCGAAGGGGTGCTACAGCTACGCGCCGGCCTGAGGGGCGATTGTCGCAAACCCGACAATCCCTCCTTCGGACGAAAGCGACGGCAATTCAAGGGTTTGGCGCACGGCGGCGGGATGGCATGCGGCTTGCAGGACGAAGGGTGTCAACGTGAGGAGAACCGCCATGATCAGCCTGACCCCCGCCGCCGTGAAAGCCGTGCAACGCTTCATCCGTGGTTCCGAAACGCCGGTCGCCGGCCTGCGCCTGGTGGTCGCCGGCGGCGGCTGCTCCGGCCTGCAGTACGGCATGAAGCTGGAGTCGGCGAAGGCCGACGACGACTGGGAACTCGAGGTCGACGGCATCACGCTGCTGGTCGACCCGCTGACGATGCCGATGGTCGACAGCGTCAGCATCGACTTCGTCGACTCGCTGACGCACACCGGTTTCAGGTTCGACAACCCGAACGCCGCCGCGCAGTGCTCCTGCGGCAAGTCGTTCTCGGTCTAGGGAGGGCAGCGCCATGTGGGAATACTCCGACAAGGTCCGCGAGCACTTCTTCAACCCGCGCAACTCGGGGCCGCTCGAAGGCGCCAACGCCGTCGGCGACGTCGGCTCGATCCAGTGCGGCGACGCGCTGCGGCTGATGCTCAAGGTCGACCCGGCGAGCGGGGTGATCGAGGACGCGCACTTCCAGACCTTCGGCTGCGGCTCGGCGATCGCCTCGTCGTCGGCGCTGACCGAGATCATCAAGGGGATGAGCGTCGATCAGGCGCTCACCGTCTCCAACCAGGACATCGCCGACTACCTCGACGGCCTGCCGCCGGAGAAGATGCACTGCTCGGTGATGGGGCGCGAGGCGCTGCAGGCCGCGGTCGCCAACTACCGCGGCGAGGAGTGGCGCGACGAGCACGAGGAAGGCGCGCTGGTGTGCAAGTGCTTCGCCGTCGACGCGGTGCTGATCGAGGACGTGATCAAGGCCAACAAGCTGAACACGGTCGAGGAGGTGACCTTCTACACCAAGGCCGGCGGCGGCTGCGCGGCGTGCCACGAGGGGGTCGAGGAGATTCTCGCCAGGGTCAAGGCGGAGCGCGCCGGCCCCGGCGAGGTGTCGCCGCCGCCGGCCTGCCCGGCGACGCCGGAAGCGCCGCGGCCGCCGGCGGGGAAGCTGTCGCTGGTGCAGAAGATCCGCCGCATCGAGGAGGTGCTGGAGGCGGTGCGGCCGATGCTGCAGCGCGACCACGGCGACGTCGAGCTGGCCGACGTGCAGGGCAAGAAAATCTACGTGCACCTGCGCGGTGCCTGCGCCGGCTGCATGATGGAAGCGGCGACGCTGGGTGGCATCCAGCAGAAGCTGGTCGAGGCGCTCGGCGAGCTGGTGCAGGTGCTGCCGGCGGCGCTGATGCCGGCGGAAACCTAGGAGCCTGCCATGGACCCGAAACCGATCTACCTCGACAACAACGCGACGACGCGCGTCGACCCGGCGGTGGTGGCGGCGATGCTGCCCTTCTTCACCGAGCACTTCGGCAACGCCTCGTCGATGCACGCCTTCGGCGCCAGCGTCGGCCGGGCGCTGAAGCAGGCGCGCGGCCAGGTGCAGGCGCTGCTCGGCGCCGAGCACGATTCCGAGATCATCTTCACCTCCTGCGGCACCGAGGCCGACTCGACCGCGATCCTGTCGGCGCTGAAGGCGCAGCCGGAGCGCAACACGGTGATCACCACCGCCGTCGAGCACCCGGCGATCCTCAGCCTGTGCGAGTGGCTGGAGAAGGAGGGCTACGTCGTGCACAAGCTGCGCGTGGACAAGAAGGGCCGCCTCGACCTCGACGAGTACCGCGCGCTGCTGCACGACCGCGTCGCGATCGTCTCGGCGATGTGGGCGAACAACGAGACCGGGACGATCTTCCCGGTCGCGGAGATGGCCGAGATCGCCGCCGCCCGCGGCATCATGTTCCACACCGACGCGGTGCAGGCGGTGGGCAAGATCCCGCTCGACCTGAAGAAGACGAAGATCGACATGCTCTCGCTGTCCGGCCACAAGCTGCATGCGCCGAAGGGGATCGGCGTGCTCTACCTGCGCCGAGGCTGCCGCTTCCGGCCGCTCTTGCGCGGCGGCCACCAGGAGCGCGGGCGGCGCGCCGGTACCGAGAACTCGGCGGCGATCGTCGGCCTCGGCCAGGCCTGCGCGCTGGCACAGGCGCATCTGGTGACCGAGGACACCGTCGTGCGGCGGCTGCGCGACCGGCTGGAAGCCGGCATCCTGGCCCGCGTCAGCCATGCCTTTCCGACCGGCGACCCCGACAACCGTCTGCCCAACACCAGCAACATCGCCTTCGAATACATCGAGGGCGAGGCCATCCTGCTGCTGCTCAACAAGCTCGGCATCGCCGCCAGCTCGGGCTCGGCCTGCACCTCGGGCTCGCTCGAGCCGTCGCACGTGATGCGCGCGATGGGCATTCCCTACACCGCGGCGCACGGCACGGTCCGCTTCTCGCTGTCGCGCGATACCAGCGAAGCCGAGATCGACCGCGTCATCGCCGCGGTGCCGCCGATCATCGAGCGCCTGCGCAAGCTCTCGCCGTACTGGAACGGCGAGGGGCCGGCGGCGGCGCCGGAGCAGGCCTTCGCCCCGAGCTACGCCTGAGCGATACGCTTTGCGTATCGCGAAGAAGTACTCCTGGGGTACGCTTGAGCAAGTGCGAAAGCACTTGCGAAGAAGCCCCCTCGGGGGGCGCCTGAGCGCGATGTGCACCGCACGTCGCGAAGATGTCCCCGCGGGGGCGCGTAAGGCGCGCGGCGTTACGCGCCAGGTTTCCCGTTACCTCTCCAGCAGTACCTTCGGAACCCCCGGCCTTCGCGCCGGGGTCTTTTTCCCGCGCCTCAGCCGGTGGTCGGCGCCGCCTTCTCCAGCGCCGCGATGCGCGCCCGCAGCGCGGCGAGCTCGTCGCGCCGCGCCGTCGCGTCGCGGGCGACCGCCATCGAGCCGAGCACCGCGCCCTGCTCGTCGGTGAGCAGCGAGAAGCTCATGTCGACATAGACCGTGCCGCCGTCGCGCGTTTGCGCGCGCGTCAGCGTCGCCTTCCCGCCGAGCTTGGTCGCGCCGCACGCGAGCGCCGCGTCGAAGGCCTGCCAGTGCGCCGCGCGCAGGCGCTCGGGGATGATCAGGTCGAGGCTCCGGCCGATCGCTTCGGCCGCGCTGAAGCCGAACAGGCGCTCGGCGGCGGCGTTCCAGATGCGGATCGCGCCGCCGGTGTCGGCGTAGATGACGGCGTCGGCGACCTGCTCGATCAGCCGGCGGTAGGTCGTGTCGTCGCAAGTTCCGCTCATCGCCAATCCTCCTTCGTGCCCGTCGGGTCTTCCAGCTTAGCGGATCGGCCGCCGGGTCGACTTGAAATCCGGAAAGTCCGCCCCTATTATTAGCACTCGTTGGCAATGAGTGCTAACACCTTCTGTTTTGAATTCCTGAGCCGATACGTTTGGGCCGCAGTGCCAAAACGGCCATTTGTTAGCAATCACTATCGCTTTAAACCAAGGAGAACTCCATGAAAATCCGTCCGTTGCACGACCGTGTGATCGTCAAGCGCGTTGAGGCCGAGCGCACCACCGCCTCCGGCATCGTGATCCCCGACACCGCCGGCGAGAAGCCGGATCAGGGCGAAGTCCTGGCCGTCGGCCCGGGCAAGCGCGACGACAACGGCAAGCACATCGCCGTCGACCTGAAGGTCGGCGACCGCGTGCTGTTCGGCAAGTACGCCGGCCAGACGGTCAAGGTCGATGGCCAGGAAGTCCTGGTCATGCGTGAAGAAGACATCATGGGCGTGCTCGAGTCGTAATCGACCGCCGCCGCGACAGATCCCCCTAAAGAATTCAGGAGAAATACATGGCTGCCAAAGAAGTCAAATTCGGTGATTCCGCCCGTGCCCGCATGGTCGAGGGCGTCAACATCCTGGCCGACGCGGTCAAGGTGACCCTCGGTCCGAAGGGCCGCAACGTCGTGCTCGAGCGCTCGTTCGGCGCGCCGACGGTGACCAAGGACGGCGTTTCCGTCGCCAAGGAAATCGAACTGAAGGACAAGTTCGCCAACATGGGCGCGCAGATGGTCAAGGAAGTCGCGTCGAAGACCTCCGACATCGCCGGCGACGGCACCACCACCGCCACCGTGCTGGCCCAGTCGATCGTCCGCGAAGGCATGAAGTACGTTGCCGCCGGCATGAACCCGATGGACCTGAAGCGCGGCATCGACAAGGCCGTCGTCGCCACCATCGACGAGCTGAAGAAGATCTCCAAGCCGTGCACCACCAACAAGGAAATCGCCCAGGTCGGCTCGATCTCGGCCAACTCCGACTCGTCGATCGGCGACATCATCGCCAGCGCCATGGAAAAGGTCGGCAAGGAAGGCGTCATCACCGTCGAGGACGGCAAGTCGCTCGATAACGAACTCGACGTCGTCGAAGGCATGCAGTTCGACCGTGGCTACCTGTCGCCGTACTTCATCAACAACCCGGAAAAGCAGATCGCCCTGCTCGACAACCCGTTCGTCCTGCTCTTCGACAAGAAGATCTCGAACATCCGCGACCTGCTGCCGGTGCTGGAACAGGTCGCCAAGGCCGGCCGTCCGCTGCTGATCATCGCCGAAGACGTCGAAGGCGAAGCGCTGGCCACCCTGGTCGTCAACAACATCCGCGGCATCCTGAAGACCGTCGCCGTCAAGGCCCCGGGCTTCGGCGACCGTCGCAAGGCCATGCTCGAAGACATCGCCATCCTGACCGGCGGCGTCGTCATCTCGGAAGAGACCGGCCTGACGCTGGAAAAGGCCACCCTGAAGGATCTGGGCCAGGCCAAGCGCGTCGAGATCGCCAAGGAAAACACCACCATCATCGACGGTGCCGGCGACGAGAAGGCGATCGAAGCCCGCGTCAAGCAGATCCGCATCCAGATCGAGGAAGCCACCTCCGACTACGACCGCGAGAAGCTGCAGGAGCGTGTCGCCAAGCTGGCCGGCGGCGTCGCCGTGATCAAGGTCGGTGCTGCCACCGAAGTCGAAATGAAGGAAAAGAAGGCCCGCGTCGAAGACGCGCTGCACGCTACCCGTGCCGCCGTTGAAGAAGGCATCGTCCCCGGCGGCGGCGTCGCGCTGCTGCGTGCCCGCGCTGCGCTGATCGGTTCGCTCAAGGGCGACAACCACGACCAGGACGCCGGCATCAAGATCGTGCTGCGCGCGATGGAACAGCCGCTGCGCGAGATCGTCGCCAACGCCGGCGACGAACCGTCGGTGGTGGTCAACGAAGTGGTCAAGGGTTCCGGCAACTACGGCTTCAACGCCGCCAACGGCACCTACGGCGACATGGTCGAAATGGGCGTTCTCGACCCGACCAAGGTCACCCGTTCGGCGCTGCAGAACGCCGCCTCGGTCGCCGGCCTGATGCTCACCACCGACTGCATGGTTGCCGAGCTGGTCGAAGACAAGCCGGCCGCCGGCGGCATGCCGGGCATGGGCGGCATGGGTGGCATGGGCGGCATGGACATGGGCATGTAATTGCCGGTCCGCCCGGTGCCGGGGAAGACCTTCCGGCACCGGCGCTCAGCATCGGAAAGCCCCGTTCCGGCAGCCGCCGGGCGGGGCTTTCGCTTTTTGCGCAGCGGCGCGGGGCTTTGCGGCCGCCGGGCGAACGGGTAACCTTGCCGCCGGACGAAGGGAGTGGCGCCGATGCGTGTATTGCTGATCGAAGACGATGAACTGCTCGCCGACGGCGTCACGCGCGCCTTGCGCTACGCCGGCTACGTCGTCGAATGGGCGGCCGACGGCCGCCGCGCCGACGCCTGGCTGAGCGAGCGCGAGTACGACGTGGTGATCCTCGACCTCGGCCTGCCCGGGCTCGACGGCTCCGAGGTGCTGAAGCGCCTGCGCGGCCGCAAGCAGGAGATGCCGGTGCTGGTCGTCTCCGCGCGCGAGATGCTCGACGAGCGCATCCGCCTGCTCGACCTCGGCGCCGACGACTATCTGGTCAAGCCGGTGGCCATCGCCGAACTGGAAGCGCGCATCCGGGCGCTGACCCGGCGCGGCTACGGCAAGGCCGATCCGGTGCTGCGCCTCGGCAACCTCGACCTCGACACCGCGGCGCGCCGCGCCTGGATCGGCGATCAGGCGCTCGATCTCACCGCCCGCGAATGGTCGGCGCTGGAGTTCCTGGCGCTGCGCGCCAACCGCATCGTCAGCAAGGATCTCGTCATGCAGTCGCTGTACAACTGGGACGAGGAAATCACGCCGAATGCGGTGGAGAAGATCATCTCCCGCCTTCGCACCAAGCTCGAGCCCGCCGGCGTCAACATCCGCACCGTGCGCGGCATGGGCTACTACCTTGAAAAACCGAAGTCTCCAGCCTCATAGCCTGCGTCAGCTGCTGCTCGCCTGGCTGCTGCCGGGCGTCGTGCTGCTCCTCGTCGCCAGCGGCACCAGCGCCTACTTCGTCGCGTCCGAGAACGCCGGCCAGGCCTACGACCGCTCGCTGCTGAACCTCGCGCTGGCGCTTTCCAACCAGGTGCATTCACAGAACGGGCGGCCGGTGATCGACCTGCAGCCGCAGGGGCGGCAGATTCTCGTCACCGACAAGTTCGACCGCATCCATTTCGCCGTCTACGGGCCGCACGGCGAGCTGCTTGCCGGCGAGGAGGGCATCTTCCCGGAGGATGCGCCGAGTTTCTTCCAGGGCAGTTCGCCGGGCCTCTTCCCGAAGGACATCTCCGGCCCCGATGCCTTCGCCGACGGGACCTTGTTCTTCGACAGCCGGATCAAGGGGCGCGAGGTGCGCGGCGTGATCCTGCTCACGCAGAAGGACAACCACGAGCTGACCGTGGTCGTCGCCGAGACGCTGACCAAGCGCGAGACCCAGGTCGGCGAGATCCTGCTCAGCATCATCGTCCCCGAGTTCCTGCTGTCGGCAGCGACGATCGCGCTGATCATGTTCGGCGTCAGCAGCGGCCTGCGCCCACTCGACGCGCTGCGCAGCCAGCTCGCCCGGCGCTCGCCGACCGACCTGCGCCCGGTCGGCGCCGACAACCTGCCGAGCGAGCTGCAGCCGCTGGCCATCGAGATCGACCGTCTGCTGCAGCGCCTCGACGTCGCCCTCGGCGCGCAGCGCCATTTCGTCTCCGACGCTGCGCACCAGCTGCGCACGCCGATCGCCGCCTTGCAGGCGCAGGTCGAGTCGGCGCTGCAGGAGCGCGACGATCCGCGCCTGTCGGCGATCCTTTCCGCCGTGCGCCGGCTGGCCCGGCTGGTCAACCAGCTGCTGGCGCTGGCCCGCGCCGAGCCGGGCGGCATGCCGGTGCTGCGACCGGTCGAGCTGCAGGCGCTGATCCACGACCATGCCGATACCTGGATGCAGCTCGCGGTCGAGCACGACATCGACCTCGGTTTCGAACTCGAGGCGGTGACCGTGACCGGTACCGCGATCCTGCTGCGCGAGCTGGTCGGCAACCTGGTCGACAACGCCATCCGCTACACGCCGGCCGGCGGCCAGGTCACCGTGCGCTGCGCGCCGCGCGCCGGCGGCGGTGCGCTGCTGGCGGTCGAGGACAGCGGTCCGGGCATCCCGCCCGAGTTGCGCGAGCGCGTCTTCGAGCGCTTCTTCCGCGCCAGCGGCGACACCAGCGACGGCTGCGGGCTGGGGCTGGCGATCGTCCGCCAGATCGCCGAGCAGCACGGCGCCCGCATCCACATCGCCGATGCGGCCGCTGGCGGCACCCTGTTCGAAGTGATCTTCCCGCCGCCGGCGGCCTGAATCCGCCGCGCCGGCGGCGCGGCGCCGGGGAAGGCGGTTTCCGTCAGTCAGCGGTCAGCATTTGCGTTCGCCGCTTTTCCCCCTCCGGATTTCCCCGGCTTCCCCTCCGGCCTTGAAACGCCACGGTTTCGGCAGTCGTTACGCGCAGAAAAAACGATTTCCCATTGCGTAAGAGCAGCGTCAGTGAAGCTCCGTATAGTGGCATCCGAACTCTGCAAAGAGTCGATAACGTCACAAAGAGAGGAGCACTCGATGTCACAAGAAATAAGCAACAAGATCGCCGCCAACCCGGCGTTCCAGCGCTTCGTTTCGAAGCGCAACAGCTATTCGGTCCTGATGACCGTGCTGGGCGCGCTGGCCTACTACGGCTTCATCCTGCTGGTCGCCTACAACCCCGCCTTCCTGGCGCAGAAGCTCGGCGCCGGCATGACCGCCAGCGTCGGCGTGCCGCTCGGCATCGGCGTGATCGTGTTCACGATCATCATCACCTGGATCTTTGTCCGTCGCTCCAACACCGAGTTCGACGACGAAGCGGCCGCAATCCTCAAGGAGGCGACGAAGTAACATGAATATCAAGCACATCATTGCCGCCGTCGCGGCCCTCGCCGTCGCCGGTGGCGCCATCGCCGCCGGTGCCGACCTCGGCCAGGCGCAGAAGCAGGCCACCAACTGGACGGCGATCGCCATGTTCGCCATCTTCGTTGCCGGCACGCTGTGGATCACCAAGTGGGCCGCGGCCAAGACCAAGTCGGCCGCCGACTTCTACACCGCCGGCGGCGGCATCACCGGCTTCCAGAACGGCCTCGCGATCGCCGGCGACTACATGTCGGCCGCCTCGTTCCTCGGTATTTCGGGCCTGGTCTTCGCCAACGGCTTCGACGGCCTGATCTTCTCGATCGGCTGGCTGGTCGGCTGGCCGATCATCACCTTCCTGATGGCCGAACGCCTGCGCAACCTCGGCAAGTTCACCTTCGCCGACGTCGCCGCCTACCGCTTCGCGCAGACCCCGGTCCGCGTCTTCGCGGCGTTCTCGTCGCTGGTCGTCGTCGCCTTCTACATGATCGCGCAGATGGTCGGTGCCGGTCAGCTGATCAAGATCCTCTTCGGCATGGACTACCTCTACGCCGAGATCCTGGTCGGCGGCATCATGCTCGCCTACGTGCTGTTCGGCGGCATGACCGCGACCACCTGGGTGCAGATCATCAAGGCGGTGATGCTGCTCGGCGGCGCGACCTTCATGGCGCTCGCCGTGCTGATGCAGTTCGGCTTCTCGCCGGAGGCGCTGTTCACGAAGGCGGTCGAGATCCACTCGAAGAAGGACGCGATCATGGCCCCGGGCGCGCTGATCAAGGATCCGATCTCGGCGATCTCGGTCGGCATGGCGCTGATGTTCGGTACCGCCGGCCTGCCGCACATCCTGATGCGCTTCTTCACCGTGCCGAACGCCAAGGAAGCCCGCAAGTCGGTGGCCTGGGCGACGACCTGGATCGGCTACTTCTACATCCTGACCTTCATCATCGGCTTCGGCGCGATCACCAACCTGGTCGCCAACCCGGGCGAGTTCTACGTCGGCGGCGAAATCGCCAAGGGCCTGAAGGGCGGCGGCAACATGGCCGCGGTGCACCTGTCCAAGGCCGTCGGCGGCGACCTGTTCCTCGGCTTCATCTCGGCCGTGGCCTTCGCCACCATCCTCGCCGTGGTTGCCGGCCTGACGCTGGCCGGTGCCTCCGCCGTGTCGCACGACCTGTACGCCTCGGTGATCAAGAAGGGCCAGGCTTCGTCGGCCGACGAACTGCGCGTCTCGAAGATCGCCACGCTCGCCCTCGGCGCGCTGGCCATCTTCCTCGGCATCGCGTTCGAGAAGGAAAACGTCGCCTACATGGTGATGCTGGCCTTCACCATCGCCTGCTCGGGCAACTTCCCGGTGCTGTTCATGTCGGTGCTGTGGAAGGACTGCACGACCAAGGGCGCAGTGACCGGCGGCTTCGTCGGCCTGATCCTGGCCACCGTGCTGACCGTCGGCTCGGCCTCGGTCTGGGAAGCGGTGCTGAAGAACCCGAAGGGTTCGGCCTGGTTCCCGTACAACTCGGCTGCGCTGTTCTCGATGACCGCCGCCTTCTTCACGATCTGGCTGGTGTCGATCCTCGACAAGTCGGCGCAGGCGCAGAAGGAGCGCAACCTGTACCTCGACCAGCAGATCCGGTCGGAGACGGGCGTCGGCGCCGCCTCCGCGAGCGCGCACTAAGCGCGGATTCCGCGTACGCAAAAACCCGGGCTGCGGCCCGGGTTTTTTTTCGTCTGCCGTCGAGGGAGCGGCAGTTCGCCGCTGCCGCGGCTTTGCTAGACTGGAACGGACGACGCAGGAAATCCGGCGCACCGCGCTGGCGGGCGTGCAACGGAAAGCGACGGGGAGGGTGATGCCGGGAGGAAAAAAGGAGGTAGGGGGCTATTCGGTGCAGGTTCGAACCGCCCCCTGAGCGGTGGCTTGCGCCGCGCGCTCCAAGACCATAAAAGGAGAACAGCGGAACGAATGTTATAGTCCATCGCTTACAGTAGACTTACGTGTTTAAAACACGGTTCGAATCCTTACCCGACGGGCATTCCCATCATGCGCATTCTCATCGCCGAAGATGATGCCATCATCGCCGACGGCCTCTGCCGGTCGCTGCGCGGCAGCGGCTACGCCGTCGACCGCGCCGCCAACGGTGTCGATGCCGACACCGCACTGATGGCCAACACCTACGACCTGCTGATCCTCGACCTCGGCCTGCCGAAGATGCCCGGGCTGGAGGTGCTGAAGCGGCTGCGCGGGCGCGGCAGCGCGCTGCCGGTGCTGATCCTGACCGCGCTCGACGGCACCAGCGACCGCGTGCGCGGCCTCGACCTCGGCGCCGACGACTACATGGTCAAGCCCTTCGAGCTGCCCGAGCTGGAGGCGCGCGTGCGCGCGCTGACGCGGCGCTCGAGCGGCACCACGCCGCTGGTGCAGTGCGGCCCGCTGACCTACGACCAGGTCGGCCGGGCGGCGATCCTCAACGGCCAGACGCTGGACCTCTCGGCGCGCGAACTGGGCCTGCTCGAGGTGCTGCTGTCGCGCGCCGGCCGGCTGGTCAGCAAGGACCAGCTGGTCGACCACCTCTGCGGCTGGGGCGAGGAGGTGAGCCACAACGCGATCGAGGTCTACGTGCATCGCCTGCGCAAGAAGCTCGAGCCGGGCGGCGTGCGCATCGCCACCGTGCGCGGCCTCGGATATTGCCTTGAGAAGCAGGAAGCCCGCGGCGCCTGACGGGCAGCGTTCGCTGTTCGGCGAGATCCTCGACTGGATGCTCGCCCCGCTGCTGTTCGTCTGGCCGGTGTCGATCGCGGTCACCCACTACTTTGCGACGGCGGTCGCCAGCTACCCCTACGACCAGGCGCTGCGCGAGAACGTCAACGCCGTCGCCCGCCAGATCAAGTTCGTGAACGGCCGGCCGCAGATCGCGCTGCCGGCCTCGGCGCGGGCGATGCTGCGCGCCGACGAGATCGACCACGTCTATTTCCACGTGCTCAACCGCAAGGGTGTCAAGCTCGCCGGCGATACCGAGCTGCCGGTCGCGACCGACCTCGACTACCAGGCCGACGAGCTCGGCGAGATCTACTTCCGCGAGGTCGAGGCCGGCGGCCAGGACCTGCGCGTCGCCTATACCTACGTCGGCGAGCCGAGCATGCCGCGCGAGCGCTGGCTGCTGGTGGAGGTCGGCGAGACGCTGGAGAAGCGCTCGCAGCTGGCCAACAAGATCATCGCCAGCGTCATCCTGCCGCAGTTCGTGATCATCCCGCTCGCCGTCGTGCTGGTCTGGTTCGGCCTGTCGCAGGGCCTGCGCCCGCTGACCGTGCTGCGCGAGCGGATCGAGGCGCGCGCCGAGAGCGACATGTCGCCGATTCGTACCCGCCGCGTGCCGGAGGAACTGCAGCCGCTGATCGACGCCTTCAATGCGATGCTCGAGCGCATGCGCGGCAACCTCGACGCGCAGCAGCGCTTCATCGCCGACGCCGCGCACCAGATGCGCACCCCCTTGACCGGGCTGAAGACGCAGGCGCAGCTGGCGATGCGCGAATCGGACCCGGAGGAGCTGAAGAAATCCCTGCGCCAGATCGCCACCGGCGTCGACCGCGCCGCGCACCTGGTCAACCAGCTGCTGACGCTGGCCCGCGCCGAGGCCAGCGACGCCGCGCAGCAGTCGCTGGCGCCGCTCAACCTCGACCTGCTCTTGCGCGAGCAGGTCGAGGAGTGGGTGATGCGCGCGCTCGACAAGCACATCGACCTCGGCTACGAGCCGGCGCCGCCGTCCGAGATCATGGGCAGCGCCTTCCTGCTGCGCGAGCTGGTCAGCAACCTGATCGACAACGCGCTGCGCTACACGCCGGCCGACGGGCGCGTCACCTGCCGCGTCGTCGTCCAGGGCGACTTCGTGACCCTCGAGGTCGAGGACAACGGCATCGGCATCACCGAGGAGCAGGCGGCGCTGGTGTTCGAGCGCTTCTACCGCGTCGACGGCACCGGCACCGACGGCTCCGGCCTCGGCCTGCCGATCGTGCGCGAGATCGCCGAGCTGCACCGTGCCGCCGCCAGCCTGCGGCCGAACCCGCACGAGCGCGGCGCCATCGCCCGCGTCGTCTTCCCCCGCTACCGCCCGCCCGCCGACCGCCCGGCCTTCGACGCGCAGATCGAGGGCGAGCTCGGCGGGCGCGGCTTGCCGGCGGCGCACAATCCGCCCACCGGCTTCGTCTGAGCGGCGGTCAGCCGGCTGTAAGGAAGCCTTCCTAGACTCCCCGGCAAAGAACAGGGACCGGGAGGCGCGCCTCCCGCGATGCCAAGGGGTGGAGACATGGGCAATTGCGCCATCGACTGGGCGGCGATCAACGCCGATCCCAGGTTCCGGGAACTGCACCGTCGGAAGTCGGGCTTCCTCGGCTTGCTGATGATCGTTTCGGTCGGCTACTACTTCCTGCTGCCGGTCGGCGCCGCGTGGTTTCCCGAGCTGTTCCGGATCAGGGTGGCCGGCGCGGTCAACGTCGGCCTGCTCTTCGCGCTGTCCGAGTTCGTCGTCGCCTGGGGCGTCGCGGCGCTCTACACGCGGCGCGCCAACCGGGATTTCGACCGGCTGGCGGAGGAGATCCGCGGCGAGATCGCCGGCCGCATGGCGCGCGGGGCCGTGCCGTGAAGCGCGCGCTGGCGCGCCTGCTGCCGGCGCTGCTGGCGGCAGGCGCCGCCTCCGCCGCCTGGGCGCAGTCGCGCGCGGCGGTGCCCGAGCAGCACCGCTGGCTGACTTTCGCGGTGTTCACCGCGATCATCGCGCTGACGATGTTCGTCACCTATGTCGCGGCGCGGCGGGTGCGTACGCCGGCCGACTTCTACACCGCCGGCGGCGGCCTCTCCGGCCTGCAGAACGGCTGGGCGATCGCCGGCGACTACCTCTCCGCCGCCTCCTTCCTCGGCGTCGCCGGGCTGATCTCGCTCTGGGGCTACGACGGCTTCATGTACTCGGTCGGCTGGCTGGTCGCCTACATCTCGGTGCTGCTGGTGATCGCCGAGCCCTGCCGCAACATCGGCAAATACACGCTCTCCGACCTCCTCGCCTACCGCAACGACCCGAAGCTGGCGCGCGTCTTCGGCGCGCTGTCGGTGATCACCGTCTCCACCTTCTACCTGGTCGCGCAGATGGTCGGCGGTGGCATGCTGGTGAAGACGCTGATCGGCATCGACTACGAAATCTCGGTGGTCGCCGTCGGCAGCCTGATGCTCGCCTACGTGATCTTCGGCGGCATGGTGGCGACGACCTGGGTGCAGATCATCAAGGCCGTGCTGCTGGTTGCCGCGTCGCTGCTGATGGTGGTGCTGGTGTGGCGCGACTACGGCTTCTTCGGTGGCTTCCTCGACAGCGTCGTCGGCGACGCCCGCGTCCAGCAGCGCGTCGCGGCGATCCTCGGCGACGGCGCCGCCGGCCTCGCGCCGGCCGAGCTCGGCCAGCGCTTCCTCGAGCCGGGGCTGCTCTTCCGCTCGCCGCTCGACCAGATCTCGCTCGGCGTCGCGCTGGTCTTCGGCACCGCCGGCCTGCCGCACATCCTGATGCGCTTCTTCACCGTGCCCACCGCGCGCGCCGCGCGCAGTTCGGTGGTGTGGGCGATGGCGATCATCGGCGGCTTCTACCTGCTGACGCTGTTCCTCGGGCTCGGCGCCGCGCTCAAGGTCGGTGCGCCGGCGATCATGGACATCGACGGCGGCGGCAACATGGCCGCGCCGCTGCTCGCGCAGGCGCTCGGCGGCGGGCCGGAGAGCCTGCTCGGCAACTTCATGCTGGCCTTCGTCGCCGCGGTCGCCTTCGCCACCATCGTCGCCGTCGTCGCCGGGCTGGTGCTCGCCGCCGCTTCGGCGATCGCGCACGACCTCTACGTCGGCGTAGTCCGCGACGGCCAGGCGAGCACCGAGACGCAGGTGCGCGCCGCGCGCGTCGCCACGGTCGCCTTCGGCGTCGTCGCCATCGTCCTCGGCATCGCCGCCAAGGGGCAGAACGTCGCCCACCTGGTGGCGCTGGCCTTCGCCGTCGCCGCCTCGGCCAACTTTCCCTGCCTCTTCATGACCCTCTTCTGGCGCCGCTGCAATACCGCCGGCATCGTCGCCGGCATGCTGGTCGGCACGCTGGCGGCGATCGGCCTGGTCCTCGTCTCGCCGAACATGACCTACCCGAAGGCGGTCAAGGCGGCGGCGCAGCAGGTCCTCGACGAGGCGCCGCAGCGCCTGCGCGCGATCGAGACGGCGCTCGCCGCCGCCGACTTCGAGCGCGTCGAGCAGGCGAAGAAGGAGCGGGCGGCGCTCGGCCGCGCGGTGGCGCGCGCCCGCGACGAGCTCGAGCGCTACCGCCACGTCGACACCTCGCTGGTCGGGCTGGAGGCGCCGCTGTTCGAGCTGCGCAACCCGGGGCTGCTGTCGCTGCCGCTCGGCTTCCTGGCGCTGATCGTCGCCTCGCTGCTCTACCGCGACCCGCGCGCCGAGGCGATGTGGGACGAGGTGTACGTGCGCCAGAACACCGGCGCGTTGCTTGCCTCCGCCGCCCGCCTGCAGGGCGGCAACGGCCGCAGCGAAAAGAGGTTTTGACGGGCGGCGGCCGGATCGCTATAATGCGCGCTTCGTTTTGGCCAGTTAGCTCAGTTGGTAGAGCAGCGGATTGAAAATCCGCGTGTCCGTGGTTCGATTCCGCGACTGGCCACCAGCATTCCCGAAGGCCCGGCGACTCGCCGGGCCTTCGTCCTTTCCGGTCCCGCAGAACCTTTCCGGCGGCCGTCGGCTCCAATCCCTGTATTTCCGAAGCGCGTGCCGCGCGGCGGCGCAGCCTGCCTGATGTCGCCGGCGGTTTTCGATGGGGGTCTTCGTTGCGGGAGGGAATCATGAAAGCTGGCGTGAAGGGGTATTGGGGCGGACTGGCGTTGGCTTGTGCGTTGGCCGGCGTGCCGCCGGCGATGGCGCAGCAGGATGGCGGCGCGGCGGCGTCGCCGCAGGTCGAGCGGCGGGCGCCGGTGGTGCTGCGGCCGGCGGAGAAGACGGCGCTGCTCGCCGACATGCGCGATTACCTGAAGGGCCTGCAGGACATCTTCACGGCCCTGTCGAAGGACGACATGGCGACGGTGGCGGCGCGCGCCCGCGACATGGGGCTGATCAACGTTTACGAGACGACGCTGATGTTCCCGACGACCTCGGGCGTCCGTTTCCGCGAACTGGCGGCGATGGTGCACGACGATTTCGAGGAGATCGCCAGGGCCGCCGAGCAGCTGCAGAAGGCGAAGAAGCCGAGCGACCGGAAGTCGAAGGAAATCCTCGGCATGCTGGCGGCGACGATGAAGCGCTGCGTCTCCTGCCACGAGAGCTACCGGCTCACCGACATGGGGCACGCGCAGTAGGCGCACGCGGGGCGCCGGCGTTTGCCGTTCGGCCGGTGCGTGCGTGACGCCGCGCCGGAGTCCGGTGCCGGCTTTCTTCGTGTTATGTAATAAGCAAATGAAAAACGATGCTTTGTCGTTCTATGCCGATTCGCTTATAGTCGCATCCCTGCCGCCATTCCGGAGTCCGTCCATGCCTGCCCTCGTCCGCCAGCTTGCCGCAGCCATCCTCGCCCTCGGCCTCGCCGTCCCGGCGTTCGCCGACCCGTCGCTGCTCAACGTCTCCTACGACGTCGCCCGCGACTTCTACAAGGACTACAACCCGCTGTTCCAGAAATACTGGAAGGCGAAGACCGGCGAGAACCTCGAGCTGAAGCAGTCGCACGCCGGCTCGACCAAGCAGGTGCGCGCCGTCGCCGACGGGCTGGAGGCGGACGTGGTGACGATGAACCAGGCCACCGACGTCGACTTCCTCGCCGAGCGCGGGCTGGTCGCCGCCGACTACGCGAAGAAATTCCCGACCAACGCCTCGCCCTACACCTCGACGATGGTATTCATCGTCAGGAAGGGCAACCCGAAGGGCTTCAAGGACTGGAGCGACCTCGCCAAACCGGGCGTGCAGGTGATCCTGCCGCACCCGAAGAACACCGGCAACGGCCGCTATTCCTACCTCGCCGCGTGGGGCTATGCATTGAAGCAGCCGGGCGGCAGCGACGCGACGGCCAAGGACTTCGTCGGCAAGCTGCTGAAGAACGCACCGCTGTTCGCCGCCGGCGGCCGCGACGCGACGACCACCTTCATGCAGCGCCGCATCGGCGACGTGCTGGTCACCTTCGAGTCGGAAGCCGAGCTGATCGCCAGGGAATTCGGCCGCGGCGAGTTCGAGGTCGTCTATCCCTCGCTGTCGATCCTGACCGAATTCCCGGTCGCCGTCGTCGAGAAGGTGGTCGACAAGAAGGGCACGCGCAAGCAGGCGCAGGCCTACCTCGAGTACCTGTGGTCGAAGGAAGGCCAGGAGAACGCCGCGCAGAACTACCTGCGCCCGCGCGACGCCGAGCTCTTGAAGAAGTACGCCGCGCAGTTCCCGCCGATCAAGACCTTCTCCGTCGACGAAGTCTTCGGCGGCTGGAGCAAGGCCTTCCCGGCGCACTTCAAGGACGGCGGCTCGTTCGACCAGATCTACCAGGTGAAATAACAGGAACCACCCGACCGGCGCCGCCACGCAGCGGTGCCGGCGCCTCTTGACCGCTCATGGCCTCCACTTCGCATCGCGTGCTGCCCGGCTTCGGCCTCTCGCTCGGCTACACGCTCGTCTACCTCTCGCTGCTGGTGCTGATCCCGCTCGGCGGTCTGATCCTCAAGGCGGGTACGCTGACCATCGCCGAGTTCTGGCAGATCGCCACCACCGAGCAGGCGCTGGCCTCGTACCGCGTCACCTTCGGCGCCTCGTTCGTCGCGGCGGCGATCAACGCCGTCTTCGGGCTGGTCGTCGCCTGGGTGCTGGTGCGCTACCCGTTCCCGGGCAAGAGCCTGGTCGATGCCTTCGTCGACCTGCCCTTCGCGCTGCCGACGGCGGTCGCCGGCATCACGCTGGCCACGCTCTACGCCGGCAACGGCTGGATCGGCCGCCACCTCGAGCCGCTCGGAATCAAGATCGCCTACACGCCGTACGGCATCGTCGTCGCGCTCGCCTTCGTCACGCTGCCGTTCATCGTGCGCACGCTGCAGCCGGTGATCGAGGACATCGAGCCGGAGGTCGAGGAGGCCGCCGCGTCGCTCGGCGCGTCGCGGCTGCAGACCTTCGTCAAGGTCATTTTCCCGGCGATCTTCCCGGCCTTGCTGACCGGCTTCACGCTCGCCTTCTCGCGCGCCATCGGCGAATTCGGATCGGTCATCTTCATCGCCGGCAACATGCCGATGATTTCCGAGATCACGCCGCTCTTGATCATCGCCAAGCTCGAGCAGCAGGACGTCGTCGGCGCCACCGCGCTGGCGGTGGTCATGCTGGTCATCTCCTTCGCCATGCTGCTGACGATCAACGCGCTGCAATGGTGGGCGGCGAACCGGCACAAGGGGAGGGCGGCATGACCTTCCGCAAGGCCAACGCCGAACCGAAATGGGTGCGCCGGGCGCTGACCGCGGTCGCCCTCGGCTTCCTCGCGCTGTTCCTCGGCCTGCCGCTGGTCGCCGTCTTCGTCGAGGCGCTCGCCGCCGGCGTGCCGGCCTACCTCGCCGCGCTGGTCGAGCCGGAGACGCGGCACGCGGTGCTGCTGTCGCTGCTGATCGCCTTCGTCGTGCTGCCGTTCAACGTGCTCTTCGGCGTCGCCGCGGCGTGGGCCATCGCGCGCTTCGACTTCCGCGGCAAGAGCCTGCTGGTGACGCTGATCGACCTGCCGTTCGCGGTCTCGCCGGTGGTCGCCGGCATGCTCTTCATCCTGCTCTTCGGCGCCCGCGGCTGGTTCGGGCCGTGGCTCTCCGCGCACGACTTCAAGATCATCTTCGCCGTGCCCGGCATGATCCTGGCGACGCTGTTCATTACCTTCCCCTTCGTCGCGCGCGAGCTGATCCCGCTGATGCAGACGCAGGGCAAGGACGAGGAGGAGGCCGCCGTCTCGCTCGGCGCCTCGGGCTGGCAGATGTTCTGGCGGGTGACGCTGCCGAACATCAAGTGGGGCCTGCTGTACGGCGTGATCCTCGCCAACGCGCGCGCGCTCGGCGAGTTCGGCGCAGTGTCGGTGGTCTCCGGCCACATCCGCGGCGAGACCAACACGCTGCCACTGCACGTCGAGATCCTCTACAACGAGTACAACGCGGTCGGCGCCTTCGCCGCCGCCTCGGTGCTGGCGCTGCTGGCGCTGGTGACGCTGGTCGCGAAGACCGTCGTCGAGTGGCGCATGCACAAGGAAACACAAATGCTGGAGGCGGACCTGCCGCCGGAGAAAACACAGTGAGAAGCGCGCAATGAGCATCACCATCCAGAACATCTCGAAGCGCTTCGGCAACTTCGTCGCGCTCGACAACATCAAGCTCGAGATTCCGACCGGCGAGCTGGTCGCGCTGCTCGGGCCGTCCGGCTGCGGCAAGACGACGCTGCTCAGGATCATCGCCGGCATGGAAACCGCCGACGGCGGCGAGGTGCTGTTCTCCGGCCAGGAGGCGACGCACCTGCACGCGCGCGACCGCAACGTCGGCTTCGTCTTCCAGCACTACGCGCTGTTCCGCCACATGACGGTGTTCGAGAACGTCGCCTTCGGCCTGCGCGTCAAGCCCCGCCAGGAACGCCCGGCCGAGGCCGAGATCAGGAAGCGCGTGATGGACCTGCTCGGCCTGGTCCAGCTCGACTGGCTGGCCGACCGCTACCCGTCGCAGCTCTCCGGCGGCCAGCGCCAGCGCATCGCGCTCGCCCGTGCGCTCGCCGTCGAGCCGAAGGTGCTGCTCCTGGACGAGCCCTTCGGCGCGCTCGACACCAAGGTCCGGAAGGAACTGCGCCGCTGGCTGCGCCGGCTGCACGACGAGATGCACATCTCGTCGGTGTTCGTCACCCACGACCAGGAGGAGGCGCTCGAAGTCGCCGACCGCGTCGTCGTCATGAACCACGGCCGCATCGAGCAGATCGGCTCGCCCGACGAGGTCTATTCGAATCCGGCCTCGCCCTTCGTCTACCAGTTCCTCGGCAATGTGAACGTCTTCCACAGCCGCGTGCACGGCGCCTGGGCCGAGGTCGGCCGCGGCGAGCCGGTGGCCGGAGGAGGGGGCGAGGGCGGCGAGACGCTGGCCTTCGTCCGTCCGCACGAGATCGACATCGAGCGCGGGCCGTTCGCCGGCGGGCTCGAGGCGCAGGTGCAGGATGTGCATCCGATCGGGCCGGTGGTGCGCGTCGAACTGGCGCATGCCTCGGAACTGATCGAGGTCGAGCTGACGCGCGAGCGTGCCGATGCGCTGGGCCTGGCCAAGGGCCAGCACGTCTGGCTCAAGCCGCGCCAGGTGAAGGTCTTCGCGGCCCCCGAGTACCAGCTCGAGGACGGCGGCTCCGGCATCTGAGCGGGCATCTGATCGGGACCGCCGCGCACGCCCCTTGACCTGCGTCAGAACGGGGCGGGGAGGGGCGAATGCTATAATCCGCCCCCATCTCCCCCAGGGTCTTTTCGCGCATGGCGCTGTTTACGCTCGGCATCAACCACCATACCGCTCCGCTGTCCGTGCGCGAGCAGGTGGCCTTCAACGCCGACAAGCTCTCCCATGCGCTCGCCGACCTGACGCGGGCGAAGGTGGTGCGCGAGGCGGCGATCCTGTCGACCTGCAACCGCACCGAGATCTACTGCGCCGCTGACGATCCGGAAACGGCGATCCAGTGGCTGGCGCAGTACCACGCCATCGACCGCGGCGTGATCCAGCCCTACGTCTATACGCTGCCGCAGCGCGAGGCGATCCGCCACGCCTTCCGCGTCGCCTCCGGCCTCGACTCGATGGTCATCGGCGAGCCGCAGATCCTCGGCCAGATGAAGGACGCGGTGCGCACCGCCGAGGAGGCCGGCACGCTCGGCACGCACCTGCACAAGATGTTCCAGCGCGCCTTCGCGGTGGCCAAGGAGGTGCGCTCGACCACCGCCATCGGCGCCAACATCGTGTCGATGGCCGCCGCCGGCGTGCATCTCGCCGAGCGCATCTTCGAGAACATCGCCGACCAGCGCATCCTCTTCGTCGGCGCCGGCGAGATGATCGAGTTGTGCGCCGCGCACTTCGCCGCCAAGCAGCCGAAGGAACTGGTCATCGCCAACCGCACGCTGGAGCGCGGCCGCGCGCTGGCCGAGCGCTTCGGCGGCGCGGTCATCCGCCTCGACGAGATCGGCGACCGCCTCGGCCACTTCGACATCGTCGTCGCCTGCACCGCGAGCCCGCTGCCGATCATCGGCCTCGGCATGGTCGAGCGCGCGATCAAGTCGCGCCGCCACCGGCCGATGTTCATGGTCGACCTGGCCGTGCCGCGCGATATCGAGATCGAGGTCGGCGAGCTCGACGACGTCTTCCTCTACTCGGTCGACGACCTCGCGCAGGTCGTCGAGTCCGGCCTCGAATCCCGCCAGGCGGCGGTGGTCGAGGCCGAGGCGATCATCGCCGCGCAGGTCGACACCTTCATCGCCTGGCTGGAGACGCGCGACACGGTGCCGCTGATCCGCACGCTGCGCGATTCGGCCGAGCGCATGCGCCGGCACGAGATGGAGCACGCGCTGAAGCTGCTGGCCAAGGGCGAGAATCCGGAAAAGGTGCTCGACCAGCTGGCGCACCGGCTGACCAACAAGTTCCTGCACGCGCCGACGCAGGCGCTCAATGCGGCCGACGCCGGTGACCGCGAGGCGCTGCGCCACGCCGCGACGCGCCTCTTCCACCTGCACGACGGCGAGTAGCGGCGCCCGCCGGCGCTGCTACCTGTCCGTTCACCCGTCCCCGATCCCATGAAGCAAAGCATCCGCGACAAGCTCGATCACCTCGCCGGCCGCCTCGAAGAGGTCGACCTGCTGCTCGCCAGCGGCGACACCGCGCGCGACATGGACCAGTTCCGCAAGCTGTCGCGCGAGCGCGCCGAGATCGAGCCGGTGGTCGCGCTGTTCGCCGACTACCGCAAGGCCGAGGGCGATCTTGCGGAGGCCGAGGCGATGCTGTCCGACCCGGACATGAAGGACTTCGCGGAAGAAGAGATGAAGGCTGCCAAGGCACGCTTGCCGGTGCTGGAAACCGAGCTGCAGAAGCTCTTGCTGCCGAAGGACCCCAACGACGAGCGCAACGTCATCCTCGAAATCCGCGCCGGCACCGGCGGCGAGGAGTCGGCGCTGTTCGCCGGCAGCCTGTTCCGCATGTACGCCCGCTACGCCGAGCGCCAGCGCTGGCAGGTCGAGGTCATGTCGTCGTCCGAATCGGACCTCGGCGGCTACAAGGAAATCATCGCCCGCATCGTCGCAACAGGTGGCCAGGGCGCCTACTCGAAACTGAAGTTCGAGTCCGGCGGCCACCGCGTGCAGCGCGTGCCGGAGACCGAGGCGCAGGGGCGCATCCACACGTCCGCGTGCACCGTCGCGGTGATGCCGGAAGCCGACGAGATCGAGGAGGTGCAGATCAACGCCGCCGACCTGCGCGTCGACACCTTCCGCGCCTCCGGCGCCGGCGGCCAGCACATCAACAAGACCGACTCGGCGGTGCGCCTGACGCACCTGCCGACCGGCATCGTCGTCGAATGTCAGGACGGCCGCTCGCAGCACCAGAACAAGGCGCAGGCGATGCGCGTGCTGGCCGCGCGCATCAACGACGCACAGCTGCGCGCGGCGCAGGCCAAGGAGGCGGCGCAGCGCAAGAGCCTGGTCGGCAGCGGCGACCGTTCCGAGCGCATCCGCACCTACAATTTCCCGCAGGGGCGCGTCACCGACCACCGCATCAACCTGACGCTGTACAAGATCGACGCGATCATGGACGGCGACCTGGACGAACTGCTCACCGCGCTGACCACCGAGCACCAGGCCGAGCAGCTGGCGGCGCTGGCGGAGGAGTGATGAGCGCGCCGGCGGCCCAGACCATCCGCGCCGCGGTCGAGCAGGTCCGCCGCCGGGTGCCGCGCCTCGATGCGCGCCTCTTGATGCAGCACCTGCTCGGCATCACGCACGCACAGTTCCTCGCCGATCCCGACCGCCGGCTGTCCGGCGAGCAGATCGAGGCCTTCATGACGCTGGTGCTGCGCCGCGAGCGCGGCGAGCCGGTCGCCTACCTGGTCGGCGAGAAAGATTTCTACAGCCGCAGCTTCAAGGTCACGCCGGCCGTGCTGATCCCGCGCCCGGACACCGAGCTGATCGTCACGCTGGCGCTCAAGAGGCTGCAGACGCTGGCCTGGCCGCGCGTGCTCGACCTCGGCACCGGCAGCGGCGCGATCGCGGTGACCCTCGCTTGCGAGCATCCGGAGGCGGCGGTGCTCGCCGTCGACGTGTCGCCGGCGGCGCTGGCGGTGGCCCGCGAGAACGCCGCGCGCCTCGGCGGCAAGGTCGGCTTCGTCGAGAGCGACTGGTTCTCGGCGCTTGCCGACGAGCGCTTCGACCTGATCGTCGCCAACCCGCCCTACGTCGCCGCGCGCGACCCGCACCTCTCGCAGGACGGCCTGCCCTTCGAACCCGACCTGGCGCTGACCGACGGCGCTGACGGCCTCTCCTGCATCCGCCGCATCGTCGCCGAGGCGCCGGCGCACCTCGTCCCCGGCGGCCTGCTGCTGATCGAGCACGGTTACGACCAGGGCGCGGCGGTGCGTGCGCTGCTCGCCGCCGGGCCGTTCGCCGACGTCTGCACCTGGCAGGACCTCTCCGGCAACGACCGCGTCAGCGGCGGCTGTCTCGCCGCCGTCGCCTGACGTGCCGGCGGGGGCGTCTCTTGATCGCGGTCAAGGTTCGTTCCCGCGGCCGCGCTTAAGCTTGCGCCGTCCGCAACTCTGCCCGAGCGCCTCGCTTCATGAAAGACAGTCGCAGCCATCCGCGCTACCTGCTCCGCTGGCGAGCCGCGCTGGTCTTCGACGGACAGGCAACGGAAGCGGCAATCGAGGGCAAGACCTACGACCTGTCGCTCGGTGGCGCAACGCTGCTCACCCACGAGCAGGTGCGCGACGCCGGCTCCACCACGCTGCTGCTGACGCCGCCGCCGCTCCTCTACGGGCAGCCGCAGAAAGTCATCGTCGTCCAGGCGCGGCTGGTCTATTCGGTGCATTCGGATGCGCACATGTGCTTCCGCACCGGCCTGCATTTCATCCGTTTCGAGGACTGCGGCCAACGTCTGCTCGAGGACCGTCTCGGGCAGCACGTGCCGGCGCTGGAAGCCCTTGTCGTCGGCTCCTGACGCCGGTGGCGGAGGGCGGGCGCCATTCCTGCCGGCGCCGCAGCGACGAATTTCCTCCTCCAAGGATTTTTCCGGCGACTTCCCTGTCTCACCAGCTTGCCCGGCTGCGGCCGTCGCGGCTAAAATAGCCGAGTAATCCGCTCAACTATTCTGATTTTCGCAGGAGTATCCATGGACGTTCAGGCTCTCATCCACGAACAGGTCACCGGCAACCCGGTCGTGCTCTACATGAAAGGCACGCCGCAGTTCCCGCAGTGCGGCTTCTCGGCGCGCGCCGTGCAGATCCTCAAGGCCTGCGGCGTCAACGATTTCTACAGCGTCAACGTGCTGGAGAACCCGGAGATCCGCGCCGGCATCAAGGACTACGCCAACTGGCCGACGATCCCGCAGCTCTTCATCAAGGGCGAGTTCATCGGCGGCTCGGACATCATGACCGAGATGTACCAGGCCGGCGAACTGCAGCAGCTGCTGGCCGGGCTCGCCGACGCCGCCTGAGACGGCGTCGCCGGAACGACGGAAAGGGAGGCGCCGCCTCCCTTTTTTCATGCGTGCGCGTCAGCGGCGGGCGAGTGCTGCGGCGAGGAAATCGCGTACCGCGTCGATGCCGGCCGCCGGCTCGGCGAAGGCTTCGTGGTCGCCCGCCAGCAACAGCAGCTGCGCGCGGCCGCCGGCGCGCTGCGCCAGGTGGCGCGCCTCGTCCGCCGGCACCGTGCGGTCGTCGCGGCCGTGGATCAGCAGCAGCGGGCAACGCACGCGGCGGATCGTGTTCTCCGGCGCGATCGCGTCGAAGCGCTGGCCGATGGTGCGCTCGATGTAGCGCAGCGCATACCAGCCGAGCGGCACGAAGGGAACGTGCCGGGCGGCGAGGAAGCGGCGCATCAGGCTTGCCGGGTGGGCGAAGGCGGCGATGCTGACGACGGCGGCGACGTCGTCGCGGCGCGAGGCGGCGAGCAGCGCCGCCGCGGCGCCGACCGAATGGCCGACCACCGCCAGCCGCGCCGGGTCACAGCCCGGCTGCCGGCGCAGCCAGTCGATCGCGCAGTCGAGGTCCTCGGCGAAGCGCGGCAGCGAGGCGAAGCTGTCGGCCTCGCTGCGCCCGTGGCTGCGCGCGTCGGGCAGCAGCAGCGCGTAGCCGGCGGCGTGGAGCGGCGCCGCCAGCGGCAGCAGGTCGCCGGCGTGGCCGCCCCAGCCGTGCAGCAGCACCGCACAGGGTGCCGGCGCCATGCCCGCCGCCGGGATGTGCCAGGCGAAGAGGCGCTTGCCGTTGCCGCCGGTGAGCGAGATCGCTTCCGCCGGCAGACCGAGCGCCTGCGGCTCGCCGCCGTCGTGGCGGCGCCGCGGCGTCAGGCTGCGGCGCAAGGCGGCGTGGAACAGCGGCGGTGCCAGCGCGGCCGCCGTCAACAGCGCCAGCAGCGGCAGCGCGTCCATCACCCGGCCCGGCCGCTTCAGGCGGTCGCCGGCGCGGCGCTGCGCGCCATCAACTCGTCGTAGGCGCGCACCGCTTCCGCCGCGTACATCAGCGTCGGGCCGCCGCCCATGTAGGTGCAGATGCCCAGCGTTTCCATCAGCTGCGCGCGCGTCACGCCGAGCCGGATCAGCGCCTTGACGTGGAAGCCGATGCAGGCGTCGCAGCGGCTGGCGACGCCGATCGCCAGCGCGATCAGTTCCTTGTGCAGCTCGTCGATGGCGCCGCCCCTGAGTGCCGACTTGGCCATCGCGTTGAAACCCTGCATCGTTTCCGGGATGTCCCGGCGCAGCGCGTCCAGGCCCTGGGCGACGTCGCGGGTGAGGGTGACGAAGGATTTGCTCATGGCCGCTCTCCAAAATATTAGCAATTACTAATATATCAGTGGCGAACGCGGCCGGCAACCTGCGCACGTGATGCCGGGTCCAACGCAGGCGACGCTGCCGCGCCGCGTTTGGTGGTACCTTGCCGAGACCGAGACTGTTTGCCGACGAAATGCGAGACGGCACCGAAGCGGCCCGAAACCGGGCCGGCACGACCCTGGGCTGCTGCGGCCGGCTGCTGGCGCTGTTTGCGCTGCTCGCGGCGGCGCTACCGGCCGCCGCCGGCGCGGCGATCCTCGTCTATCACCGCTTCGGCGACACCGTCGCCGACGGCATGACGACGCGCACCGCCGTCTTCGCCTCGCAGCTCGCCGGCTTGCGCGCCGCGGGCTACGCGATCGTGCCGCTCGCCGCGGTCGTCGACGGCCTCGCCGGGCGGGCGCCGCTGCCGGCGAAGGCGGTCGCGATCACCGTCGACGATGGCCACCGCACGGTCTACACGGAACTCCTGCCGATCCTCCGCCGCGAACATCTGCCGGTGACGCTGTTCGTCTATCCGTCGGCGATCTCGAACGCGTCGTACGCCCTGACCTGGGAGCAGCTCGCCGAGCTTGCCGGCAGCGGCCTCGCCGACGTGCAGTCGCACACGCTGTGGCACCCGGACTTCCGCATCGAGCGCAAACGCCTCGCCGCCGACGACTACCGCCGCTTCGTCCGCCGGCAGCTGGAGGCGCCGCGCGACATCCTGAAGCGGCGCCTCGGCGCCGACGCCGATTTCCTCGCCTGGCCGTTCGGCATCCACGACGCCGAGCTGCAGGCCGCCGCCGCCGCAACCGGCTACCGCGCCGCGTTCGCGCTCGGCGAGCGCCATGCGACCGCGGCCGACGCGCCGCTGGCGCTGCCGCGCTACCTGATCGTCGATGCGCACGGCGTCGACGGACTGCTGCGCCTGCTGCAGGCGGGCGAGCGGCGTGCGGCGGAGGCGGCGCGATGAAAGTCGCCGCCGTGCTCTTCTGCGCGCTGCTGCTGGCGGCGCCGGCGCTGGCGCTGTCCGGCCGCGTGCTCGACGCCGACAGCGGCAAGCCGATCGCCGGCGCCGTCGTCACCCGCAGCGGCGAGGTGGCGATGACCGACGGCGACGGTCGCTACGCCTTCGCCGCCAGCGGCGGCACGGTCGCCGCGCGCGCCGTCGGCTACCGGCGCGCGACCGTCGACGCCGCCGGCGCGGACGAGGCGCCGCCGCTGCGCCTTGCGCCGGTCCGCCCGAAGGCGCTCTATCTGTCGGTCTGGGGAATCGGCGAGCGCAGCCTGCGCGAGGCCGCGCTGGCGATCGCCGGGGCCACCGAGATCAACGCGCTGGTGATCGACGTCAAGGGCGACGCCGGGCTCGTTCCCTATCCGAGCCAGGTGGCGCTCGCCGAGGCGATCGGCGCGCGTCGCCACACGACGGTGCGCGACCTGCCGGCGCTGGTCGCGAAGCTGAAGGACGACGGCCTCTACCTGATCGCCCGCGTGGTCGTGTTCAAGGACGATCCGCTCGCCGTCGCGCATCCGCAGTGGGCGGTGAACACCGGCGCCGGCGCGCTCTACCGCGACCGCGAGGGACTCGCCTGGATCGACCCGGCGCGGCGCGAGGCGTGGGACTACACGCTCGATCTCGCCGAGGAGGCGGCCGCCGCCGGCTTCGACGAGATCCAGTTCGACTACGTGCGCTTCCCCGACGCGGTCGGCCTCGCCTTCGCGGTGCCGAACACCGAGGAGGAGCGCGTCACCGCGATCGCCGGCTTCCTCGCCACCGCGCGGCAGCGGCTGGCGCCGTACAACGTCTTCATCGCCGCCGACATCTTCGGCTACGTCGCGTGGAACGCCAACGACACCTTCATCGGGCAGAAGATCGAGCCGCTCGCCGCGCATGCCGACTACCTGTCGCCGATGCTCTATCCGTCAGGCTTCCACCTCGGCATCCCCGGCTACGCCAACCCGGTCGCGCATCCGTACGAGATCGTGCAGCTCACGCTGCAGCGCGCGATCGCCAGGAGCGGCCTGTCGCCGCTGCGCTTCCGCCCGTGGCTGCAGGCCTTCCGCGACTACGCGTTCGACCGCCGCGCCTTCGCCGGCGACGAGATCCGCCGCCAGATCGACGCCGCCGAGGCGGTCGGCAGCCACGGCTGGATGCTGTGGAACCCGCGCAACGTCTACACCGACGCGGGATTGCGCAAGCGATGAAGCGCCTGCTGCCGCTCCTGGGGTTGTTCGTCGCGGCGCTCGCCGGCGCGCAGCCGCACCTCGACGTCGAGCGGCTGGCGCCGATCGCCGGCATCGTCGAGGCCGAGATCGCCGCCGGCCGCATTCCCGGCGCCGTCGTCCTCGTCGGCCAGCGCGAGCGCATCGTCTATGCCCAGGCCTTCGGCCAGCGCGCGCTGGCGCCCGAGGCCGAGCCGATGACGCTGGACACCGTCTTCGACCTCGCCTCGCTGACCAAGGTCGTGGCGACGACGCCGGCGGTGCTGCGCCTCGCCGAGCGCGGCCGGCTCCAGCTCGACGCGCCGGCCGCGCGCTACTGGCCGGCGTTCGCCACGCATGGCAAGGAGCGGATCAGCGTCCGCCAGCTGCTCGCGCATACCTCCGGCCTGCCCGCCGGCATCGACCTCGCCGGTGCCGCAACGCCGGCGGCGGCGCTCGCCCGGCTGGCGGCCGTGAAGCCGCTGTCGCCGCCCGGCGGCGATCCGCGCTACAGCGACGCAAACTTCGCCGTGCTCGGCGAGCTGGTCCGCCGCGTCTCCGGCCAGCCGCTCGCCGCCTACGTCGAGCGCCAGATCCTGCGCCCGCTGGCCATGCACGACAGCGGCTTCCTGCCGCCGGCGCGGCTGCAGCCGCGCCTCGCGCCGACCACCGGCAATGGTCGCGGCCTGCGCCGCGGCGAGGTGCACGACCCGCTCGCCGCGCGCCTCGGCGGCGCCGCCGGCAACGCCGGGCTGTTCGCCAGCGCCGGCGATCTCGCCCGCTTCGCGCGCGCGCTGCTCGCCGGCGGCGCGCCGATCCTCCAGCCGGCGTCGGTGGCGGCGATGTTCTCGCCGCAGACGCATGCCGCGGCGCCGCCGCGCGGGCTGGGCTGGCGACTGGAAGCGCCGCTCGCCGCCAATCGCGCGGCGCTGCCACCGTTCGCCGCCGCCAGCCACCTCGGCTACACCGGCACCGGGCTATGGCTCGACCCGCTCTCCGGCGTCCATGTCGTCGTCCTCAGCAGCCGCCTCCATCCCGACGGCAACGGCGACGCGAGCTCGCTGCGCGCGCGCGTCGTCGCCGCGGTGGCGGCGGCGCTCGGGCCGCAGCCGCCGCAGCTGTTCGCCGCGGCGCGGCCGGAACTGGCCGCGCGCGTCGCGCCCTACGTGCCGAAGGCGGTCGCGGCGCCGGTGCGCGCCGGCATCGACGTGCTCGCCGCGGCCGGCTTCGCGCCGCTCGCCGGCCTGCGCGTCGGCCTCCTGACCAACCGCAGCGGCGTCGACGCCGCCGGCCGGCGCAGCGTCGACGTGCTCGCCGCGGCGCCAGGGGTGGCGCTCGTCGCGCTGTTCAGTCCCGAGCACGGGCTCGCCGCCGACCGCGAGGGGCGCGTCGGCGACGAGCGCGACGCGCTGACCGGGCTGCCGGTCTACAGCCTGTACGGTGCGACGCGGCGGCCGACGGCGGCGATGCTCGACGGCCTCGACGCGCTCGTTGTCGACCTCGCCGACGCCGGCGTCCGCTTCTACACCTACGCGACGACGCTCGCCTACGTGCTCGAAGCGGCGGCCGAGCGCAACCTGCCGGTGTTCGTCCTCGACCGCCCGAACCCGCTCGCCGCCGGCATCGCGCAGGGCCCGGCGCTCGATGCCGGGCGGCAGTCGTTCACCGGCTACTGGCCGCTGCCGCTGCGCCATGGGCTGACGCTCGGCGAGTTCGCCCGCCTGTTCGTCGCGGAGGCCGGCCTCGCCGTGCGCCTCTCCGTGGTGCCGCTCGCCGGCTACCGCCGCGGACTGTGGCACGACGACACCGGGCTGCCCTGGCTGCCGCCGTCGCCCAACCTGCTGAGCCTCGCCGCGGCGACCCTCTATCCGGCGGTCGGCCTGGTCGAGGGCGCCGCGGTCTCGGTCGGGCGCGGCACCGACGCGCCGTTCGAGCAGCTCGGCGCGCCGTGGATCGACGGCCGGCAACTGGCCGCCGAGCTCGACGCGCTGGCGCTGCCGGGCGTGCGCTTCGTGCCGACCGAATTCGTGCCGGCGACCTCGCGTTACGCCGGCGAGCCCTGCCACGGCGTGCGCATCGAGGTGCTCGACCGCGCCGCGCTCGATTCGCCGCAGCTCGGCGTCGCGCTGGCGAGCGTGCTGCACCGGCTGTATCCGCAGCATTTCGCGCTCGACAAGATCCTCGGCAACCTCGGCAGTGAGGAAACGCTCGCGGCGATCCGCGCCGGGCAGGCGCCGGCCGCGATCGCCGCCGGCTGGGCGCCGGCGCTCGCCGACTTCCGCGCGCGCGCCGCGCCCTTCCTGCTCTACGCCGACTGATGGCGGCAGCGCGCGATCTGCGCCAGAATGAAACATTGACAACGCTTGCTCGCGCCGATGCTTTCCCGTCTCTTCGTTCTCGTCCTCTCCCTCGCCGTCGCCGCCTGCGCCGCCTATTCCGGACACGGCCTCGCTCCCGGCGTGGCGAGCGAGGCCGAGGTGCGCGCGACGATGGGAGCGCCGGCGATGCAGTGGGAACTGCCGGACGGCGGCCGCCAGCTGGCCTACCCGCGCGGCCCGGCGGGCTTCCACACCTTCATGGTCTTCATCGGCGCCGACCGCCGCCTGCAGCGGACGGTGAACGTGCTCGACACGCCCTACTTCGCCCGCGTGCAGCCGGGCATGTCGCAGGCCGAGGTGCTGCAGCTGCTCGGCCCGCCCCAGCCGCAGTGGAGCGAATACTTCGCCGCGCGCGACGAGCTGGTCTGGGAATGGCGCTACTGCGACAGCTGGGGCGAGGCGGCGCGCTTCGACGTGCTCTTCGACGGCACGAAGAAGACCGTGCGCAGTACGCAGAGCTGGACCGAAAGCCAGAAGTCGGACCGGCGCATCGGCTGCGCGCGCTGAACCGCGGCTAGAACGCGGCGAGGCGCTGGTTGGCGAGCGCCAGCCGGTTGGCCAGCACTTCCAGGAAGGCCTGATAGAAGTGCATGCGGCAGGCCTCCGAGGCGCGCGCGAGCGCCTCGCCGCGCACCGTGATCACCTTCGCGTCGGTCAGCGCCGAGACGTCGGCGCCGCGCAGCTGCGCGCCGCGGCTGATCACCGCCATTTCGCCGAAGCAGTCGCCGGCGGTGAGCAGGTTGAGGATCTTGCCGTGCTTGCTCACCTTCAGCTCGCCGTCGGCGAGGAAGCAGAAGAAATCGCCGGGCTCGCCGTCGCGCATCACCAGGTCGCCGGGCGCGACTTCCCGCCACTGCGAGAAGCCCACCACTTCCCAGATCTCGACGTCGGAGAAGTCGGCGAAGAAGGTGAGCGAACGCAGCGTGTCGAACTTCTCGGTCTCCGCGAAATCCTGCGCCGCCGCCCGCCGCTTCTTGCTGCGGAAGAATTCGGCGAGGTCCTGCGCGAACTCCGTCCACTCCGCGTAGCGCCGGTCGAGTTCCTTGGCCATGGCCCGGGCGACGATCGCCTCGAGGCTCGCCGGCACCTCCCGACGCAGCTGGTGCAGCGGCGTCGGCGCGGTGTTGATGATCTGGTAGACCATGTTGTAGTTGTTGCTCGCCTGGAACGGCAGCTGGCCGGCGAGCAGCTGGTACATGACGACGCCGAGCGAGTAGATGTCGGTGCGGTGGTCGAGCGGCTGTTCCTTCACCTGCTGCGGCGACATGTAGGCCGGCGAGCCGATCCCGGACACCTGCGTGCGCTCGGCGCTGCCGGTGATCGCGGCGCCGAAGTCGGAGATCTTGATGTCGCCGCTGCCGGCGTTGGCGCCGGCGACCAGGATGTTCGCCGGCTTGATGTCGCGGTGGGTGACGCCGAGGCGGTGCGCGAAGTCGAGCGCGCGCGAGCACTTGAACGCGATCTCGACGACGCGCTCGACCGGCAGCAGCCGGTCGGGCGTGCAGAAGGCCTCCAGCGTGCCGCCCGGCACGTATTCCATGACGATGTAGCAGAGGTCGTCGGCGACCACCGCATCGTAGATCTGCACGATGTGCGGGTGGTTCAGCTTGCCGACCAGCGAGGCCTCGTTGAGGAACAGGTGCGAGTACAGCCGGCCGCGCTCGCGGTCCTTCAGCGCCTCGGGGAAGGCCAGCTTGAGCGCGACCTCGCGCTGCGCGAAGGGGTCGCGCGCGAGGTAGACGGAAGCGGTCGCGCCGCGCCCCAGCTCGCCGACGATCTCGTACTTGCCGATGCGGTCGGGCGGGGGCGTGGCCATGGCCGGCTCAGAGGCGGCTGCGCGCCCGTGCGATCGCCGCGCGCACCTGCGTCGGCGCGGTGCCGCCGAGGTGGTCGCGGGCGGCGAGCGAGCCTTCGACCGTCAGCACGGCGAAGACGTCGTCGCCGACCAGCGGCGAGAACTGCTGCAGCTCGGCGAGCGGCAGTTCGGGCAGGTCGACGCCGAGGTCCTCGGCGCGCTTGACGGCGAGGCCGACCGCTTCGTGCGCGTCGCGGAAGGGCAGGCCCTTCTTGACCAGGTAGTCGGCGAGGTCGGTCGCGGTGGCGAAGCCCTGCGTCAGCGCGTTGCGCATGTTCTCCGGGCGCGCCTCGATGCCGCCCATCATGTCGGCGAAGATGCGCAGCGTGTCCAGCACCGTGTCGGCGGTGTCGAACAGCGGCTCCTTGTCTTCCTGGTTGTCCTTGTTGTACGCCAGCGGCTGGCCCTTCATCAGCGTCAGCAGCGCGATCAGGCTGCCGTTCACGCGGCCGGTCTTGCCGCGCGCCAGTTCCGGCACGTCCGGGTTCTTCTTCTGCGGCATGATCGAGCTGCCGGTGCAGAAGCGGTCGGCGATCCTGACGAAGCCGAAGCGCGGGTTCATCCACAGCACCAGCTCTTCCGAGAGGCGCGAGAAGTGCGTCATCAGCAAGGCGGCGGCGGCGCAGAATTCGATGCCGAAGTCGCGATCCGACACCGCGTCGAGCGAGTTCTCGCAGACGCCGTCGAAGCCGAGTTCCCTGGCGACGAACTCGCGGTCGATCGGGTAGGTCGTGCCGGCCAGCGCCGCGGCGCCGAGCGGCAGGCGGCTGACGCGCTTGCGGCAGTCGGCGAAGCGTTCCTTGTCGCGCTGCGTCATCTCGAAGTAGGCCAGGAGGTGGTGGCCGAAGGTCACCGGCTGCGCGACCTGCAGGTGCGTCGAGCCGGGCATCGGCGTCGCCGCTTCCTGCTCGGCCAGCACCAGCAGGTTCTCCTGGAACTGGCGGATCAGCGCGAGGATGTCGTCGATCGTGTCGCGCAGCCACAGGCGGATGTCGGTCGCCACCTGGTCATTGCGCGAGCGGCCGGTGTGCAGGCGCTTGCCGGCGTCGCCGACCAATGCGGTCAGGCGCTTCTCGATGTTGAGGTGCACGTCCTCGAGGTCGAGCGACCATTCGAAGCGGCCGGATTCGATCTCCTCCCACACCTGCTGCATGCCGCGCTCGATGTCGGCGAGGTCCTGGGCGGCGATGATGCCCTGCTTGGCCAGCATCTTCGCGTGCGCCAGCGAACCGCGGATGTCCTGGCGCCACATGCGCTGGTCGAAATCGACCGAGGCCGTGTAGCGCTTGACGAGGTCGGACATCGGCTCGGAGAAGCGGCCGGCCCAAGTGTATTGGGAGGAATTGTTCTGGCTCATGATGAATGCAACGCAGTGGGCTAAAATGGCCTGAATTCAAGCCTTTGACGAGAATGGCAAGTATAAAGCAAAACCCTGCCGGGCACCGGCTGCCGGACTTCCGCAACCTCGGCGTGATGCTGCGCGTGCTGCTCGGCGTCAACCTGATCGCGCTCGCCGCGGCGCTGGCGCTGGCGCCCGACCTGCTCGGCTGGCTGCCGCGCTACGTCGAGCTGGCGGTCTGGGTCGAGCCGCTGCTGCTGGCCAGCCTGCTGCTGCTGGCGCTGTTGCGCGACCTGTTGTGGCGGCTGCCGTATGCCGCCGCGGTGGCGCTGGTGCTGCTGCTGGTGATGCTGCAGGCGGTGCTGCTGCAGGACTTCTGGCGCTTCATGGGCTTCGCCGACGGCGGCTGGCCGACGCTCTTGCGCGGTGCGCTGCTCGCCGCCGCCGCCGCCGCCGCCATGCTCGGCTATTTCTTCCTGCGCGCCGGCGCACTGTCGCCGGCCGTCGCCGAGGCGCGAATGCAGGCGCTGACCGCGCGCATTCGTCCGCACTTCCTGTTCAACAGCCTCAACGCCGCGCTGTCGCTGATCCGCAGCGAGCCGCGCCGCGCCGAGCAGGCGCTGGAGGAGCTGGCCGAGCTCTTTCGCGCGCTGATGCGCGACCACCGCGAGCTGGTGCCGCTCGCCGACGAGGTCGCGCTCTGCCGGCAGTACCTCGACCTCGAGAAGCTGCGCCTCGGCGAGCGTCTGCAGGTCGACTGGGCGATCGAGGCGCTGCCCGAGCTGCTGGTGCCGCCGCTGCTGCTGCAGCCGCTCCTCGAGAATGCGGTCTATCATGGCATCGAGCCGTCCACCGTGCCGGGGACGATCCGCATCCGGCTGGCGCGGCGCGGCGACGAGCTGGCGATCGAACTGGAGAATCCGGTCAGCGCCGGCGGCGCGCATCCGGCCGGGAACCGCATGGCGCTGGCCAACATCCGCGAGCGCTTGGCGCTCTACTACGACCTGGAGGCGCGGCTGGAGGTCAAGGAGGACGGGGGGAGCTACAAGGTGCAGATGGTGCTGCCATGCCGGAACTGAAGATATTGATCGTCGACGACGAGGCGCCGGCGCGCATGCGCCTGCGCGAGCTGCTCGGCGACGTCGCCGGCGAGGTGCCGAACCGCGTGCTCGGCGAGGCCGCCGATGGTGTCGCCGCGCTCGCCGCGATCGAGCGCGAGGCGCCCGACGTCGTGCTGGTCGACATCCGCATGCCGCGCATGGACGGCATCGAACTGGCGCAGCACCTGGCGCAGCTGGCGCAACCGCCGGCGCTGGTGTTCACCACCGCCTACGACAGCTACGCGATCCAGGCCTTCGACCTCAACGCCGTCGACTACCTGCTGAAGCCGGTGCGCGCGCCGCGGCTGGCGACCGCGCTGGCCAGGGCGCGCGCGGCGCGGCCGTTGCCCGAGCCGGTGCTGCGGCAGCTGCAGCCGGGCGGGCGCAGCCACCTCTCCTGCCACGAGCGCGGCCGGCTGCTGCTGGTCCCGGTCGGCGAGGTGCTCTACCTCAAGGCCGACCTCAAGTACGTGCTGGCGCGCACGCGCGAGCGCGAATACCTGCTCGACGAATCGCTGACCCACCTCGAGCAGGAGTTCGCGCAGCGCTTCATCCGCCTGCACCGCGGGGCGCTGGTGGCGAAGGATGCGATCGCCGGCTTCGAACGCGCCGCCGCCGACGATGCCGACACGCACTGGCTGGCGCTGGTCCGCGACGTTCCGGAGAAGCTGCCGGTGAGCCGCCGCCAGTGGCCGCTGGTCAAGTCCTACGCGCGGCAGGTGTCGACATGATTCAGCTGGTCCTCGACCTGTGGCGCGACGCCACGCCCTACCTGCTCGGCGGTGCGCTGCTGCTGTCGGCGGTGCTGTCGCGGCTGCCGGCGAGTGGGCGGACGACGCTCAAGCACTCGCTGCTCTTCCTCGTCTGCTGGCTGGGGCTCGACGCGGTCGCCGTCTTCTTCGCCTGGCAGGGGCAGGTGCTGATCGCCGCCGGCGTCCATCAGGTGGCGCTGCTCGGACTCGGCCTGGTGCTGATCCGCCTCGCCGGGCTGGCCGTCTTCCGCCAGCTGCTGCCGGCGCTGAAGGTGCAGACGCCGCGCATCCTTGAGGACATCGTTGTCATCGCTGGCTACCTGCTGTGGACGATGATCCGCCTGTCCGCAACCGGCGTCGAACTGTCCAGCCTGGTCGCGACCTCGGCGGTGATCACCGCGGTGCTCGCCTTCGCGATGCAGGACACGCTCGGCAACATCCTCGGCGGGCTGGCGCTGCAGCTCGACAACTCGCTCGAGATCGGCGACTGGGTGAAGATGGACGAGCTGTCCGGCCGCGTCGTCGAGATCCAGTGGCGCTACACGGCGATCCTGACGCGCAACGGCGAGAAGGTCGTCGTGCCGAACAGCCAGCTGATGAAGGGCAAGTTCTCGGTGATCGGCGACCGCGACCTCGGCGTTCCCGGCTGGCGGCGCTGGATTTGGTTCAACGTCGATTACAGCGTCAACCCGTCGCTGGTGACCGGCGCCGTCGAGCGCGCGGTGACCGAGGCGGAAATCGCCAACGTCGCGCGCGAGCCGCGCCCGTCCTGCGTGGCGATGGAGTTCGCCGCCGGCTCGGTGCGCTACGCGCTGCGCTACTGGCTGCTCGACCCGCAGGACGACGACCCGACCGACTCGGCGGTGCGCGCGCACGTGCTGGCGACGGTGCAGCGCAACGGCTGGCGGATGGCGCTGCCGGACCAGATCGTGCACATGGTGCAGGAGGGCGACGCGCATCGCGAGGCGGTCTGGCAGCGCGAACTGAACCGGCGGCTGCACGCGCTCTCCGGGATCGAACTGTTCGCCTCGCTCGACGAGAACGAGCGGCACAAGATGGCCGAGCGGCTGGTGCATGCGCCGTTCGCCAAGGGTGGCGTGATCACCCGCCAGGGCGCGGTCGCACACTGGCTGTACATCATCGTCAGCGGCGAGGTGGACGTCTTCTGGGAGCCGCCGGACGGCGAGCGCCGGCTGCTGACGCACCTGCCGCAGGGCAGCGTCTTCGGCGAGATGGGGCTGATGACCGGTGCTCCGCGCGCGGCGACCGTGGTCGCCGCCACCGACGTCGAGTGCTACCGGCTCGACAAGGCCGGCTTCGAGGACATCATCCGCGCCCGTCCGGAGCTCGCCGAAAGCATGTCGCACATCCTCTCCGAGCGCCTGCACCAGATCGAGACGCTGCAGAACGAATACCAGCGCGCGCGCAGCGACAGCGAGCGTGCCGAGCACCGCGCGGCGATCGTGCAGCGCATCCGCGAGTTCTTTGGCCTCAAGTAGCCCGGCGTGAGGCATTTCCGCCGTTCTTGACCGGCATCAAACAGGCGCGGGATGCCGCCCGCCTATAATCCGGGCTCCCGCGGAGGAACGGATTCATGAAACAAATCAAGCGCTTCATCGCGATTTCCGGCGCCTGCCTGCTGCCGCTGCCGGCGTTCGCGCTGGACCTCGACAAGGCGAAGGACATCTACGGCCCGTGCGCCGCCTGCCACGGCGAGTTCGGCGCCGGCGGCAAGAAGGGCGAGTATCCGCGCATCGCCGGCCAGCAGCCGAAGTACATCGAGGCGCAGCTGAAGTCGTTCCAGAAGCGCATCCGCCCGAACATCCCGATGATCCCCTATACCGAGGAGCGCGAGCTGTCGCATGAGGACATGAAGACCGTCGCGGAATTCCTCGCGCAGATCGAGCTGCCGACGAAGATGCCGACGTTCAGGGGCGACGAGGACGCGCTGACGCGGCTGCAGATGGTCGAGAAGGTGATGATCGTGCCGCGCGTCGAGGGCGACATCGGCAAGGGCGGGGCGCTCTACCAGAAGCAGTGCGCCAGCTGCCACGGCAAGCAGGGGCAGGGCAAGGGCATGTTCCCGATGGTCGTCGGCCAGTACACCAACTACCTGCAGAAGCAGATCACTGCCTTCCTCAAGGCCGAGCGCCCGCACGACGAGGACAGCGCCAGGGAGGGCGTGCTCTTCGCCCTGCAGGCGCAGGACATCCAGGACATCCTCGCCTACCTGACGACGCTGCAGAACCCCGAGGCCGACGCGGCTAGACCTTGATCCAGCCCTGCTGCAGCGCGTAGCGGATCAGTCCCGCCGGCGTCTCGATGCCGAGCTTCTTGCGCAGGTTGAGGCGATGCGTCTCGACCGTGCGCACGCTGACCGCCAGCTGCTGCGCGATGCGCTTGTTGCTGTTGCCCTGCGCGACCAGGATCAGGACTTCGCGCTCGCGTTCGGTCAAGGGCGGCGGCTCGCTGCCGCCGGTGGCCAGCGCCGTCGTCAGCGGCGCGCTGTAGTACGAACCGCCGGCGGCGACGGCGCGGATGGCGGCGATGATCTCCTTCGAGCTGGCGTCCTTCAGCACGTAGCCGGCGGCGCCGGCGCGGATCGCGCTGATCACGTATTCCCGGTTGTCGTACATCGACAGCATCAGCGCCCGCGCCTGCGGCGCCACCGCCGGCAGCTGCTCGGCGACGTCGAGCCCGCTGATGTCGGGCAGGCCGATGTCGAGCAGCACCAGGTCCGGCTGCAGCGCGGCGGCCAGCGCCAGCGCCTCGCGGCCGCTGCCGGCCTCGCCGACGACGCAGATGCCGGGCGTCTCGCCGAGGCGGGAGTGCAGCCCGTCGCGGACCAGCTGGTGGTCGTCGACCAGCAGCACGCGGATGTCGGCGGCGTCCGCGGCGGCGCTCATGTCGCCCCCTCCTTGCTGGCGGCGGCCATCGGCAGCCGCGCCACGAGCAGCGTGCCGCCGACCTCGTCGCCCTGGTCGACGGCGAGGCTGCCGCCATGGTGCTCGACCCGTTCGCGCATGTTGCGCAGGCCGATGCCCTTGTTCAGCCGGCCGGTCGCGGCCAGCCCGAGGCCGTCGTCGCGGATCGCCAGGCGCAGGCTGTCGCCGTCCCGGTCCAGCGTCAGGTCGACATGCGTCGCGTGCGCGTGGCGCTCGACGTTGGTCAGCGCCTCCTGGGCGACGCGGAACAGGCTGGTCGTCGCGCTGCCGGCGGCGAGCGGCGGCAGCGGACCGATCGCGGCGCGAACCGCGATGCCGGTGCGGTGGCCGAAGTCGTCGGCGAGCTGCTCGAGCGCGGCGGGCAGGCCCAGTTCGTCGAGCAGCGAGGGGCGCAGGTCGTGCGAGATGCGGCGGATTTCGTGGATCACCTCGGAGAGGCCGGCGAGGCCGGCGTCGATCGCCTCGGCGGCGTTGCCGCGGCCGGCCTGCAGGCGCTCCTGCGCCAGTTCGAAGCGGAACTTGGTCGACACCAGCAGTTGGCTCAGCCCGTCGTGCAGCTCGCGCGAGACGCGCGCGCGCTCCTCCTCCTGCGAGGAGACCAGGCGCTGCGTCAGCTGCTTCAGCTGCTGGTCGGCGATGCGGTGCTCGCTGACGTTCAGCGCCATGCCGCCGCCGAACACCGCCAGCGCCGCGATCACGGCCACCGCCGCGAGGCCGAGCATCGTCGCCGTGATGTTGGCCGAGGTCTGCTCCTTGATCCGCTGCGCGCCGGCGGCGACGTCGTCGAGGTAGATGCCGGTGCCGTACATCCAGCCCCAGCGCTTCAGCTCGACGACGTAGCTGAGCTTGTCGGCCGGATGTCCGGTCGACGGCTTGTTCCAGTTGTAGCGCAGGTAGCCGCCGCCCTGCTGCGCGGTGGCCAGCAGGCTCTGGATCACCGGCACGCCGCTGGCGTCGCGCACCGACCACAGGTTGCTGCCGACCAGCTCCGGCTGGCGGGGGTGGACCAGGTTGGTGCCGTCGCGGTCGTAGGCGAAGAAGTAGCCGTCGTCGCCGAAACTCATCGACGACAGGATGCGTTTCACTTCCTCGCGCGCCAGCGCGTCGTCGAGCCCGCTGCGGTCGATGCGCTCGATCGAGGTCTGCGCCAGCTCGACGTAGTGGCGCAGTTCGGTGCGCTTCGCGGCGAGCATGCTCTCTTCGAGCAGCTCGGCTTCCAGCCGGGCCAGCTCGCGCGACTGCAGCGTCACCAGCGCGGCGATCGCCAGCACGGCGGCGACCAACGGCAGCACGGCGAGGACGATGATTTTTTGCCGGAGGCGCATGGCGGTGTCAGGGGCGGACGGGGGAACACCCATTGTAATCGGCGCGTCGGCGTCTGCTTCTGCGTAGCACTACGTAGCCGGCGTGGGTAGTAGTGCGAATGGTCCGCCGCGCGGCGCTCGGCGATAGTGACGACCATCGCAACCGGAGGGCCTGGAAATGTCGGAACAGCTTGTTGGCGTCGTCGCGGAGAGCCTGCTCGAATGCGCGGGCGAAGGAAACGAAGTCGGCCGCGAGGACAGCGTCGAGCGCCTGCGCGAGGATGCCGAGCGCTACCGCTGGCTGCGCCAGCAGCAGGCGATCAACTGCTGGCCGCAGGTGGTCGACGGGCTCTACCGCCTGATCGGCAACGAACTCGATGCCGCGGTCGACGAGGCGATGCACGCCGCGCGCGGCGCCCGCCGTTCGCCGAGCGGCCGCTCCATCCTCAACTGAGCCGCCGCCACACCTGCCAGCGCTCGCGGCCGGCGAAGACCGGCAGCGAGTCGCTCACCGGCTGGTCCTCCTCGCGCACGAACCACGGCGCGAGCAGCGCCTCGAGCGCCTCCGGCGCGATCGCGAAGGGCGGCCCCTTCGGCTCGTCGCCGAACAGGAAGAAGCCGGCCAGTGCGCCGCCCGGCGCCAGCAGCGCGTGCATGCGCCGGCCGTAGCCGGCCCACAGCTTGCGCGGCAGCGCGCACAGGAAGGCGCGTTCGTAGATCAGGTCGAACGGATGCGCCGGGGCGTAATCGAAGAAGTCGGCGCAGACCAGTTCGCCGGGCCAGTCGCCGAGCGTCTGCCGGGCGGCCGCGACTGCCGCCGCGGAGAAGTCGAGCGCCGTCACCTCCCAGCCGCGCCGCGCCAACCAGCCGGCCTCCCAGGCATGGCCGCAGCCCGGCACCAGCACGCGCGGGCGGTCGTCGCGCCGCGCCGCATAGGCGGCGAGCGCCGCCGGCACGCCGCCGGCGTTCCATGGCGTGACGCCCTCGTTGAAGCGCTTGTCCCAGAAATCGGGCAGCTCAGGACGCTGGTCGTCGGGTTTTCCGTTCATCGCAATCGGCTTCTCTTCCTGTTCCGGTGGGCCTTGGCCGGCCGGCGGGCGTGATAAAATCACACCTTGCCCTCGCCGGCCGCAAGGGCCTGATTTCGGAGATTCCGCCTTGAGTGTCAACGCTTCCAACGCTTCCGCACCGCGGAAAATTGTCATCGCCTCGCGCGAATCCCGCCTCGCCATGTGGCAGGCCGAGCATATTCGGGATCGCCTGAGTGGTCTATGGGCCGGCGCCGAGGTCAGCATCCTCGGCATGACCACCAAGGGCGACCAGATCCTCGACCGGCCGCTGTCGCAGATCGGCGGCAAGGGTCTGTTCATCAAGGAACTGGAAGTGGCGATGCAGGAAGGCCGCGCCGACCTCGCCGTGCACTCGCTGAAGGACGTGCCGATGGAGATGCCGGAAGGCTTTTCGCTGACCGCCATCACCGCCCGCGAGAACCCGCGCGACGCCTTCGTCTCGAACAAGTACGCCGGCCTCGACGCGCTGCCGGCCGGCGCCGTCGTCGGCACCTCCAGCCTGCGCCGCGAGGCGATCCTGCGCGCCAAGTACCCGCAGCTGAAGATCGAGCCGCTGCGTGGCAACCTCGACACGCGGCTCAGGAAGCTCGACGAGGGCCAGTACGACGCGATCATCCTCGCCGCCGCCGGGCTGATCCGCCTCGGCCTCAAGGACCGGATCAAGGCCGTGCTGACGCCGGAGCAGTCGCTGCCGGCACCGGGGCAGGGCGCGCTGGGCATCGAGGTGCCGGCCGACCGCGCCGACGCCGCCGCCTGGGTGGCGCCGCTGAACGATCCCGACACCGCCTATTGCGTCACCGCCGAACGCGCCTTCTCGCGTGCCCTGGGCGGCAGCTGCCAGGTGCCGCTCGGCGGCTACGCGGTGATCGAGGACGGCCAGCTGTGGCTGCGCGGCTTCGTTGCCACGCCGGACGGCAAGGAAATGGTCGCCGACGAACTGCGCGGGCAGCCGGAAGACGCCGACACGATCGGTCGCGTGCTGGCGCAGCGGCTGCGCGACGAAGGCGCCGACGCAATCCTCGCCAAGCTCGCCGCCTGCGCCTGATGCCGGCGTCGCGCGGCCCGCTCGCCGGGCGGACGATCGTCGTCACCCGCCCGCGCGCGCAGGCCGACGCGCTGGCGGCGGCGATCCGCGCCGCCGGCGGCGAGCCCTTCGTCTTCCCGCTGCTGGAGATCGGCCCGGCGCCCGACCCGGCGCCGCTCGCCGCCGCTGTCGCGCGGCTGGCCGACTACGCGCTGGCCGTCTTCATCAGCCCCAACGCCGTCGATTACAGCCTGCCGGCGATCCTCGCCCGCGGCCCGTGGCCGGCCGCGCTGACGCCGGCGGCGGTCGGCCAGGGCACGGTGCGCGCGCTCGCCGCGCGGGGCATCGGCGGCACCGTCGCGCCGGTCGAGCGCTTCGATTCCGAGGCGCTGCTCGAACTGCCCGAATTGCAGGCCGACCGCCTCGCCGGCCGTCGCGTCGCGATCTTCCGCGGCGACGGCGGCCGCGAGCTGCTCGCCGACACGCTGCGCGAACGCGGCGCGACGGTCGACTGCATCCCCTGCTACGCGCGCAGCGCGCCCGCCGCCGGCGCCGCGCCGCTGCTCGCGCGCTGGCGCGAGGCCGGCATCGATGCGTTCACCGTGTCGAGCAGCGAGGGCCTGCGCTACCTGGTCGACATGCTCGACGGCGAGTGGCGCGTGCGCCTTGCGGCGACGCCGGTGTTCGTGCCGCACGCGCGCATCGCCGACAACGCGGCGGCGCTCGGGCTGGCCCGCGTCGTACTGACCGCGCCGGCCGATGCCGGCATCATCGAAGGCCTGTGCACGTATAATTGGCCGCACCATGACTGAAGAATCCTTCCAGCCGGCGGCCGCGCCGGCGCCCGAAACGCCTGCCGCAACGGCGCGTACGCCGGCGTGGCTCAATCCCTGGCTGCTGGTCGGCATCGTCGTCGTCGCGCTGTTCGCCTGGCAGTGGTTCGAAACCCGCCTGCGCCTCGCCGAGACGCAGCAGGAACTGGCGCGCCGCCTCGCCGAGAGCGATGGCGTCGCCAAGGAAAGCCGGCTGCTGGCGAAGCAGGCGCAGGACCAGCTGATGGCGCTGCAGGCCAAGTTCGGCGCGGTCGAGGCGCGGCTGGCCGAGTCGCAGAGCCAGCAGGCGGCGCTGGAAACGCTCTACCAGGACCTTGCGCGCAACCGCGACGAATGGGCGCTGGCCGAGGTCGAGCAGGGGGTCACGCTCGCCGCGCAGCAACTGCAGCTGGCCGGCAACGTGCAGGGCGCGGTGCTCGCGCTGCAGGCCGCCGACGCGCGTCTCGCCGGCTCCTCGCGGCCGCAGTTCATCGGCCTGCGCAAGGCCTTCGCTCGCGACCTCGACCGGTTGAAGGCGCTGCCGCAGGTCGACCTGCCGGGCATGAGCGTGCGCCTGGAGAGCGTCGTCACCGCGATCGACGCGCTGCCGCTGGCGGTCGACGTCCGCCCGCGCGAGGAGACCCGGCCGAAGCCGGAGCTCGCCGCGGACACGCCGGCCTGGCAGCGCCTGCTGCTCGACACCTGGCACGAGATGAAGGGGTTGGTGCGCATCCAGCGCTTCGACCGGGACGAGCCGGTGCTGCTGGCGCCGGGGCAGGTCTTCTTCCTCCGCGAGAACCTCAAGCTGCGCCTGCTCAACGCGCGGCTGGCGATGCTCTCGCGCGACCAGTGGACCTTCCGCAACGAGCTGAAGGCGGCGCAGTCGCTGCTCGAGCGCCACTTCGACGGCCGCGACAAGTCGGTGCAGACGGCGCTCGGCGCGCTGCGCCAGCTCGGCGCCGCGGAGGTGAGCATCGAGCTGCCGACGCTCAACGAGAGCCTGTCGGCGATCCGCGGCTTCAAGGCGAACCGCGAACGCGAGGCGCGGGACGGCCGCAAATGAGGGGGCTGTTCTGGGTCCTGTCGCTGTTCGCGCTGGCGGTCGGCCTGTCGATGGCCGCCCGCTTCAACGATGGCTACCTGCTGCTGGTGCTGCCGCCGTGGCGCATGGAAGTGTCGCTGAATCTCGCCGTCGCCGTGCTGCTCGCCGGCTTCGTTCTGCTCTACCTGATCCTGCGCGGCATCGCGCTGACGCTGGCCTTGCCCGGGCGCGTGCGCCAGTTCCGCGAACGGCGGCGGCAGGCGAAGGCCGCGGCCATCTTCCAGGAGGCGGTGCGCCTGCTCTTCGAGGGGCGCTTCGGGCACGCGCTGAAGCGCGCCGGCGAGGCGCATGCCGCCGGCGAGGCGCCGGGGCTGTCGGCGCTGATCGCGGCGCGCGCCGCGCAGCGCATGCGCGAGTCGGGCAAGCAGCAGCAGTGGCTGGAGCGGGCGACCGCTGACGATGCGCGCACCGAGGCGGCGCGGCTGATGCTGGAGGCCGAGATGTGCCTCGACGAGCGCCGTTTCGAGGATGCGGTGGCGGTGCTTGCCCGCCTGCAGCAGCTGCACGGCCGCCACATCGCCGCGCTGCGCCTCGAGCTGCGTGCGCAGCAGGGCTGCGGCCAGTGGGACGAGGTGCTGCGTATCGTCCGCCTGCTCGAGAAGCGCGACGCGCTGCGCGGCGAGCTGGCGCGCGAGCTGAAGCTGAAGGCGCACCAGCAGAACCTTGTCCGCCGCTGCGGCGACCTGGCGCGGCTGCGCGCCTACCTCGACCGGGTGCCGGCTGCCGAGCTGGGCGGGCGCGTGGTGCAGGCGGCGGCGCAGGCGCTGGATGCACTCGGCGCACACGAGGATGCGCGCCGCCAGCTCGAGCGCCAGCTCGAGCGCGAATGGGACGCCGCGCTGGTCGAGTGCTACGGCCGCGGCGACGGGGACGCGGCGGAGCTGACGGCGCGCCTCGCGCGCGCCGAGGACTGGCTGCAGCGGCATCCGCGCGAGGCGGCGCTGCTCGTCGCGCTGGGCCGGCTGTGCGCGCGCCTGCAGCTGTGGGGCAAGGCGCAGAGCTATCTGGAGGCGTCGCTGTCGATCGCCGATACGCGCGACGCGCATCTCGAACTGGCGCGCCTCGCCGACGCGCTCGGCCGCGAGGGCGAGGCCAATCGTCACTATCGACTGGCGGCCGGCTTGCCGGCGGCGGCCTGAGCGGCACACGGAGGAGCGGACCATGCTGAATCTCGACCTGCGGAAAATCTACCGCTTCGCGCCGGTGGCGCTGAAACCTGCCGAGCCCTTGCCGATCGGCGCGATGTACTACTACGAGTGCCTCGACTGCCAGGGCATCGTCAATTCGGTACCGCATACCCCGGCGCAATGCCCCTGCGGCAACCTCTCCGGCGCCGCCGGCAAGGTCGAGATCCGCGACCCGAATCGCCTGCGCGTGATGACCGGCAAGCTCAAGTAAGCGCCTGCCCGACGCACGCCGCATCGCCGGTCGCGCCCGGCACTGACCTCATTTTCCCGTCATCGCCGCTTGCTTGCGCCGGTTTGCCGCGCGCATACTTTTTCCGTGTCCTGCCGCCGGGAAGCGCCGGCGGCACGGCCTACCCTCCATGTCTGGGAGCCGACGGCGATGCGGGCTCGGGTGCTGCGGTGGCTGCTGGGATGTCTTCTCCTCGCCGGGGCGGTCGCTGCACAGGCCGACCAGGCGGCGCCGGAGAGCGTCATCGATTTCCAGTTGCGCTGGCACCACCAGTTCCAGTTCGCCGGCTACTACGCTGCGCTGGAGAAAGGCTTCTACCGCGAGGAGGGGCTCGAGGTGCGGATCCATGCCGGCTCGCCGGGGCGGCAGCCGGTCAAGGAAGTGCTCGCCGGCCGCGCGCAGTACGCCGAGGGCAACAGCGAGATCCTCCATCAGCGCCTGCTCGGCCAGCCGCTGGTGGCGCTGGCGGCGATCTTCCAGCATTCGCCGTCGGTGCTGATCGCGCGCCGCGATTCCGGAATCGCGTCGGCGCACGACCTGATCGGCAAGCGGGTGATGCTGATGGACGGCAACGCCGACGCCGACTTCCTGACGATGCTGCTGAACGAGGGCATCTCGCCGTCGCAGGTCAACATCCTGCCGAGCAGCTACGACTTCAACGACCTGCTCAGCGGCAAGGTCGACGCGTTCAACTCCTACCTGACCAACGAGCCGTTCTACCTGCGTCAGCAGCAGGTGGACTTCACCGTGATCGATCCGCGCAGCTACCGCGTCGACTTCTACAGCGACGTGCTGTTTACGAGCGAGGCCGAGGTGCGCGACAACCCGGCGCGGGTCCAGGCCTTCCGCCGCGCGACGCTGAAGGGCTGGCGTTACGCGATGGAGCATCCGGCGGAAATCATCGATCTGCTGCTCGCCAAGTACGGCGTCAGCAAGTCGCGCGAACACCTGGAGTTCGAGGCGGCGGCGATGCGCAGCCTGATCCTGCCCGACCTGATCGAGATCGGCCACATGAATCCGGGGCGCTGGCAGCACATGGCCGACGCGTTCATCAAGGCCGGCCTGGTCAAATCGCAGGCGGCGCTGGCGGGTTTCGTCTACGACCCGCGGCCGCCGGCGGCGCCGGCCTGGGTGGTGCCGGTGCTGCTCGGCGCGCTGCTCGCGGTCGGCGCGGTGCTCTCCGTCGCCGGCTATTTCATCCGCGTCAACCGCCGCCTGCTGTCGGTCGACGCGCAGCTGCGTGAAGCCAACGAGCGGCTGGTCGCCAACCTCGCCGAGATCAGCGCATTGCACAAGCAGCTGCAGGAGCAGGCGGTGCACGACCCGCTGACCGGGCTCTACAACCGCCGCTACCTGGATGAGGTGCTCGAGCGCGAGCTGGCGCGCGCGGTGCGCGAAGGCTATCCGGTCAGCGTCGCGATGATCGACCTCGACCACTTCAAGGCGGTGAACGACACCTACGGCCACAAGGCCGGCGACCGCGTGCTGCAGGCGCTGGGCCGGCTGCTGCACGAGCAGGCGCGCGAGGGCGACGTGCCCTGCCGCTTCGGCGGCGAGGAATTCGTGCTGGTGCTGCCGCGGATGGCCGGGGACAATGCCCGCCGCCGCGCCGAACAGTGGCGCGAGGCCTTTGCCGCGCAGGCGACGCGGCACGGCGAGATCGAGATCCACTGCACGATGTCGGTCGGGCTCGCCACCTATCCGGGCGACGCGACCAGCGCCGAAGGCCTGCTCGCCGGTGCCGACCGCGCGCTGTACCGGGCCAAGGCCGGCGGCCGCAATCGCGTCGAGGCGGCCTGAGCAGCGACGCTCAGACCCAGTCGCGCGGCGGCAGGTATTTCTCGTACAGCTCGGCTTCCGGCGTGCCGGCCTCCGGCCGCCAGTCGTAGCGCCACTTCACCAGCGGCGGCAGCGACATCAGGATCGATTCGGTGCGCCCGCCGGACTGCAGGCCGAACAGCGTGCCGCGGTCCCAGACCAGGTTGAACTCGACGTAGCGGCCGCGGCGATAGGCCTGGAAGTCGCGCTCGCGCTCGCCATACGGTATGTCGCGGCGCTTCGCGAGGATCGGCAGGTAGGCTGTCGTGAACGCGTCGCCGACCGCCTGCGTCAGCGCGAAGCAGCGCTCGAAGCCGCCTTCGTTCAGGTCGTCGAAGAAGACGCCGCCGACACCGCGCGGCTCGTTGCGGTGCTTCAGGAAGAAGTACTCGTCGCACCATTGCTTGTACTTCGCATGCACGCCGGCGCCGAACGGCGCCAGCGCCGCCCGGCAGGTGGCATGGAAGTGGCGCACGTCCTCCTCGACCGCGTAATACGGCGTCAGGTCCATGCCGCCGCCGAACCACCAGACGTCGTCCTCGCCGTCCTTGCGGGCGACGAAGCAGCGGACGTTCATGTGCGCCGTCGGACAGTACGGATTCTCCGGGTGCAGCACCAGCGAGACGCCCATCGCCTCCCAGGCGCGGCCGGCGAGTTGCGGGCGCACGGCGGTGGCCGAGGCGGGCAGCGAGGTGCCGGTGACGTGCGAGAAATTGACGCCGCCGCGCTCGAAGAAGTTGCCCTGCTCGATCAGCCGCGAGACGCCGCCGCCGCCCTCCGGACGCTGCCAGGAATCGCTGCGGAAGGGCTGGCCGTCGACGGCCTCCAGTTCGGCGACGATGCGCGACTGCAGGCCGGTGAAGTAGTCCTTGAGGCGAGTGGTGTCGATCGACATTGCATCTCCGTGGGCAAAAAAACGGGCGGTCCGAAGCTTCCTTCGGCCGCCCTCGTCCGATTTGGTTCCGGTCTGGCGGGCGTTCGCGCGCTAGCCGCTCACCGCGCTACTGCACGGTGGCCAATATCCTTGCGGAACTGCATGCCGTCCCAGCTGATCGCGGCGGCCGCCTCGTAGGCGCGCTTCTGCGCGAGCTTGACGTTCTCGCCGAGCGCCGTGACGCAGAGCACGCGGCCGCCGCTGGTGACGACCTGGCCGTCCTTGTCGGCGGTGCCGGCGTGGAAGACGTGCGCGTCCTCGCCGAAGCTGTTGCCGGCCGGCAGCCCGAGGATGACGTCGCCCTTCTGCGGCGTGTCCGGATAGTTGGCGGCGGCGAGCACGACGCCGAGCGCGACGCGGCGGTCCCACTCGGCCTCGACCTGGTCGAGCGTGCCGGCGACGGCGTGTTCGAGCAGGTCGGCCAGGTTCGACTTCAGCCGCATCATGATCGGCTGCGTTTCCGGGTCGCCCATGCGGCAGTTGAACTCCAGCGTCTTGACGCTGCCGTCCTTGCCGATCATCAGGCCGGCGTAGAGGAAGCCGGTGTAGGGGATGCCGTCCTTCATCATGCCCTGCACCGTCGGCAGGATGATCTCGCGCATCGCCTTGCCGTGGATCTCCGGCGTGACGACCGGCGCCGGCGAGTAGGCGCCCATGCCGCCGGTGTTGGGGCCGGTGTCGCCGTCGCCGATGCGCTTGTGGTCCTGGCTGGACGCGAGCGCCAGCACGTTCTTGCCGTCGACCATGACGATGAAGCTGGCTTCCTCGCCGTCGAGGAACTCCTCGATGACGACGCGGGCGCCGGCGTCGCCCAGCTTGTTGCCGGCGAGCATGTCGTCGACGGCGGCGTGCGCTTCTGCCAGCGTCATGGCGACGACGACGCCCTTGCCGGCGGCCAGCCCGTCGGCCTTGATGACGATCGGCGCGCCCATGCGGTCGATGTAGGCGTGCGCGGCGGCGGTGTCGGAGAAGGTCTCGAAGGCCGCGGTCGGAATCTTGTGCCGGGCCATGAAGCGCTTGGCGAAGTCCTTCGACGATTCGAGCTGTGCCGCTTCCTTGGTCGGCCCGAAGATCTTCAGGCCGCGGGCGCGGAAGACGTTGACGACGCCGGCGGCGAGCGGGGCCTCCGGGCCGACGACGGTGAGATGCACGCCTTCCATCTCGGCGAAGTCGGCGAGCGCTGCCGGGTCGGTGATGTTGACGTTCTGCAGCTCGTGCTCGCGCGCCGTGCCGGCGTTGCCGGGGGCGACGAAGACCTTCTGCAGGCCGGGCGTCTTGGCCAGGCGCCAGGCCAGCGCGTGCTCGCGGCCGCCGGAACCGATGACGAGGAGTTTCATATGGCTTCTCTCAGATCAATGGCGGAAGTGGCGGGCGCCGGTGAAGACCATCGCCAGACCATGCTCGTCGGCCGCGGCAATGACTTCCTCGTCGCGCATCGAGCCGCCCGGCTGGATGACGGCGACGGCGCCGGCTTCGGCCAGCACGTCGACGCCGTCGCGGAACGGGAAGAAGGCGTCCGAGGCGACGACCGAGCCTTTCAGTTCGAGGCCGGCGTGCTGCGCCTTGATGCTGGCGATCTTGGTCGAATCGACGCGCGACATCTGGCCGGCGCCGACGCCCAGCGTCATGCCGCCGCCGCAGAAGACGATGGCGTTCGATTTCACGAACTTGGCGACGCGCTCGGCGAAGAGCAGATCCTCGATCTGCTGCGCGGTCGGCTGCTTCTTCGTCACCACCTTGAGGCCGGCGGCCTGCGCGGTGAAGTTGTCCGGCGTCTGCACCAGCAGGCCACCGCCGACGCGCTTCAGTTCGAGCTTGTTGAGGTCGCGACCGAGCGGCACGACCAGCACGCGCAGGTTCTGCTTGGAAGCGAGGGCGGCTTTGGCTTCGGCGCTGAAGGCCGGGGCGATCAGCACTTCGACGAAGTGCTTGCGCTCGTTCATGGCATTGACGACATCGAGGCCGACTTCGCCGTTGAAGGCGATGATGCCGCCGAAGGCCGAAGTCGAGTCGGTCTTGAAGGCCTTTTCGTAGGCGCCGAGCAGGTTCGCGTCGATGGCGACGCCGCACGGGTTGGCGTGCTTGATGATGACGCAGGCCGGGGCGTCGAAGGCCTTCACGCATTCCCACGCCGCATCGGCGTCGGCGATGTTGTTGTACGAGAGTTCCTTGCCCTGCAGCTGCGTGTAGGCGGCGATGCTGCCCGGCAGCGGCTGGGCGTCGCGGTAGAAGGCGGCGCTCTGGTGCGAGTTCTCGCCGTAGCGCAGGATCTCGGTGCGGTCGAAGGCGAGCTGCAGCTTGGCCGGGAAGATCGACGGTGTCGGTGCGGCCTCGGCCGGCTTGGCTTCGGCCCCGTCGTCGAGGCCGGTCAGCCAGTTGGCGATCATGCTGTCGTAGCGGGCGGTGTGCGTGAACGCCTTCTTCGCCAGGTTGAAGCGGGTGGCGAGCTGCAGGCCGCCGTCGTTCGCCTTCATTTCGGCGAGCAGCGGCGCGTAGTCGGTGGGGTCGGTGACGATGGCGACGCCGGCGTAGTTCTTCGCCGACGAGCGGACCATCGCCGGGCCGCCGATGTCGATGTTCTCGATCGCGTCTTCGAGCGTGACGCCGGCCTTGGCGATCGTCGCGGCGAACGGATAGAGGTTCACGCAGACGAGGTCGATGGTCGGGATGCCGTGCTGCTCGATCGTCGCCATGTGCTCGGCGAGGTCGCGGCGGGCGAGGATGCCGCCGTGCACCTTCGGGTGCAGCGTCTTGACGCGGCCGTCGAGCATTTCCGGGAAACCGGTGTAGTCGCCGATCTCGGTGACGGCGAGGCCGGCATCGCGCAGCATCTTGGCGGTGCCGCCGGTGGACAGCAGCTTGACGCCCTGGGCGGCGAGCCCCTGGGCGAAGTCGAGGACGCCGGTCTTGTCGGAGACGGAAAGGAGGGCTTGGCGGATTTTCATGGCGGGCATCAAAGCAGTTGGTATTCGGTGAGTTTCTTCCTGAGCGTGTTGCGGTTGATGCCGAGCATCTCCGCCGCCAGCGTCTGGTTGCCGCCGGCCTGCTGCAGGACCACTTCGAGCATGGGCTTCTCGACGTTCTTCAGCACCATGTCGTAGATCGCGGACGGCATCTCGCCGTCGAGGTCGCGAAAGTATTTTTCCAATGCGCCGGCGACGCACGCCGATATGTCGTTGTTACGGGCCATCGTGGCCTTCCCCTTTAGTTGTTGTTTGCTGCCGGCGCCGCTCAGGCAGCGAGCGCGTCGGGTGCTTCGTTGCTGCTGTCGCTCTCGGTGTAGCGAAGGTGCTCGCCCTGCTCGGCGAGGCTGAAAAAGAAATCGTTGACCGCCTGCCGCTGCAGCTCCAGCGTCGGCAGCTGGTTCATCGCGTGGCGGAAGGCGGCCGAGCCGACCAGACCCTTGGTGTACCAGGCGATGTGCTTGCGGGCGACGCGCACGCCGGTTTCGATGCCGTAGAAACTGTAGAGGTCCTCCAGGTGCGCGCCGAGGATGGCGTGGATCTCGTCGACGCGCGCCGGCGGCAGGTGCTCGCCGGTCTTCAGGAAATGCTCGATTTCGCGGAACAGCCACGGGCGGCCCTGTGCGGCGCGACCGATCATCACCGCGTCGGCACCGGTGTGGTCGAGCACCGCCTTCGCCTTCTCCGGCGAACCGATGTCGCCGTTGGCGATGATCGGGATGCGGGCTGCCGCCTTGACGGCGCGGATGGTGTCGTATTCGGCCTGCCCGGTGTACTGCTGGCAGCGCGTGCGGCCGTGGATCGCCAGCGCGCGGATGCCGGCGCCTTCGGCGATCTTCAGGATGGCGAGCGCGTTCCGGTTGTGGCTGTCCCAGCCGGTGCGGATCTTCAGCGTCACCGGCGTGTCCGGCACCGCCTGCACGACGGCGTCGAGGATCTGCTTGACCAGCGGTTCGTCGCGCAGCAGCGCCGAGCCGGCCATCACGTTGCACACCTTCTTCGCCGGGCAGCCCATGTTGATGTCGATGATCTGCGCGCCGTTGGCGACGTTGTGGCGCGCCGCGTCGGCCATCATCTGCGGGTCGGCGCCGGCGATCTGCACCGACACCGGCTCGACCTCGCCGGCATGGTTGGCGCGGCGGATCGTCTTCGCGCTGCCGTAGAGCAGCGAATTCGAGGTGACCATCTCGGACACCGCGAGGCCGGCGCCGAGCGTCTTGCACAGCTGGCGGAACGGCCGGTCGGTGACGCCCGCCATGGGCGCGACGAAGAGGTTGTTGCGGAGCGTGAAACCGCAGAATTCCATGGCGGAAACGAGGGGTCGGGCTGGGGAAGGCGCGGATTGTACCGCAACTGCTGCCTAAAAAATAGTCAGCTCGGCGTGCCGGCGGGGCTTCAGATTCCTTGTTTGCTGCCGTAATGATTCCTATGGTGGATGTGGTCGTCGACGAGGAATCTTATGCAGGCCGTTGAGGCAGGACCGGGGAATGGCGACGAAGGCGGCGGCGATGCGCCGAGCCGCTTCGTGTTGCCGCGCCGCACCTTCCTGCTGGCGCTGATCGGCATCGTCGCGCTGCTGGCGCTGCTGATCGCCGGTGGGGTCGCGTTCTACGCGCAAGGCAAGGCACAGGCCGCCGCGCAGGCCGCGGCACAGGAGAAGGCGCGGGCCGCACGCGCGCAGGCGGCGGCGCACGACGCGGACAACCTGGCGAAGCTGGAGGCGGCGCGGCAGGCGCACCGGGAAATCCTGGAAACCGGGCGCCTGGCGCCGCCGGTCGCGCCGGCGCCGCCCGCGCCGCAACCGGCCGTCGAGGCCGTGTCGCCGGCGGCGGCTGTGCCGGTCGCCGGCGCGGCGGCAGCGCCGCCGGCCGCAGCGAAGATCGCCGAGAAAAAGCCGGCGCCGGCGCAGCGGGAGGAGGCGTCCGTGATCGTTCCCGGCCCCGGCGGCGGCTGCGCGGTCAGCGGCAGCAATCCGCAGGACTACGGGCAGGCACTCGGCCGCTGCCTGGAGGAATTCAACCGGCTGGAGGGGCGCCGCTAGCGGCGCGGGCGTTCAACGGCGCTCGTAGCGCACGAAGGCGAAGCCGATGCCGCCGGCGCTGACGTGCGCCTCGCGCGCGGTTTCGCGCCATTGGTCTGCGGGAAAGTCGGGGAACCAGGCGTCGCCCTCGTGGCGGCCGTCGACTTCCGTCAGGTACATGCGCTGCGCGAGCGGCAGCGCCTGCCGGTAGAGTTCGGCCCCGCCGATGACGAAGGCTTCCTCCGCGTCCGCGCACAGCGCCAGCGCGGCTTCCAGCGAGGTCGCCAGTTCGCCGCCGTCGGCCCGGTAGCCGGCGTTGCGGCTGACCACGATGTTGCGCCGGCCGGGCAGCGGCCGGCCCAGCGATTCCCAGGTCTTGCGCCCCATGATCACCGGCTTGCCGAGTGTGGTCGTCTTGAAGTGGCGCAGGTCTTCCGGCAGGTGCCAGGGCAGCGCGTTGTCGCGCCCGATCAGGCGCTCGCGGTCCATCGCCGCGATCAGCGAGAGGATGGTCATGCCGGACTCCGGTGGCGGCGCAGCCAGGCGGCGAGCCCGGCAGTCGAGGGGTCGGTGGCGACCGCTGCGCCGGACTCGATTGCCGGCAGCAGGCGGGCGGCGAGCTGCTTGCCGAGTTCGACGCCCCACTGGTCGAAGGGGTTGATGCCCCAGATCGCCGCCTGCGCGCAGACCTTGTGCTCGTAGGCGGCGACCAGCTGGCCGAGGGTGAACGGCGTCAGCCGCGGCAGCAGCAGCGTCGACGACGGCTGGTTGCCGGGGCAGGCGCGCAGCGGGTCGCCGTTGTCGCTGCCGAAGGCCAGCGCCTCGGCCTGCGCCAGGCAGTTGGCGAGCAGTTTCTCGTGGTGGCCGGCGAGCGGATAGTCGCTGGCGGCGCAGGCGATGAAGTCGCTCGGGATCAGCCAGCCGCCCTGGTGCAGCAGCTGGAAGTAGGCGTGCTGCGTATTGCTGCCGGCGCCGCCCCAGACCACCGGCGCGGTGTGCACGCCGACCGGCGTGCCGTCCGGGCGCCGCGATTTGCCGTTCGATTCCATGTCCAGCTGCTGCAGGTACTCCGGCAGCCAGCGCAGTGACTGCGTGTAGGGCGAGATCGACAGATTCCAGGCGCCGAGGAAGTCGATGTTCCAGATGCCGAGCAGCGCCATCAGCAGCGGCAGGTTACGTTCGGTCGGCGCGTCGCGGAAGTGGCGGTCCATGCGCTCGGCGCCGGCGAGCATCTGCTCGAAGCCGTCCATGCCGATCGCCAGCGCCAGCGGCAGGCCGACCGGCGACCACAGCGAGAAGCGGCCGCCGACCCAGTCGCGGAATTCGAACAGCTTGCCGGGGGCGACGCCGAAGCGCAGCGCCTCGCCGGCGTTGGCGGTGACTGCGGCGAACTGCTGCGCCATCGCCGCATCGGCGGCGTCGCCGGAGGCGGTCAGCAGCCAGTCGCGGGCGCTCTTCGCGTTGGCGAGCGTTTCCAGCGTCGTGAAGGTCTTGCTGGCGACGATGAACAGCGTGCTGCGCGGGTCGAGGTTCTCCAGCACCGGCGCCAGGTCGGCGGCGTCGAGGTTGGAGACGTAGTGGATGCGCAGCGCCGGGTGGGCGAACGCGGCCAGCGCCGCGGTCGCCATGCGCGGCCCGAGGTCGGAGCCGCCGATGCCGATGTTGACGACGGCGCGGATCGGCTCGCCGGAATAGCCGCGCAGTCGCCCGCTGCGCACCGCGTCGCAGAAGTCGCGCATGCGCTGGCGGCTGTCTCGGACCGCCGGCATCACGTCCTCGCCGGCCGGCGTCACCAGCGACGCGGCGCTGCTGCGCAGCGCGGTGTGCAGCGCGGCGCGGCCCTCGCTGCCGTTCACCGCGTCGCCGGCGAACATGCGCGCGATCCAGCCGCGCACGTCGGCTTCCGTCGCCAGATCGGCGAGCAGGGCGATGGTCTGCGCGTCGATGCGCTGCTTCGAGTAGTCGAAGAGCAGGCCGTCGGTTTCGAGCGAGAAGCGCGCGAAGCGTTCCCGGTCTTCGGCGAACAGGTCGCGCAGGTGTTTCGGGCGCAGCGTCGCCGCGTGTCGGGTGAGCGCCTGCCAGGCGGGCGTGTCGGCGATGCTCCGGGTCATGGGCTAGACGGCGACGGGCGCCGGGATGTGGGGCTGCGGGTCGTAGCCTTCGAGCGTGAAGTCCTCGAAGCGGAAGGCGAAGATGTCCTTGACCTCGGGGTTCAGCCGCATCGTCGGCAGCGGCCGCGGCGCGCGCGTCAGCTGCAGCTTCGCCTGCTCCAGATGGTTGCTGTACAGGTGTGCGTCCCCGAGCGTGTGCACGAAGTCGCCTGGCCGGTAGCCGCAGACCTGCGCCAGCATCAGCGTCAAGAGCGCATAGGAGGCGATGTTGAACGGCACGCCGAGGAAGATGTCGGCGCTGCGCTGGTAGAGCTGGCAGGAGAGGCGGCCGTCGGCGACGTAGAACTGGAACAACGCGTGGCACGGCGGCAGCGCCATGTGCTCGACGTCGCCGGGATTCCAGGCGCTGACCAGGTGTCGGCGCGAGTCCGGGTTCTTCTTCAGGCCCTCGACCAGCTGCACGATCTGGTCGATCTCGCGGCCGTCGGCGGTCTGCCAGTGCCGCCACTGGTGGCCGTAGACCGGGCCGAGGTCGCCGTTGGCGTCGGCCCACTCGTCCCAGATGCGGACGCCGTTGTCCTGCAGGTACTTGATGTTGGTATCGCCGGCGAGGAACCACAGCAGTTCGTGGATGATCGAACGGAGGTGCAGCTTCTTCGTCGTCAGCAGCGGGAAGCCGTCCTCGAGGTTGAAGCGCATCTGCCAGCCGAACACCGAGCGCGTGCCGGTGCCGGTGCGGTCGGTCTTGGCATTGCCGTGCGTCAGCACGTGCTGCATCAGGTCGAGATATTGCTGCATGGGGATTGCTTGGGTCGGTGTGAGAATCGAACGGGCATTCTAATTGAATTCGGCGAATTCGGCGGCGGCCGCCAACCCGGCCGCGGCCATGAATATTGAATAACGGGCTTGCCCGGGGGCGCTTCCGCTCGCTAGACTTGGCGGCTTAACGACAAGGTCGGCCGGACCGGGCGGCGACTGCGGAGGGGGCTCAGCATGATTCTCAATCTATTCTCGTCGCGGCCGGATCATCCGCTGGCCGACGCCAAGGAGGTAAAGCGGGTTCTCGCCGAACTGCCGCCGGATAACGCCTTCAAGGCGGTCGACGAGATTGCCGGCTGGCTGGAGTCGCTGGCGAACGCCGAGGACTTCCGCGTCGACCTGCTGTTCGATGTCGCCCGCCAGCTCGACGACGCCGTGCAACCGCACCTGAAGCGGCTGGCGCGCGACTACTTCGGCACGCCGCGGCTGTCGCGCGCCGAGGAGAAGCGCCTGTGGTCGGCCAATTTCGGCTACTGGGGACTGCTCGCCGCGGTCTGCGAGCGCTGCCTGACGGCGCTGGCGGACAAGGGTAGCGGCGACAAAGGCGGCGAAAAGGGTGCCGAGGCGCTGCGCGGTGCGCTGCCGCTGGTCGCCGCGCGCACCATCGCCGCGCTCGGGCAGCAGGTGAAATGGATGGAGTTCCGCTACGGCCCGATCGAAGCCAACCTCTGGCACCGGCTCGGCCGTGCCTACCTGATCGCCGAGGCCGGCAAGGTCGCGCAGAAGCCGCTGCAGCTCTATCCCAATGTGCCCGGGTCGACCACCGTCGCCGGCGAATACCTGCATGTGCTGGCTTTCCATGCCTCGTCGATGGACAGCCTGTTGCCGCTCGAAATCGAGCTGGCCGATCGCCTGATCGCGCATTTCCAGTCCGGCTTCGCGTTCTCGCCCGATGGACACGAGCAGGGCGTCTACTGGGTCGACGCCGCCAAGGCGCAACCGCCGATGCGCATGGCCAAGGTGCCGTCGGCGATGACGCCGACGCTGCGCTTCTTCTCCCCGGGCGCGGTGCCCAAGGCGCTCGACGAGCTGATCCGTCACGTCGAGCGCGGCGAGGTGCCGACCGACCTGCATCTCGGCGGGCAGTACCAGGCGAAGACGGTGCTGCCGGTGCTGCGCCACCTGGCGCTGTACTGGGCGCCGCAGCCGCCGCAGCGCGAACACCCGCGGCACAACGTGAAGACGCGGCTGGCCGTGCTGCACGGCTTCGACGACAGCTTCACGGTCTTTGCCGGCGAGGTCGCCCGCGTCGGCAAGGAGCGTGCGGCGGAGAGCTGGGTGGTCGAGAACGTCAGCCTCGGCGGCTTCGGCGCCGCGGTCGACAACCTGCGCGGCGACTGGCTGAAGGTCGGCTCGCTGATCAGCATGCAGCCGGAGGGCGGCGACAACTGGGTGCTCGGTATCGTCCGCCGCTTCTCGCGCGACAGCGAGACGCAGGCTGGCGTCGGCATCCAGACGCTGGCGCGGCAGGCGACCGCGATCGAGCTGCGGCCGCGTTCGGCGACCTATTCGGTGGGCAGCGGCGTGCCCGGCATCCGCCTGCCGGAGGATCGCGCGCCGGGCGAGGTGCGGCTGGTGCTGCCGCACGCCACCTTCGACATCCGCGAGAGCCTGGAGTACGCCAGCGGCGACAAGCGCTACCTGCTGACGCCGATCGAGCTGATCGAGAGCGGTGCCGACTTCGAGATCGCCCGCTACCGCGAGCTGGTCGAGTCCTGACTACTTCGCGCGGATCGCCGACTTCGGCCGGAAGGCCTTGACCACCGTTTCGTCGGTGTCGATGTAGGGTCCGCCGATCAGGTCGAGGCAGTAGGGCACGGCGGCGAAGATGCCCGGCACCTTCGGCTGGCCGTCGGCGTCCTTCAGCCCCTCCAGCGTTTCCTGGATAGCCTTCGGCTGTCCCGGCAGGTTGAGGATCAGCGCCTGCTTGCGGATCACGCCGACCTGGCGCGACAGGATCGCGGTCGGCACGAAGGCGAGGCTGATCTGCCGCATCTGCTCGCCGAAGCCCGGCATCACCCGGTCGGCGACGGCGAGCGTGGCTTCCGGCGTGACGTCGCGCGGCGCCGGGCCGGTACCGCCGGTGGTCAGCACCAGATGGCAGCCGACCGTATCGACCAGCTCGATCAGCGTGCTTTCGATGACTGCCTGCTCGTCCGGGATCAGCCGCGTCTCCATCCGCCACGGCGAGCTCAGTGCGCGGCCGAACCAGTCGCGCAGCGCCGGGATGCCCTTGTCTTCGTAGACGCCCTGCGAGGCGCGGTCGCTGATCGAGACCAGGCCGATCAGCAGGGTTTGCGTGGCCGCGTCAGTCGCTGTCATGGTCGTCTCCGGAGGCGCCGCTGGCGGCATCCTTGCCCGCGTCGAGCGCCTTCAGTTCCTGGAAGATCGCGCGGTAGCTGCGCGGCGGCTTCTGCCCTTCCTGCTCCTTCAGCGCGCTGCGGCGCAGCGCGCGCAGGTGCTGCAGGTCGGCGCCGGGGAAGGCCGCGACGATCTCGGCGAGCGTCTGCTCGTCTGCCATCAGCCGCGTGCGCAGGCGCTCGATGCGGTGCATGCGCGCCACTTCCGTCGCCGATTCGCCGCGCAGGTTGGCGAGCGCGGCGCGGATCGGTTCCGGGTCGAGGTCGCGCATCAGCTTGCCGACGTATTGCAGCTGGCGCCGCTTCGCGCCGTGGCTGTTCATCCGCTGCGCTTCCTGCAGCGCATCGCGCAGGTGCTCGGGGATGTCGATCCGCTTCAGGCTGTCGGCGGGCAGCCCCGCCAGTTCCTCGCCGAGTTCCTGCAGCGCTTCCATCTGCTGCTTCTTGCGGGTTTTCGACAGGGGTTCGCGGTCGTCGGCGGTGGACATGGCGTGCTTCGGGGTGGGCTGGGGCGGGCTGCTATGATAGCGGCTTTCCCGCCAATCCCGAACGCCAGGACTGCCGACCATGCCGCGTGCCGCCAAGCCTTCCCGCTTCAGCTACCGTTTCGAGACCCTGCAGCAACTGGCTGCCGACGCGCTTGCCTACGCCCGCCAGCACGGGGCGTCGGCCTGCGACGTGGACGTCTCGGAAGGTTTCGGCCAGTCGGTGACGGTGCGCCGCGGCGAGGTCGAGACGATCGAGTACAACCGCGACAAGGGCGTCGGCGTCACCGTCTTCCTCGGCCAGCGCAAGGGCTACGCCAGCACCTCGGATTTCTCGCCGGCGGCGCTGCGGGAAACGGTGGATGCCGCGCTCAACATCGCCCGCTTCACCGCCGAGGACGCCTGCGCCGGGCTCGCCGAGAAGGAGCTGCTGGCGACGGCGATTCCCGACCTCGACCTCTACCATCCGTGGGACCTGCCGGTCGAGGCGGCGATCAATCTCGCCCGCCGCTGCGAGGATGCGGCCTTCGCCGTCAGCCCGCTGGTCACCAACTCGGAAGGGGCCAGCGTGTCGACGCAGGAGGCGCAGTTCGTCGCCGCCAACAGCCTCGGTTTCATGGCCGGCTACCCGACCTCGCGCCACTACGTCGCCTGTTCGGTGATCGCCGGCGAGGGCGACGCGATGCAGCGCGACGACTGGTACTCGACCGCGCGCAGCGGCGCCGCGTTGGCGGTGCCGGAGGCGATCGGCGACTACGCCGCGCGGCGCGCGCTCGCGCGCCTCGGCGCGAAGAAGATCCGCACCTGCAAGGTGCCGGTGCTGTTCGAGGCGCCGCTGGCGGCGAGCCTGATCGGCAGCTTCGTGCACGCAGTCAGCGGCGGCGCGCTCTACCGCAAGTCTTCCTTCCTGCTCGACAGCCTCGGCCAGCAGCTCTTCCCGGCGCACGTGTCGATCGCCGAGCGCCCGCACCTGCCGCGCGGACTGGCCTCCGCCGCCTTCGACAACGACGGCGTCGCCACCCGCGAGCGCGAGGTGGTCGCCGACGGCGTGCTGCAGGGCTATTTCCTCAGCGTCTATACCGCGCGCAAGCTCGGGCTGACGACCACCGGCAACGCCGGCGGCTGCCACAACCTGATCGTCCGCCCCGGCGCCGACGACCTCGCCGGCCTGATCCGCCGCATGGGCCGCGGCGTCCTCGTCACCGAACTGCTCGGCCACGGCATCAACTACGTCACCGGCGACTACTCGCGCGGCGCCGCCGGCTACTGGGTCGAGAACGGCGAGATCCGGCACCCGGTCGAGGAGATCACCATCGCCGGCAACCTGCGCGACATGTTCCGCAACCTTGTCGCGGTCGGCAACGACGTCGTCTGCCGCGGCTCCAAACAGGTCGGCTCGCTCCTCGTCGACGGCATGAAGGTCGCCGGCAACTGAGCCGGTCTTCCTTCTCCGCCCCTCCCGCAGCCCCTCGTCCGAATCCCGTCGCCCCCTGAAACAGGGGGCTCCGGGGACGGGGTTCACTTGTTGGCAAAAAGTTGTATGATGACCCGGTTTTCGGCTCAGATTGAATGGGAGGCGGTTTTGGCCGGAATCTCCCCCGATAGTGCGGAAACGCTTGCGCGGTGAGCTTTTCACGCGGAATGTTCCGTATTGTGAAAAGAGTTACGATGCCGTCGCTGTGGCTATAATCGACTCGCTGTTTTTTGTTCAACTTGGAGGAGACAACTCTATGGAACGTCGTTCCTTTCTGAAAAAAGCAGGTGCAGGTCTCGCCGTTGGCGCCGTCGCCATGCCGGCGATCGCGCAGAGCGCGCCGACCGTCAAGTGGCGTCTCGCGTCCAGCTTCCCGAAGAGCCTGGATACCATCTACGGCGGCGCCGAGACCTTCGCCAAGCGCGTGGCCGAAGCCACCGGCGGCAAGTTCCAGATCCAGGTCTTCGCCGGCGGCGAAATCGTCCCCGGCCTGCAGGTGCTGGACGCCACCAAGGACGGTACCGTCGAGTGCTGCCACACCGCCTCCTACTATTTCGTCGGTAAGGATCCCACATTCGCCTTCGACTGCGCGCTGCCGTTCGGCCTGACCAACCGCCAGCTCGACGCCTGGTACCGCCACGGCAACGGCCTCAAGCTGATGCGCGAGTTCTTCGCCACCTACAACGTCCACAACCTGCCTTGCGGCAACACCGGCGTCCAGATGGGCGGCTGGTATCGCAAGGAAATCAAGACGGTCAAGGACATGGAAGGCCTGAAGATGCGTATCGGCGGCTTCGCCGGCCAGGTCATCTCCAAGCTGGGCGCCGTGCCGCAGCAGATCGCCGGCGGCGACATCTACCCGGCGCTGGAAAAGGGCACCATCGACGCCGCTGAATGGGTCGGCCCGTACGACGACCAGAAGCTCGGCTTCAACAAGGTCGCCAAGTTCTACTACTACCCCGGCTGGTGGGAAGGTGGTCCGCAGCTGTCGGTGCTGGTCAACAAGAAGGCGTGGGACGCGCTGCCGAAGGAATACCAGGCGATTCTCGAAATCGCCGCGGCCGACGCCCACGTCGAGATGATGGCCGAGTACGATGCGAAGAACCCGACCGCGCTCAAGCAACTGATCGCCGGCGGCGCGCAGCTGCGCCCGTTCCCGAAGGACGTCATGGACGCCTGCTACAAGGCCGCCCAGGAGCTCTACGCCGAGACCTCGGCGAAGAACGCGACCTTCAAGAAGGTCTACGACGACATGAAGAAGTTCCAGGCCGATCAGGTCCTCTGGGGCCGCATCGCCGAGGGCACGTACCACAACTTCATGGCCAGCGTGCGCTGACCTGACACCCCGGCAAAAAGCAACGGGCGCTTCGGCGCCCGTTTTTTTTTTTTGTTCGGCGCCGGCGGTGCCAGCCCGCCCGGCGACCGGTTACGGGCATTGCAGAAGGCTGGCGGCGGCGCGTCGCGACGAGTGCCGGTGGGCGGTGCTGGCATCCGCGGAAAGGCGACGCGTCGGGAGGGTAAGTTCCGGCCGCAGTGCCGTCGCCGTGGCGGGCATCTGTCGCCGCGCTGGTTTCGTGGCGCGCGGACCTCTGGGGATTGCCGGCGTCGGGCCTTTCCGGTGGCCTTGCGGCGACGTCGTTGCCGGGTGCCGACGGCGGGCCTGGCCGCGCCGGGCGGTTTTGCTGGGGGCCTCAAAAAAAAACGGGAGCCGCGCAGGCTCCCGTTGGGTGTGGCAGGCGCCTTACTTCTTCGCCGCCTCGGCTTCCTTCTTCATCGCGTCGAGGAAGGCCTTGTTCGGGTCTTCTTCCTGCGGCGCGGCCGATTGGCTGTCGCCGCCGATCGGCGGCGGTGGCGCGTAGTCGCTCGCCGGCGCGTCGATCTTGATCGTGTCCAGATCGACCGCCGCGGCCTTGTCCAGCCCGCCGGTGACCATCTGCGGGAAGGCGATGACCAGGCCGACCATGATGATCTGGATGACGACGAACGGTACGGCGCCCCAGTAAATCTGCATCGTCGTCACCGGGTCGGTCTTCTGCCCGGTAACCTTGTCGACGTACTCCTTCGCCGGGGCGACCGACCGCAGATAGAACAGCGCGAAGCCGAAGGGCGGGTGCATGAACGACGTCTGCATGTTGACCGCCAGCAGCACGCCGAACCAGATCAGGTCGATGCCCAGCTTGTCGGCGGCAGGGGCCAGCAGCGGTACGACGATGAAGGCCAGTTCGAAGAAGTCGAGGAAGAACGCGAGCAGGAAGATCATCACGTTGACCACGATCAGGAAGCCGAGCTCGCCGCCGGGCAGGTCGAGCAGCAGCTCTTCCACCCACTTGTGGCCGTCGACGCCGTAGAAGGTCAGCGAGAAGACGCGCGCGCCGAGCAGGATGAAGACGACGAAAGTGGTCAGCTTCAAGGTCGAGTTCATCGCCTGCTGCATCAGCCCGACGTTCAGGCGCTTGCGCGACATGGCCATCACCAGCGCGCCGGCGGCGCCCATCGCGCCGCCTTCGGTCGGCGTTGCGACACCGAGGAAGATCGTGCCCAGCACGAGGAAGATCAGCGCCAGCGGCGGGATCAGCACGAAGGTCGCCTTCTCTGCCATCGCCGAGAGCAGGCCGATCTTGAACAGCTTGTTGATCACAGCAGCGGCAAAGGCGACGCCGATGCCGACCATCATCGCCAGCACGATCGTTTCGTCGAGCGCGGTTTCGGCCGGCAGCGTCTTGGCGAAGGCGACGGCGGCCGCGACCGAGACCGCGGTCAGTACCAGCAGCGACGCCGCGCCGGACTTGCCGCTCGGCTCGCGGAAGCTGCGCGCCTCCGCCGGCAGCGCCGGACACATCTTCGGCTTGGCCAGCGCCACCAGGACGATGTAGCCGACGTAGAGGCCGGTCAGCACGAAGCCGGGGATGAAGGCGCCCTTGTACATGTCGCCGACCGAGCGGCCGAGCTGGTCGGCCATGATGATCAGCACCAGCGACGGCGGGATGATCTGCGCCAGCGTGCCGGAGGCGGCGATGACGCCGGAGGCGAGTCGCCGGTCGTACCCGTAGCGCAGCATGATCGGCAGTGAGATCAGGCCCATCGAGATCACCGAAGCGGCAACGACGCCGGTGGTCGCGGCGAGCAGCGCACCGACGAAGATCACTGCGAAGGCGAGGCCGCCGCGGATCGGTCCGAACAGCTGTCCGATCGTGTCGAGCAGGTCTTCGGCCATTCCCGAGCGTTCGAGGATCAGGCCCATGAAGGTGAAGAACGGGATCGCCAGCAGTGTGTCGTTGTTCATCACGCCGAAGATGCGCTCGGGCATGGCGCCGAACAACGAGGGTTGCAGCAGGCCGAGCTCGATGCCGATCAGGCCGAAGAAGATGCCGTTGGCGGCCAGCGCGAAGGCGACCGGGTAGCCGACCAGCAGGAAGAGAACCATGGCGGCGAACATGATCGGCGCCATGTTGTGGATCAGGAATTCGGTCATCTCAGCTCTCCCCGCGCATTTTCTTGATTTCTTCGATCAGGTTTTCTTCCGCGGTCGGGAAGTCGTGCTTCTCGGTCGGATCGGGGATGCGGCCCATCAGGAAGGCGAGGCGCTTGATCAGCTCCGAGAAACCCTGCAGCGTCAGCAGCGAGAAACCGATCGGCAGCAAGGCCTTGACCGGCCACAGGATCAGGCCACCGGCGTTCACCGACATCTCGCCGCTCTGGTACGAGTGCAGCGCGAACGGAACCGACAGCCAGAGGATCATGAAGCACATCGGCAGCAGGAAGAACAGCGTGCCGAAGACTTCGATCCAGGTCTGCGTGCGCTTGGAGAAGCGGCCGCTGACGACGTCGATGCGGACGTGCTCGTTGTGCAGCAGCGTGTACGCCGCGCCGAAAAGGAAGACGCCGGCGAACAGGTACCACTGGATTTCGAGGAAGGCGTTCGAGCTGTAGTTGAAGGCCTTGCGCACGATCGCGTTGAGCGTGCTGATGACTACGGCGGCAAGAATGAGCCACATGGCCCCCCTGCCGAGTTTCTCGTTCATCGCGTCGATGAGGCGCGACAAGCTGAGTAATACATTCACGGGCTGTCCCTCCAAGTATGGCGATAAAATCCCGGTCTTCTGGTACCGGTTTGGCAGAAATGTTATCCGGCTTGTGGCCTGATAACCTGAACTGATGATAACACGAAAGTTGTCAGACGACCTGACGTGCTTCTGACTAGGTGCTTATTTTTGCACGGATTCATTTATCCGCATTGCTTTCCATAATGCGAAAACAGAGGGCTGCGGCATGGCAATCACGCGATTCTGCTTCGTTCGGCACGGCGAAACGCCGTGGAATGCCGAACGGCGCATCCAGGGGCATACCGACGTCGGTCTCGACGATGAGGGCTTGCACCAGGCCGAACTGGCCGGCCGCTGGCTGGCGGCCGCGCCGTCGCCGCCGACCGTGCTCTACAGCAGCGACCTCTTGCGCGCCCGGCAGACCGCCGAGCGCCTCGCCGCGGCGCTCGGCCTGCCGCTGCAGCTGGCGCCGGAGCTGCGCGAGCGGCGCTACGGGGTCTTCGAGGGCCTGACCTACGACGAGGCGAAGCGGCGTTTTCCCGACGATTACCGGGCTTTCGAGCATCGCGAACCGGATTACGCCTTCCCGCAGGGCGGGGAAAGCCTGCGTACGCTGTTCGCGCGCGTCACCGGGCGGATCGAGGCGATGCGGGTCGCGCACCCCGGTGCCACCGTCGCGGTGGTCACCCACGGCGGCGTGCTCGACATCATCAACCGCTTCGTGCGCGCCAATCCGCTGCAGCTGCCGCGCGACTTCCATATCCCCAACACCGGGCTGAACTGGGTGGTTGCGGCGGCGGACGGCTGGCGTATCGAGTCCTGGGCGGAGACCCGCCACCTCGACCACGGCGCACTCGACGAGCTCGATCTGGCGTGAGCCGTTTGCCGCTCTGCAGCATGGTATAATTCGCCCCTTTTTCAATGGTTTGAGAGGCCACGATGTTTTCCGCGAAAGACACCCTGAGCAAAGTCGATCCCGAACTGTGGGGCGCGATCGAAGAAGAGAACCGCCGCCAGGAAGAGCACATCGAGCTGATCGCCTCGGAAAACTACGTCAGCCATGCGGTGATGCAGGCGCAGGGCTCGCAGCTGACCAACAAGTACGCCGAGGGCTATCCCGGCAAGCGCTACTACGGCGGCTGCGAATTCGTCGACAAGGCCGAGCAGCTGGCCATCGACCGCCTGAAGAAGCTGTTCGGCGCCGACTGCGCCAACGTCCAGCCGAACTCCGGCTCGCAGGCCAACCAGGCGGTGCTGATGGCCTTCGCCAAGCCGGGCGACACGATCATGGGCATGAGCCTCGCCGAGGGCGGCCACCTGACGCACGGCATGCCGCTCAACATGTCCGGCAAGTGGTTCAACGTCGTCGCCTACGGCCTCGACGCCAACGAAGCCATCGATTACGACAAGATGGAAGCGCTCGCCCGCGAGCACAAGCCGAAGATCATCGTCGCCGGCGCCTCGGCCTACGCGCTGCGCATCGACTTCGAGCGCTTCGCCAAGGTGGCGAAGGAAGTCGGCGCCGTCTTCTGGGTCGACATGGCGCACTACGCCGGACTGATCGCCGCCGGCTTCTACCCGAACCCGGTGCCGCACGCCGACGTCGTCACCTCGACCACGCACAAGACGCTGCGCGGCCCGCGCGGCGGCATCATCCTGATGAAGGCCGAGCACGAGAAGGCGATCAACTCGGCGATCTTCCCCGGCCTGCAGGGCGGCCCGCTGATGCACGTGATCGCCGCCAAGGCGGTGGCCTTCAAGGAAGCGGCGACGCCGGAGTTCAAGAACTACCAGGAACAGGTGATCAACAATGCCCGCGTGATGGCGCGCGTGCTCGGCGAGGAGCGCGGCCTGCGCGTCGTCTCCGGCCGCACCGAGAGCCACGTCTTCCTGCTCGACCTGCGTGCCAAGAACATCACCGGCAAGGATGCCGAGGCGGCGCTCGGTCGTGCGCACATCACGGTGAACAAGAACGGCATCCCGAACGATCCGCAGAAGCCCTTCGTCACCTCCGGCATCCGCATCGGCTCGCCGGCGATGACCACGCGCGGCTTCACCGAGATCGAGGCCGAGCGCATCGCGCACCTGGTCGCCGACGTGCTCGACGCGCCGCACGACGAGGCGGTGCTCGCCCGCGTGCGCGAGGAGGTCGCCGCACTGTGCCGGAAATTCCCGGTGTACGGAGCATGAAAATGCCGTACTTGCCCGCACGTCGTTGTGCCCGCCTTGCCGTAGCAGTTCTACTGTCTACGGTGGGCGCGCCTAGTTCGGGCGGCGTACAGCACTTTCATCGGAGTTAGAAATGAAATGCCCGTTCTGCGGCGCCGAGGAAACCACCGTCGTTGATACCCGCATCAACGACGATGGCGACATCGTCCGTCGCCGCCGTCGCTGCCTGACCTGCGACAAGCGCTTCACCACCTACGAGCGGGCCGAGATCCGGCTGCCGCAGGTGGTGAAGAAGAACGGCTCGCGCGTCGACTACGACCGCGAGAAGCTCGCCGCCAGCTTCTGGCTGGCGCTGAGGAAGCGCCCGGCGACGACCGAGGCGGTCGAGGGCGCGATCGCGCGCATCGAGGAGAAGCTGCTCGCGCTCGGCGAGCGCGAGATCCCGTCGGAGAAGCTCGGCGAGATGGTGATGCGCGAGCTGAAGAAGATCGACAAGGTCGCCTACATCCGCTTCGCTTCCGTCTATCGCGACTTCGAGGACGTCGACGACTTCTCCGACGTGATCCGCGAAGTGTCGACCAAGCCGGCGGCCCGCCGGCGCTAGCCTTCCCCCGATGTTCAGCGCCGCCGATCACGACTTCATGGCGCGCGCGCTGCGGCTGGCCGAGCGCGGCCTCTACACCACCTCCCCCAATCCCCGCGTCGGCTGCGTGCTGGTCCGGGACGGCGCCGTCGTCGGCGAGGGCTGGCATGCGCGTGCCGGCGAGGCGCACGCCGAGGTGCATGCGCTGCAGGCGGCCGGCGCCGCCGCCCGTGGCGCGACCGCCTACGTCACGCTCGAACCCTGCAATCACCACGGCCGCACGCCGCCCTGCGTCGACGCGCTGCTTGCCGCCGGCGTCGGCCGCGTCGTCGCGGCGATGGCCGACCCGAATCCGCTGGTCGCCGGCCAGGGCCTGGCGCGGCTGCACGCCGCCGGCGTCGTCACCGAGCACGGGCTGCTCGAACACGAGGCGCGCGAACTCAATATCGGCTTCGTCGCGCGCATGACCCGTGGCCGTCCCTGGCTGCGGCTGAAGGCCGCCGCCAGCCTCGACGGCAAGACCGCGCTGGCGAACGGCGAGAGCCAGTGGATCACCGGTGCCGAGGCGCGCCGCGACGGTCACCGCTGGCGCGCCCGAGCCTGTGCGATCCTGACGGGGGTCGGCACGGTCCGCGACGACGATCCGCAGCTCACCGTGCGCGACGTCGAGACGACGCGGCAGCCGCTGCGCGTCGTCGTCGACAGCCGGCTGGAGACGCCGCCGACGGCGCGCATCCTCGACGGCGGGCCGCTGCTGGTGATCGGCGCCGTCGCCGATGCTGCGCGCGCCGGGGCGCTCGCCGCGCGCGGTGCCGAGGTGCTGCTGCTGCCGAACGCCGCCGGCAAGGTCGATCTGTCGGCGGCGCTCGCCGAGCTGGCGCGCCGCGGCATCAACGAGGTGCACGCCGAGGCCGGCGCACGCCTGAACGGTTCGCTGTTGCGGGAGGGCCTGGTCGACGAACTGCTGCTCTACCTGGCGCCGTGCCTGGTCGGTGACGCCGCGCGCGGGCTGTTCGACCTGCCGGCGTTGGCCGCGCTCGCCGACAGGCGCCAGCTGCAGTGGCGCGACCTGCGCCCGGTCGGCGCCGACCTTCGCCTCATTGCCCGCTTTGCCGAGTAGCCGGCGCGAGGCGCCGGGTTCGCCGCGGCGGCGGCGTTGAATCAGCGCGGCGTTGCCCGGCAGGCCGGGGCGGCCGCCGGCGATTCGCGTCCGGCGTCCCGCACGGGTTCGTCGGCGCCGCCTGCGGTGCCGCAGACCGCGCAGCCCGGGTCGCGGCCGAACTTCACGCTGCGCCATTCCATCGTCAGCCCGTCGAGCAGCAGCAGCCGGCCGACCGCCGGTTCGCCGCAGCCGGCCAGCAGCTTCAGCGCCTCGGCCGCCTGCATCGCGCCGATGATGCCGGTCAGCGGCGCGAAGACGCCCATCACCGCGCAGCGCACCTCCTCGACGTCCTCGCCTTCCGGAAACAGGCAGTGGTAGCACGGCGAGCCGTCGCGGCGCGGATCGAACACCGACAGCTGGCCGTCGAAACGGATCGCCGCGCCCGAGACCAGGGGCTTGCGGTGGCGTACGCAGGCACGGTTGACGGCATGCCGGGTGGCGAAGTTGTCGCAGCAGTCGAGCACCACGTCGGCAGCGGCGACCGCGGCGTCGAGCGCGGCGCCGGCGAGGCGTGCGGTGACGGCGTCCACGCGTACCTCGGGGTTGATCAGGCCGAGCGCGGTGCGGCCGGAGACGGCCTTCTGCTCGCCGACGCGCTCCTGCGTGTGCAGGATCTGCCGCTGCAGGTTGGTCAGGTCCACCGTGTCGCCGTCGGCCAGCGTGATCCGGCCGACGCCGGCCGAGGCGAGGTAGAGCGCGGCCGGCGAGCCGAGGCCGCCGGCGCCGATCACCAGCGCGTGCGCGCCGACGATGCGCTGCTGGCCTTCGATACCGATCTGGTCGAGCAGCAGGTGACGGGAATAGCGGAGGAGTTGCTGGTCGTTCATCGCGAATGGCGCGCCGCCGGCAGCGGACGCGCGGCCTGCGGCGGGGCGGCGGGAGGTGGGCGGCGGCTTACTTGTATTCCCGCCACTCCGGCGGCGTGTCGTCGTGGTCGCCGTGGGGGTGCTGTTCCCAGGCGTGCACGTAGGCCTCGTCGGAGCGCTTGAGGCGGTATTCCGGCGCTTCCAGGTTGTGCAGCTGCGTTTCCTCGACGTAGTGGATCAGCGCCCGGGTCAGCTTGGAGAGCAGCGTGTTGTCGAGGTGGAAGCCCTTCTCGACCAGCTCCTCCTCGAGGTCGCCGAGCGTGTAGCGGGTCAGCTCGTAGCCGACGGCGACGGCGCGCTTCTCGACGTGCGGCACGACTTCCAGCTCCTCTTTGGCGGCGAGGTGGTCGCTGGCCTCGGGAACCTGTCCCGGGGGAAATTTGGCAAACAGGATTTCCCGCTGCTTGTGCAGCCAGGGGTCCTTCTTCGCGGCGCTGTGCGGTGCCATTTTTCCCCTCCCGGGAACTAAGCCGTCAAGGCTTATTCTGCATGATCTGCAAACCCTTGAGAAGGTTGATCGCCTGCCCCAGCTGGTAGTCGCTCTTGGCGGCGGGTTCGGCGTGCGGCGAGTCCTTGTCGTCCTCTTCCTTGCCGCTGTTCGGCTTCGGTTTTGCCGGCGCCTTGCCTTGTGGCTTCGCCGCGTCCTTCGCCGGTGCGCCGTCCTTGTCGTTGTCGAGGTGGCGCTCGAGATCGATTTCGCGCACGCGCTTGAAGCTGTCGCCGTTCGGCGTTTCCTCGACGACGATGTCGGGTTCGATGCCCTTGGCCTGGATCGAGCGGCCCGACGGCGTGTAGTAGCGGGCCGTGGTCAGCTTGATCGCGGTGTTGCCGGGCAGCGGCAGCACGCTCTGCACCGAGCCCTTGCCGAAGGTCTGCGTGCCCATGATCACCGCCCGCTTGTGGTCCTGCAGCGCGCCGGCGACGATCTCCGAGGCCGACGCCGAGCCGCCGTTGACCAGCACCACCATCGGCACCTTGTAGGCCTGCGGCGGCACTTCCTTGATGTAGTCGTCGCGCTTGCCGCCGCGCAGGTAGTCGTCGGCGGTGGCGAAATACTTGTGCTTGGCGTCCTCGGTGCGGCCGTCGGTCGAGGTGACCAGCGTCTTCGGCGGCAGGAAGGCGGCGGAGACGCCGACGGCGGCGTTGAGCAGGCCGCCCGGGTCGTTGCGCAGGTCGAGCACGAGCCCGTTCAGCGTGCCGGCCTTGTACAGGTCGTTGAGGTGCTTGACCACCGAGGCGCCGGTATTCTCCTGGAACGAGGTGACGCGGATGTAGCCGTAGCCGGGCTCGACCAGCTTCGACTTGACGCTCTGTACCTTGATCACCTCGCGCGTGAGCGTGATCTCGAGCGGCTTGGCCTCGCCCTTCCTGAGGATGGAGAGCCGAATCTGGGTCTTCGGCTTGCCGCGCATCTTCTTCACCGCATCCGACAGCGTCAGGCCCTTCACCGGCGTGTCGTCGAGCTTGAAGATCAGGTCGCCGGCCTTGACGCCGGCGCGGTAGGCGGGAGTGTCCTCGATCGGCGAGATGACCTTGACCAGGCCGTCCTCCATGCCGACCTCGATGCCGAGGCCGCCGAACTCGCCCTGCGTGCCGACCTGCAGGTCCTTGAAGGCGTCGGCGTCGAGGTAGGCGGAGTGCGGGTCGAGGTTGGAGAGCATGCCGCTGATCGCGTGCGTGATCAGCTTCTTGTCCTCGACCGGCTCGACGTAGCCCTGCTTGATCGCGTTGAAGACCTCGGCGAAGGTGCGCAGTTCCTCGACCGGCAGGCCGCTGCGGACCTCCTTGTCCGCGATCGCCGAGAACTGAAGGCTGATCAGTACGCCCGCGACGAAACCGGTGCCGATCAGACCCGCCTTTTTCAACTTGCCTGCCATTCCTGAACTCCTGCCCGAATTACTTGAGAGAGGCCCATTTCAGGGGGTCTACGGGCTGCCCCTGATGCCTGATTTCGAAGTATAGCCCCGATTCCGGGTTGCCACCGCTGTTGCCCACGGTGGCAACGGTGTCGCCGCCGCGCACCGCGTCGCCGACATTCTTCAGCAAGGCATCGTTGTTGCCGTAGATCGACAGGTAGGCGTCGCCGTGGTCGATGATCAGCAGGTTGCCGAAGCCGCGCAGCCATTCCGCGAAGACGACGCGGCCGCCGGCGATCGCCTTCACTTCGCTGCCGCCCGGGCTGCGGATGAACAGCCCTTTCCAGCTGCTGCCTTCCTGGCGCGCGCTACCGAAACGGTTGGCGACCGTGCCTTTCACCGGCAGGCGCAGGTTGCCGCGCAGGCGCGCGAAGCTGCCGGCCGGTGCCGCCTGCGGCAGGTGCTCGTTCTCGATGCCGGGAGCGGCCGGGGCCGGCGTCGCCCGGGTCGTGCCCGGAACGGGGGCGCGCTTCGGCTGGCTCTGCGCGGCGATCAGCTTGGTCAGCCGGCTGATCAGCTGCGTCATCCGCTTCTCGTCGCGCTGCAGGTTGCCGACCGCCTTCTTCTGTGCGGCGATCTGCGCCGAGATTTTCGACAGCGTCGCCTTCTTCTGCTCGCGCTGGGCGAGCAGCTTCTCGTGCCGCTCCTTCTGCTTCTCCTCGACCATCGCCAGCGCCGCTGCGCGTTCGCGGGTGCTGGCGGCGAGCGCCTGCTTCTTCTTCAGGTTGGCGTCGATCTGCGCCAGCAGCTCGCTGCGCGCCTTGGCGACGGCGCCGAGGTAGTAGAGGTCGCGGGCGACCTGGTTCGGGTCGTTGCCGTTGAGCAGCAGCTGCAGCGAATCCGGCGTGCCGCGCAGGTACTGGTTGTAGAGCAGGCGTTCGAGCTGCGCCTGCTGCGCCGCCAGCTGCGCTTCCAGCGTCTTCGACTGCTGGCCGAGCTCGCGCAGCGACGACTGCAGGTCGCCCTTCTCTTCGCCGAGCTCGCGCAGTTCGCGCTGCAGGTGCGAGATCGAGCGCTCCGAGTCCTTCAGCTGGTCGGCGACCTCGGCGCGCGAGCCTTCGGCGGAGGAGATTTCCTTGCGCAGCTCCTCGATCCGGGCGCGCAGCTCCTTCAGGTCGGCCTGCTTCTCGACGATCTCGCCCTGGGCCGGCGGCGCGGCGAGGGCGGTCCACGGCGCGACGAGGGCGAGGGCGCCGCCGGCGGCGGCGAGCAGCCGGCGGGTGCGCTTACGGGCGGCGGGCAATGGCGGAAGCAGCCGCGCCGGCCGCTGCGGAGAGGGTGGGGGCCTGCCGCCGATGAGGACGGGTCGTGGCGATCATGTGCATGGGGCAGGTGTCGGTTGGGAAGGCCCGGAATGCACCCGCCGGCAAGGCGTCGCGATCGGCGCAAGAAATCGCCGGCCGGCCGCATCCATTGGGTTAAACTGGTGAAACATTTTATAATGAATCAGCTCACCGCACGAGCTTCGGTCATCTTGGAACACACCATCAACCTCATCGAAAAGCAGGAGCACATCGAGCAGGCGGCGCGCGCCCTGAAGGCGATCTCGCATCCGCTGCGGCTCAAGATTCTCTGCGTGATCGGCCCGGAAGAGGCCTGCGTGCAGGAAATCGTCGATGCGGTCGGCACGTCCCAGAGCAACATCTCGCAGCACCTGGCGATCCTTCGCGAAAAGGGGGTTCTGCTGACGCGCAAGGACGCGAACCGGGTCTACTACCGGGTCGGCGACCAGCGCACGCTGCAGTTGATCGGTATGATGCGCGAAGTCTTCTGCGGCATTCCCCTGAACGCGTAGGCCGGACTGCGGCGTACCCCGGCCGACGGGGGCGCGGCGACGGCATTTCATCATCGACGGAGTTCCCTTGGAGTTCATTCAACAAAACCTGCTGCTCGTCATCCTCACCGTGACCAGCGGCGCGATGCTGTTCGCGACCGGCTTCTTCGGCGGCGGTCCGCGCGTGACCACCGGCGAAGCGACCAAGCTGATCAACCGCGAGGACGCGCAGGTGATCGACGTTCGCGATGCCGGCGAATTCGCCAACGGCCACCTGCTCGGCGCGAAGAACATCCCGGTCGCCAAGTTCGCCGAGCGCGCGGCCGACCTCGAGAAAATGAAGGGCAAGCCGGTGATCGTCTGCTGCGAGACCGGCATCCGCAGCGTGAAGGCGGTCAAGGAGCTGCAGAAGCTCGGCTTCGACCGCGTCTTCAACCTCGACGGCGGCGTCGCTGCCTGGAACAAGGCCGGCCTGCCGCTGACCGGCAAGGGGGGGCGCAAGTGAGCCGGCCGCGGGTGCTGATGTACAGCACCGCCGTCTGCCCCTATTGCGTCCGTGCCGAGCAGCTGCTGAAGGCCCGCGGCGTCGGCGAGATCGAGAAGGTGCGCATCGACCTCGACCCGGCGCGCCGCGACGAAATGATGCAGAAGACCGGTCGCCGCACCGTGCCGCAGATCTACATCGGCGACACGCACGTCGGCGGTTGCGACGACCTGGTCGCCCTCGACCATGCCGGCGGGCTGCTGCCGCTGCTGACCGGCGCGACGAACTGATTTCCCGATTCACCTACCTTACGAAGAAAGCCTTGCCATGAGCGAACCGCAGGAAGCCCCGTCCTTCTCGATCGAAAAACTGTACCTGAAGGACCTCTCGGTCGAAGTGCCGAATGCGCCGGAAATCTTCCTCGCGCAGGAAAATCCTCAGGTCGAGATCCAGCTGCAGACGAACGGGCAGAACCTCGGCGACGGCGCCTACGAAGTCACGCTGACGGTCACCGTCACCGCGCGCATCGAAGAGAAGACTGTCTTCCTGGTCGAGGTCGGCCAGGCCGGCATCTTCCGCATCTTCAACGTGCCCGACGAGAACCTCGAGCCGCTGCTCGCCGTCGCCTGCCCGAACATCCTCTTCCCGTACGCGCGCGAAGTGGTCTCGGACGCGGTCACCCGTGCCGGCTTCTCGCCGGTGGTGCTGCAGCCGGTCAACTTCGAGGGCATGTACATGGCGCGACTGCAGGAGGCGCAGGCGCAGCAGGCCGCCGCCGGCCCGCACGAAGTTCCCGTCCAGTAAGGAGCCGCGCATGGCGAAGCGCCTTCCGATCACCCTGCCGGCCGGTCTCGCGCTGCTGCTCGCATCGGTCCCGGCCTTCGCCATCGACTACCGCTCGGTCGAGACGGCGACCGTCCTCTACGACGCGCCGTCGGTGAAGGGCAAGCCGCTCTTCGTCATCCGCCGCCATACGCCGGTCGAGCCGGTGGTCAGCCTGGAAGGCTGGGCCAAGGTGCGCGACGCCGACGGCGGGCTGGCCTGGATCGAACGGAAGTACCTGTCCGAGCAGCGCACCGTGCAGGTCGTCGCCGACCGCGCGCAGGTGCGCCGCGAGGCGAGCGACGAGTCGCCGCTCGCCTTCGAGGCGGAGAAGGGCGTCGCCCTCGAACTGCTCGAAGCCGGTGTCGGCGGCTGGGCCAAGGTGCGCCACCGCGACGGCCAGAGCGGCTTCGTCCGCGGCAACCAGGTCTGGGGACTATGAACGTCGGCGTCCTCTCCGCCGGTGCCTGGGGCACCGCGCTGGCGATCGCCTTCGCCGGCCGCCACCGCGTGACGCTGTGGGCGCGCGAGGCCGAGGTGGTGCAGACGATGCGCGAGACGCGCGAGAACCGCCGCTTCCTGCCCGGCTACCGGCTGCCCGACGGCCTCGCCGTCGAATCCGATTTTTCCGCGACCGTTGCCGGCGCCGACCTGCTGGTGGTGGCGACGCCGCTCGCCGGCCTGCGCCCGACGCTGCAGCGCCTCGTCGCCGAGCGCCAGGTGAAGCCGCTGGTGTGGGTGTGCAAGGGGCTGGAGGCGGGCACCGCCAAGCTGCCGCACGCGATCGCCGGCGAGGAGCTGGGGGGCGATGCCGTCTACGGCGCGCTGTCCGGCCCGAGCTTCGCCGAGGAGGTGGCGCAGGGGCTGCCGACGGCGGTGACGCTGGCCGCCAACGACGCCGACTTCGCCCGCGACACCGCGCTCGCGCTGCACACGCCGCGGCTGCGCATCTACGCCAACGACGACCTGCCCGGCGTCGAGGTCGGCGGCGCGGTGAAGAACGTGCTGGCGATCGCCACCGGCATCTCCGACGGCCTCGGCCTCGGGCTGAACGCCCGCGCCGCGCTGATCACCCGCGGGCTGGCCGAGATCGCCCGCCTCGGGCTGGCGCTCGGCGGCAAGCGCGAGACCTTCATGGGGCTGGCCGGCATGGGCGACCTGATCCTCACCTGCACCGGCGACCTCTCGCGCAACCGCCGCGTCGGCCTGGCGCTCGCGGCCGGCAAGACGTTGCCGCAGATCCTCGCCGAGCTCGGCCACGTCGCCGAAGGCGTCAGCACCGCGCGCGAAGTGGCGCGGCTGGCGCAGCAGCTGGGCATCGAGATGCCGATCACGCAGGCGGTCGACGCCATCCTGCACCACGGCGTCGGCGCCGCCGCAGCCGTCGAGCAGCTGCTCGCGCGCGACCCGAAGATCGAGATGGCCTGAACCGGCCGTCGCTCTCCCGCGTTCCCCCGTTCAGATGCCGCCGGCGAAGTCCTGCTGCCGCCAGGCCTCGTAGACCGTCACCGCGACCGCGTTCGAGAGATTGACGCTGCGCCGCTCCGGCAGCATCGGCAGGCGCAGCCGCTGCTCCGGCGCGAATTCGGCCAGCAGTTCGTCCGGCAGGCCGCGGCTCTCCGGGCCGAAGACGAAGACGTCGCCGGGCTGGAACGCCGGCGCGTCGTGGCGCCGGCTGGCCTTGGTCGTCAGTGCGAACATCCTTCTTCCCGCCAGCACGGCCGTGCACGCCGCCCAGTCGGCGTGCCGCCGCACGCGCGTGTATTCGTGGTAGTCGAGGCCGGCCCGCTTCAGCTCGCGGTCGTCCCAGCGGTAGCCGAGCGGTTCGACGAGGTGCAATTCGGCGCCGGTGTTGGCGCAGAGGCGGATGACGTTGCCGGTGTTGGGCGGGATTTCGGGCTGGTAGAGGACGACGGAGAACATGGGTGACGTGACAAAGATGACACGGTGGCCGACGGCGAATGCGGTTAGAATCGGCCGCTGGGAGTAGGTGGCAACCAGAACAGAATAATACTGGAGCTTGGCATGGCGCGTCCGGAGAAAATCCGTCTTGGCGATCTGCTGATTCAGCAGGGGCTGCTCACCGACGAGCAGCTGAAGATGGCGCTGGAAGAGCAGAAGCGCAGCGGGCGCAAGCTCGGCCGCATCTTCGTCGATAGCGGCTACGTCACCGAGGAGGGCATCTCGCGCGCGCTCGCCGGCCAGCTGCGCATCCCCTTCCTCGACCTCAAGCATTTCAACCCCCGCCCGGAACTGATCAAGCTGCTGCCCGAGGCGCAGGCGCGGCGCTTCCGCGCGCTGGTGCTGGATGTCACCGACGAGGTCAACGGCCGCCTGCGCGTCGGTTTCACCGACCCGACCGACCTCGCCGCCTACGACGAGATCGTCCGCATCGTCCGCCGCGACATCGAGCAGGCGGTGGTCACCGAGAGCCAGCTGCTGGCGACGATAGACCGCGTCTACCGGCGCACCGAGGAGATCTCCGGGCTGGCCAAGGAACTCACCGCCGAGCTCGGCGACGTGCCGGTCGAGTTCGGCGACCTGCTCGGGCTGGCCCCCGGCGCCGAAGACGCACCGGTGGTCAAGCTGCTGCAGACGGTGTTCGAGGAGGCGCTGCGCACGCGCGCCTCGGACATCCACATCGAGCCGCAGGAGCGTGCGCTGCGCATTCGCTTCCGCATCGACGGCGTGCTGCACATCCAGACCGAGGCCGACGCCAAGATCGCGAGCGCCGTCGCGCTGCGCCTGAAGCTGATGTCCGGCCTCGACATCTCGGAGAAGCGCCTGCCGCAGGACGGCCGCTTCAACGTCAAGCTCCGCGGCAACTCGGTCGACATCCGCATCTCGACGATGCCGACGCAGTACGGCGAGTCGGTGGTGATGCGCCTGCTCAACCAGGGCTCGGGCCTGCTCGGGCTGGATCGCGTCGGCATGCCGCCGCGGATCCTCGAGCGCATGCGCCACGCCATCCGCCGCCCGTCCGGCATGGTGCTGGTCACCGGCCCGACCGGCTCCGGCAAGACGACGACGCTCTACGCCGCGCTGACCGAGCTCAACTCGCCGGAGAAGAAGATCATCACCGTCGAGGATCCGGTCGAATACCGCCTGCCCGGCATCAACCAGGTGCAGGTGCACGAGAAGATCGACCTCTCCTTCGAGCGCGTGCTGCGCGCCGCGCTGCGCCAGGACCCGGACATCGTTCTGGTCGGCGAGATGCGCGACCAGGTCACCGCCGAGATCGGCATGCGCGCGTCGATCACCGGCCACATGGTGCTGTCGACGCTGCACACCAACGACGTCATCTCGACGCCGATCCGCCTGCTCGACATGGGCGTGCCGCGCTACATGGTGGCGCTGTCGCTGCAGATGGTGGTCGCCCAGCGCCTGGTGCGCGTGCTCTGCGAGAATTGCGCCGAGGCGCACGCGCTGACGCCGAGCGAGCGCGAATGGCTGCGCTACGAGCTGGCCGACAAGGTGGACGACTACGCCTACCGCCGCGGTCGCGGGTGCGCCCACTGCAGCAACACCGGCTACCAGGGGCGGACCGGCGTCTACGAAGTGCTCGAGATGAGCAACGATCTGGTCGAGGCGATCAACCACGACGACACCGGCGTCTTCGTGCAGGCGGCACGCCGCCAGATGGCCGGCGAGACGCTGCGCCGCGATGCCGTCCGTCTCGTCGTACAGGGGCGGACGACGGTCGACGAGGCGATGCGCATCAGCAACCAGTTCGAGGATTAAGCGACGGCGATGCCCAGTTTCGCCTACAAGGCCCGCAACGCGGGCGGCCAGCTGATCGAGGGGGTGCTCGAAGGCGCTGCCCCGGGCGCGGTCGCCGACATCCTGCTCGGCCAGGGCGTGGTGCCGATCGAGATCCGCGAGACGAAGCGGGCGGCGAAGGGCGAGGCGTCGCCGGCGCTCGAACTGAACCTGTTCAAGCCGAAGGTCGGGCACATCGACCTGCTCCTCTTCAGCCGCCAGCTGCATACGCTGCTGCGCTCCGGCGTGCCGATCCTGCGCGCGCTGGCCGGCCTGCAGGAGTCGTCGACCAACGCGGCGATGAAGGCGGTGATCCAGGACATCCGCGAGAGCCTGGAGGGCGGCCGCGAGCTGTCGGTCGCGATGGCCCGCCATCCGAAGGTGTTTTCGCCGTTCTACGTGTCGATGGTGCGCGTCGGCGAGGCCACCGGCCTGCTCGAGGAAATCTTCCTGCGCCTGTTCGAGCACCTCGAGTTCGAGCGCTTCATGCGCGAGCAGGTGAAGTCGGCGCTGCGCTACCCGATGTTCGTCGTGCTGGCGATGGCGGCGGCGATCGTCGTCATCAACCTGTTCGTGATCCCGGCCTTCGCCAAGGTCTTCGCCGGCTTCGGCGCCGACCTGCCGCTGATGACCAAGATCCTGCTCGCGACCTCGAAGTTCTTCGTCGATTGGTGGCCGTACATGCTGGTCGCCGCGGGCGGTGGCGCCTTCGGCTTCCGCGCCTGGATCGGCACCCCCGAGGGGCGCTACCGCTGGGAAGCGATCGCCATCCGCTTCCCGATCGCCGGCAAGATCGTGCACAAGGCGGCGCTGGCGCGCTTCGCGCGCAGCTTCGCGCTCGGCACGCGCAGCGGCGTGCCGGTGATGCAGGCGCTCGCCAATTCGGCGCAGACCGTCGACAACAGCTACATCGCCAAGCGCATCGACAGCATGCGCGAGGGCGTCGAGCGCGGCGACAGCGTGCTGCGCTCGGCGATCCACACGAAAATCTTCACGCCGGTGGTGCTGCAGATGGTCGCCGTCGGCGAGGAATCGGGCGCGCTCGACGACATGATGGAAGAGATCGGCCAGATGTATCAGCGCGAGGTCGAATACGAGCTGAAGACGCTCGGCGCGCAGATCGAGCCGATCCTGATCGTCTGCCTCGGCGCGCTGGTGCTGGTGCTGGCGCTGGGCGTCTTCCTGCCGATGTGGGATCTCGGCAAGGTGGCGCTGAAGCGCTGACGATGATCGCCGGGCGCGAGCGCAAGCTGGAGCTGGCGGTCGTCGCGGTCGTCCTCGGCATCCTGTGCTATCTGCTGCTCAACGCGTTGAGCGTGGTCCAGCGCGAGATGGAGGAGGCCACCGTGCAGGCCGAGGTGAGCGCCCTGCGCGTCGAACTGCTCGACCGCCTGTCGCACCGCGAGGGCTTCGGCGGCGGCGTGCCGGCGGGCGACAACCCGGTGGTCTGGGCCGGGCGCGAGCCGGCCGGCTACGTCGGCGAGGCGGATGACGTGCGGACGGGCGGCGTCTGGTATTTCAGGCCGCGGGACGGGCTGCTGGTCTACCGCTTCCGCGCCGGCGACGAATGGCATTTCCGCCTGGTGCGGTCGGCACGCGGGGGCGGGGTGGCGATTCTGGGCGGGGTCGGCCTGGTCCGGGTCGATTCCGGCCAGGACCGGAAATAGTTCGCGGAAGGATGGGTCGGGTGAGATATGATTAAAGTATTAGTTCAAGGGGGTAGCGAGCCGGCGATGAAGGGGACGCGTTTCCGGAGCGGGGCGGCAGGCTTTACGCTGATCGAGTTGATCGTGGTGGTCATCATTCTCGGCATTCTTGCGGCCGTCGCGCTGCCGCGCTTCATCAACCTGCAGCGCGACGCGCGCATCGCCAAGCTGCAGGCGGCGCGCGGCAGCGTCTCCGCGGCCTCGGCGCTGGTCCATGCGACGACGCTGTCGCGCGGCGGCGTCGCCGACCCGGCCGCCTGCGTCGGCGGCAGCGTCACTGCCAACAACAGCAACGGCGCCACCGGCACCGTCTGCACCGAGAGCGGCGTGATCTACCTGGTCTTCGGCTACCCGCAGGTCTCGCCCTTCTCCGGCAACCCCGGCATTCTCTCGGCTGCCGGCCTGACCGGCATCTTCAACCCGACGCAGGCGCAGCTGGAGGCCGAGGGCTACACCTACACGACCAACGGCGGCATCGCGACCTTCGGCGTCGTCGGTGCACCGGATGCCGCGAACTGCTATTTCACCTACGCGCAGCCGACGGTTGCCAACGCCGCGGCGATGATCAGCGGCCTGACGATTTCCGGGTGTTGAGTTTTCTGATCTAGTTCCACTAAAGGAGGATGTTGTGCAAGCTAAACAACAAGGTTTCACGCTGATTGAACTGATCGTCGTGATCGTCATTCTGGGGATTCTGGCGGCGACGGCGCTGCCACGGTTTATCGATGTTTCGTCCGATGCTCGTTCCGGCGTGATGCGCGGCGTTGAAGCTTCGATGCGCGGTGCCAACACGATGCTCTATGGTCGGGCTGCGGCACGAGGCGTCCAGAATGACGCTGGGCCGACGGCAATTTCTGCTACGAATACGATTGATGTAAACGTTGTCTTCGGCCATGCACAGAACGCGACTCAACTGGGTTTGGTGCTGGAGCTAAACCCCGCAGCTGATTTCCAGATCAACGCCGGCGATATCCGGCATACGGGAGCGCGCGACCCGGCCACGTGCCTAGTCCAATATGCAGCGCCTGCAGCTGCTGGCGCCCCCGCCGCTTATTCTGCAACGCTGACGGGCTGCTGAGCTAGGCAAGTGACTTGATTTGCGTAGGACGATGAAACTCGATCTGCCGGACGTTTGTTTTTCAGTCCGTCAAGTAACGAAAAGGCCCGGGCATTCGTCTGGGCTTTTTTGTGTCGATGGCTGTGCGGGACAAAAGGGTTTTACCGTCACAGAACTAATCGCCACCATCGTCATCGTCGGCATCGTCGCCGCGGTCGCGCTGCCGCGCTTCTCCGGCCGGCACGGCTTCGAGGCGCGCGGTTTTGCCGATCAGGTCGTCGCCTCGCTGCAGTATGCGCGGCAGGTGGCGATCGCGCAGCGGCGCACGGTGTGCGCCGCCTTTACCGGCGGCACGACGCTGACGCTGACGCGGGCCTCGACCGTCGGCGGCGCCTGCGATCGCGCGCTGACGACGCCGGCGGGTGGGGCTGCCTATACCCTGAGCGCCCCGGCCGGCGTCGCGCTGGCCGGCGCCGATTTTTCGTTCGACGCACAGGGCCGCGCCTCCGCTGGCGGCAACGTGACGATCAACGGCGGCGCCGACGGCAGCTTCACGGTGGCGATCGACGCGGAGTCGGGCTATGTCCGCTAGGCGACGCGGCCGCGGCTTCACGCTGATCGAGCTGATCGTCTTCATCGTCGTCATCAGCGTCGGCGTCGTCGGCCTGCTGTCGGTGCTCGGCGTCTTCGTCAGGCAAAGCGCCGATCCGCTGGCGCGCAAGCAGGCGCTGGCGATCGCCGAGGCGGTGCTGGAGGAGATCGCGCAGTCCGGCTTTGGCTACTGCGTGGCGACCGACCCGAACTACCTCTCGGCGACCGGCACCGCCGATTGCACCACGGTCGACGCGGTCGGGCCGGAGGCGGGCGAAGTCCGCCCCTACGACCACGTGAACGACTACGTCACTGCCTTCGGTACAGCGACGGCGTTCCCGGTATCGGGCTTTCCCGGCGCGGCGATTCCTGGTCCGGCGGGCTACGCCGCCAGCGTGACGATGACGCAGACGCCGCTGAACGGCACGCTGGCCGCCGACTCGATATTGGTCTCGGTGACGGTCGCCGGCGGCGGCGAGACCGTCGTCCTCGACTCCTGGCGCCTGCGCCATTCGCCGAACGTGCTGCCATGATGAAGCGCGCGCGCGGCGTCACGCTGGTCGAGATGATCGTGACGATCGTCGTCCTCGGCATCGTCGCTGGCATCATCTCGATGTTCATCCGCGTGCCGATCGACAGCTATATCGACGCCGGCCGCCGCGCCCGGCTGACCGATGCCGCCGACCTTGCCCTGCGCCGCATGACGCGCGAGCTGCGCCTGGCGCTGCCGAATAGCGTGCGCGTGACGAACGTCGGCACCGTGGTTTACATAGAGTTCATGCTGACGCGCGAGGGCGGGTTCTACCGCGCGCAGCCGACGGCGGCGCCCGGGACCGAAGACATTCTCGATTTCGGCTCGGCAGACAACACCTTCCAGATTTTTGCCTCGTCCAATGCGATCGGCGCCACCGACTGGATCGCCATCGCGAACCTCGGTTCGGGCAGTGGCAGCGATGCCTACGCCGGCGACAACATCGTGCGCGTCAGCGCCTTCAACGCGGGCACCGGCGTGCTGACGCTGGCCGCGGCAACGCTGTTTCCGGTGCCGGCCCCCGACCAGCGCTTCCAGGTGGTGACCGACCGCGTCACCTACGAGTGCGACCCGGCTACCGGTCAACTGCGTCGCCATGCCGGCTACGGCATCGTGCTGGCGAGCGCCGCGCAACCGACGCCGCCAGCCGGCGGCACGCAAAGCCTGATGGTCGACCGTGTCCTCGGCTGCACCTTCGTCTATGACGCCAACGTCTCCAACGTGCGCACCGGCATCGTTTCGCTCAGCCTGACGCTGGGCGAAGCCGGCGAGAGCGTGACGCTCTTCCACCAGGTGCATGTGAGCAACGCATCATGAGGCCGCTCGCTCTTTCCTTCCCCGTACGCGCGCAGCGCCAGTCCGGCGCCAGCCTCGTCGCTGCCATTTTCCTGTTGCTGCTGTTCGGTGCGCTGGCCGCCTACATGCTGTGGTTCGGCAGCCTCCAGCAACGCAGCACGGCGCTCGACGTCACCGGCGCCCGCGCGCTGCAGGCGGCGCGCGCCGGCGTTGAGTGGGGCATGTACCGGCTGCGCCGCGACCATGACTGCACTGCTGCCAGCAGCTTCGCGCTGGCCAGCAGTTCGCTGTCCGATTTCAACGTCACGGTTGCCTGCACCCAGTTTGCCGATACCAACCAGCAGGGCGTGCCCGTGAAGCTGTACGAGATCGTCGCCACCGCCTGCAACGAAGCCGCCTGCCCGAGCGCCGTGCCCGGGGAGAATTACGCGGAGCGGGTGGTCAGCGTGCTGGCGCCATGCCATGAGGCCGCCTGCCCATGATCAAACGTCTCCTGCTCCTTCTCTTCCTCGGTGCGGCGTTGTTCGCCCCGCAGGTCTTTGCTGCCTGCTCGACGACCTACCAAGGCAAGGTCGTCATCAACGAATACAACTACACAAACAACTACATCGAGCTGAAGGTGCTCGATCCCGCCGTGCTCGCGGCGACCGGCAACCTCAACAACTGGTCGCTGACGCTGAAGATCAACAGCGGCGGCGGGCGGACGACGACGCAGAATGTCGGCTCGGTCGTCGGCAATCCGGCGCAGAACACCTGTGGGGCGACGACGGCGACCTACATTCGCATCCCGTTCGCGTCGAACGAGATGGAGAACGACGCGGTCGCGCTGCTCAAGGACGAGGCCGGCAACGAAGTCGACCTGCTGAAGATGAAGCAGGATTCGCACAGCTATCCGGCGCTGACGCCGACCTGTACCAGCTGGGCGTACGACACCGTGCTCAACCCGGACATGGACAGCAGCGGGCCCAAGGACATCGCGCGCTACCCGGACGGCACCGGCAACTGGACGGTGTCGCCGGGGACTGGCGCGGGCAGCTTCGAAACGCCGTGCACGACCAACAACGATGTCGCCAAGCTGACGAAGACGGTCAACGTGACGAGCGCCGCGCCCGGCGCGTCGCTGGCCTACACGCTGACCCTGACCAACGACACCGGCGAGGATGCCTTCCGCATCCCCTTCTTCCAGTCCCCGATCACCGTCACCGATGTGCTGCCGGCCGGCCTCAGCTACTCGGGGGCGACGCTGACGCCGCCGAGCGGCGACTGGGCGTGCTGGCTGGTCAACCTGCTCTCCTCCTACGACAGCACGACCGGCGCGTGGCGCACCTACTGCCTGCCCGACGGCGGCACGCAGACGCTGGTGATCAACGCCACGGTGCTGTCGTCGGCCTGTCCGGCGACCAGCATCACCAACACGGCGCAGCTGAGCAGCGGCCTGGCGATTCCCGGCGGCGCGACGCTACCGCCGGTGAGCGCCAGCTTCAACCTGAGCTGCATGATTGCGGCTCAGGGTTTCAACGCCGTCGAGACGGGCGCGCTGACACCGGACGCGAGCGTCGCCAGCGGCCGGCTATTCACCAAGCTCGCCGGCACGGCCTTCGTCTTCGACGTCGTCGCGCTGAACGTCGGGAATTCGCGGGAAACCGGCTTCGGCACGAAGAGCGTCGCGGTCGAGCTGGTCGACGCCTCGTCCGGCACCTGCACCAGCTACGCGTCGCTCGCTCCGGCACAGACGCAGACGCTGAACTTTCTCGATGCCGACCAGGGGCGGAAGACGGTGGCGCCGTTCACCGTCGGCCGCGCCTACCGCAGGCTGGCGGTGCGCATGACCGGCGACGGCATCACCCGCTGCTCGTCGGACCTGTTTGCGGTGCGCCCGCCGTCCTTTGTCGTCAGCAGCAGCGATGCCAACGCCGACGCGACCGGCGTCAGTACCACGGCGACGCCGCGGATTGCGGCCGGCGCCAGCTTTTCGCTGCAGGCCGTGGCGACGGCCGGTTACGACGGCACGCCGACGCTCAGTGGCACGGCGGGCCGCTGGCAGGCGCATGGCGCGAGCGCCGTGCATGTCACGCCGAGCGGTAGCTTCGCCGCTGCCGACGCGGCGAGCGGAACGGCGAGCGGCAACGCCTTCGTCTACAACGACGTCGGCTACTTCCGGCTGGCCGAGACCGGGGCCGTCGAGGATACGAGCTTCACCGCGGTGGACCAGTCGGCCGACTGCACCGACGACTTCTCGAACACCCTGGTGAACGGCAAGTACGGCTGCAAGATCGGTAACGCCGCGCCGAGCGACTACTTCGGCCGCTTCGTGCCGCACCATTTCGCCGTCGTGCCGGCGGCGACGGTGACGCACCGCGCCGACATCGGCGCCTGCGCCGCGTCGACCTTCACCTATCTCGGCGAGCCGCTGAAGTTGTCGTTCGTGCTGCAGGCGCAGCACGCCGGCAACGGCGTCACGAAGAAGTACGAGGGAAGCTTCGGCAAGCTGGCGCTGGCGTATGCGGCGACCGCGCCTGCGAGCCTGGCGTTCAAGGCCGCCGCCGGCACGACGAGCCTCACCGGCGAACTCGATTTCGCCTGCCCCGGATGCGGTAGCACCGGCGCCTGGGCGGAGGGCGCGGCGAGCGTCGTCGCGACGCTCGCCGTCAAGCGCCCGAGCGCGCTGCCGCTGCCGCACTACGCCGCAGCGAGCGCCGTCGCCTTCGGCATCCGCCCCGACGACGGTGATATCGACCACGCGCTGGCCGTCTACGACGCCGATATGGATGCGGCGCTGCCGCTCAACGATCACTTACTGCTGAAGAAGAGCGCGACCGATGCCTTGACTGCCGACTACCTGTTCGGCCGCATGCGGCTGACGACGATCTACGGTTCCGACCGGCAGCAACTGAATGTTCCGGTCGAAATGCAGGTCTGGAACGGCATCGCCTTCGTCACCGCCAGTGCCGACAGCTGCACGCCGCTGGTAGCCGGCAACGTCGCGCTCAGCCCGGGCGGTATCAGCTCGGTCAGTTCGATCAAGGCGCTTGCCGCCGGCCGCGGGGGCATCGTGCTGGCCGCGCCGGCGGCCGCGCAGCGCTCGACCGTCCGCGTCTGCGCGGACCTTGGCGCCGCTGCCCATGTCGGGCTGGCCGACGATGCAGGCTGCGCGGCGGCGAGTCCGGCAAGCTTGCGTTACCTGACCGGACCGTGGGACGGCACCAACGGCTTCTACGGCAACGACCCGTCGGCGCGGGCGCACTTCGGCCTCTATGGCGCTCCCTACATCTACTACCGGGAACGTTGAATTGTGTCGTCTTTGAGTCATGTCGTTTTTCGTTGAAGCGCAAGGCGTTGAACGATATTCTTGGCAAAATTTACAAGTGATCGGGTGGATGTTTTCGTTCAGGAGCGGGAGGTCGGAACCGGGCTGGATGGCGGTGGCGCTGTCGCGCGACCGCGTGGACCTCGCCCACGTGCGGCGTGACGACGGGCGCCGCCCGCGTATCGCCATGCTCGAATCCTTCCAGCGCACCGCCGACACCGCCGCGGCGCTGACCCGGTTGCGCGCCGCGAAGCGGCTTGCCGCCTACCGGTGCACGACGCTGCTCGACAGCGGGCAGTACCAGCTCGCCCAGCTCGATGCGCCGGCGGTGCCTGCCGAGGAGCGCGCGGATGCCCTGCGCTGGCGGCTCAAGGACATGGTCGACTTCGCGGTCGACGGCGCCAGCATCGGCGTCGTCGACGTGCCGATGGAAGGTGCCGGCCGGCAGCCGCTGGTCTATGCGGTGGCCGCGCCCGAGTCGGCGGTGGCGCCGCTGATGCGGACCTTCGACGCGGCCGGCGTGCCGCTGGCGGTGATCGACATCCCGGAGTTCGCGCAGCGCAACGTCGCCGCGCTGTTCGAGGAGGAGAACCGCGGCCTGGCCTTCCTCCATCTCGACGAAAACGGCGGCCTGCTGACCATCACCTACCGCGGCGAACTCTACGCGCTGCGCCGCGTCGACGTCTCGGCGCGGCAGCTGGCCGATGCCGATAGCGAGCGGCGCACGCAGCTGCTCGAACGGATCATGCTCGAACTGCAGCGGACGCTGGACAACTTCGACCGCCAGTTCAGCTTCGTCTCGGTGTCCGGGCTGGTCGTCGCGAGCTGTCCGCTGGTGCCGGACCTGCAGCCCTACCTCGCGGAAAACCTCTACGTCCCGGTGCAGGCGATGGACCTGGCACGGGTCTGCGACTTCGACGCGGTTCCCGAACTGCGCGCACCGGAACGGCAGGCGCAGTGCCTGCCGGCGATCGGCGCCGCCTTGCGTACGCCGGGGGCGGTGTGAGCCAGGAAATCAATCTCCTCAACCCGGCGCTGCGCCCGAAGCGCGACTGGCTGTCGTTCCGCTACGTGGCGCTGGGCGGCGCGGCCGCGCTGGGGCTCGTCGCCGTCGCGACGGCGGCGCTGCGCTTCGACCTGGCCGCCGAGCAGAAGGCGCAGGCGTCCGCCGCGGCGCGGCTGGCGGCTGTCCGCGACGAGGTGCAGGCGCTGCAGGCGCGGCTCGCGGCGCGCCGGCCCGATCCGGCGCTGGAACAGCAGGCGGCGAATCTGGCGGCGGCGATAGGGCAGCGTCAGGAGGTGCTCGAGCTGGCCCGCGGGCTTGCCGCCGAGGACGGCGGCTTCGCCGACGCGATGCTCGGTTTCTCGCGGCAGCGCGTCGAGGGCGTCTGGCTGACCGCTTTCAGCGTCGGCGCCGCCGGCTTCGACATCCGTGGCCGTCTGCTCGACCCGGCGCTGCTGCCCGCCTATATCCGCCGGCTGAACGCCGAGCCGGCGTTCCGCGGCCGCCACTTCGCCGCGCTCGACATGCTCGGCGTCGAGCCGGCGCCGCCCGCGGCCGCCGGGGCGCAGGCCCCCGCGCTCGTGCCGCCGGCTGCGGCGACCGGGCCGGCGCGCTACACCGAGTTTTTCCTCAGGGCGGCGCTCGGCAACACGCCGGCAGCGGGAGGCCGCCAATGAAGGCGTGGCCGGCCCAACTGCAGAAACTCGGCCAGCGCTTCGACGCCCGCGCGCCGCGCGAGCGCGCGCTGCTGGCCGCGGCGGCGGTCGGCGGCATCGTCCTGCTCGGCAACGCGCTGCTGATCGATCCGCCGCTGCTCCGTTCACGCCAGCTGCATCGGCAGACGGTGCAGCAGGTCGAGGAGGCGAAGGCGCTGGCGGCGCAGTCCGGCGCGCTGCAGGCCCAGCTGGCGGCCGACCCCGATGCGGCGCGCAAGGCGGAGATCGCCCGGCTGCAGGCGGCGCTGGCCGGCGTCGAGGCCGAACTGAAAGCCCTCGAAGACAACTTCGTGCCACCGGAACAGATGAACGGTCTGCTCGAGCAGCTGCTGGGCAGCCATTCCCGCCTGCGCCTGCTCAGCCTGAAGTCGCTGCCGCCGGTCAATCTCGCCGAGGCGAAAAAAGCCGATACACCGACGCCTGCGGCGACCGACAACCGGCTCGGCCTCTACAAGCACGGCGTCGAGATCCGTCTCGAAGGCGGCTACGCCGACCTCTACGCCTGGCTGCGCCAGCTCGAGGGCGCGCAACGCAAGCTGCTGTGGGGCGACGCGCGACTCACCGTCGTCGAACATCCGCGTGCGGTGCTGACGCTGACGGTCTATACGCTGAGCACCGACAAGACATGGCTGGCGATATGAGGAAGCTCGTTCTGCTCGCCCTGCTGACCGCACTGCCGGCCGTCGCGCAGCCGATCGACGACCCGACGCGGCCGCCGGCCGGCATTGCGGGCGACGGCTCGGCCGCCGCTGCCGGCGGCCTCGGGCTGACTTCGGTCCTGCTGCCGAAGAAAGGGCGAGCCGCGGCGGTGATCGACGGGCAGCTGGTCGAGCTCGGCGGCACGGTGCGCGGTGCCCACGTCGTCGCCATCACCGAGGGTAGCGTCGTGCTGGCCGGGCCGGAGGGCCGCGAGCGCCTGTACCTGACGCCCGACGTCGAGAAGAAGATCAACGTGAACAAAGCCGCGCCGCGGCGCCACAAGGAATGACCATGAACCCGCGACCCTTTGTCCGCACGCGGCCGCTGCTCGCCCTGCTGTTCGCCCTGTTCTCCGCCGCCTGTTCGGCACCGTTGCGGCAGCCGGCGGCGACTTTTGACCGGGTGGCGCAGGAGCTGCAGGGGGCGCTCGCTTCCGGCAAGGGCGGCAATGCCGACGCCATCAACCAGGCGATGATGCCGCCGCTCGACCTGGGCGCGGCACCGCCGGCGGCTCCCGAGCACCGCTTCGACCTCGCCGTCAGCGGCGCGCCGGCAGCGCAGGTATTCATGGCGATCGTCTCCGGCACGCGCTTCTCGATGCTGGTGCCGCCCGAGGTCACCGGCACGCTGTCGCTCAACCTGAAGAACGTCACCGTGCGCGAGGCGCTGGAGACGATCCGCGACCTCTACGGCTACGACTTCACGGTCAAGGGCACGCGCATCTTCATCCAGCCGAACACGATCCAGACCCGGCTGTTCCAGATCAACTACCTGTCCAGCCGCCGCCAGGGCGTGACCGACACGCGCATCACGTCGAGCTCACCGAGCGTGATCAACCCTGGCGGCAGCTCGACCGGCGGCGGTGCCGCGCCGCAGGTGGCGCCGCAGACGCAGCAGGCGGGCGCGCCCGGGCAGCTGGGGACCTCGTCGTCGGACAGCTCGCGCGTGCAGACGCGCAGCGACGCCGACTTCTGGCGCGAGCTGGGCTCGGCGCTGACCACCATCGTCGGCACCGGCGACGGCCGCAACGTGATCCTCAATCCGCATTCCGGTGTCGTGCTGGTCAAGGCGATGCCGGCCGATCTGCGTGCCGTCGAGAACTACCTGAAGGCGACGCAGCTGGTCGTCGAGCGGCAGGTGATGCTGGAGGCGAAGATCGTCGAGGTCCAGCTCTCCGAGTCGTACCAGACCGGGGTCAACTGGTCGCACTTCGGCGGCGTCAACAACCGCTTCGCCTACGGTGCGATCGCCCCCGGCACCACGCTCGGCACCAACGGCGCGATCGTCGGCCGCGCCGGCGGCGCCGGCAGCAACGTCGCCGGCCTGTCGGATGCCGGCAGCACCACCGTCGGCATCCTGCCCGGCACCCAGGGCGCAACCTCGACCGCGAGCGGGCTGGTGTCCGGTGTCGCCGCCGCCACCACCGCCGGCAAGGGTTTCTTCGGCCTCGCGCTGCAGACCGCGAACTTCGCCGCGCTGCTCTCCTTCCTCGAGACGCAGGGCGAGACGCAGGTGCTGTCCAGCCCGCGCGTGGCGACGATCAACAACCAGAAGGCGGTGCTCAAGGTCGGCACCGACGACTACTACGTGACCAACATCAGCACGACGACGACCAGCAGCGGCACCGGCAACGTGACGACGCCGACGATCACGCTGCAGCCGTTCTTTTCCGGCGTCGCGCTCGACGTCACGCCGCAGATCGACGACGACGGCAACGTGCTGCTGCACGTGCATCCGTCCGTCACCGTCGTCCAGGAGCGCAACAAGACGATCGACCTCGGCACCCTCGGCCAGTTCAGCCTGCCGCTCGCCTCCTCGTCGATCAACGAGACCGACGCCATCGTCCGCGTCCAGGACGGCTACATCGTCGCCATCGGCGGCCTGATGAGCCAGGAGCAGGCGCGCGACAACAACGGCCTGCCCGGGCTGAGCTCGGCGCCCGGCATAGGCGCGTTGTTCGGCCAGCGCGGCAGCGCGCTGCGCAAGCGCGAACTGGTGGTGCTGATCAAGCCGACGATCATCCAGAACGAGCAGAGCTGGAAGCAGGACCTGCTCGACACCGCGGGCCGCATCGAGCAGCTCGATCCGCGCAAGCGCCTGCCGCGCCCCGAACCGCAGTGAGGCGACACCGGTGTACCTGCAGCATTTCGGGCTGAGCGAATTCCCGTTCGGCATCACGCCGGACACCAGCTTCGCCTTCTCCGCGCATTCGCACCAGGCGGCGCTGAACACGCTGCTGGTCGCGCTGCAATGCGGTGAAGGCTTCGTCAAGGTCACCGGCGAGGTCGGCACCGGCAAGACGCTGCTCTGCCGCCGCCTGCTGCAGAGCCTGGGCGAGAAGACGGTGACCGCCTACCTGCCGAACCCCAATCTGGAGCCGCAGACGCTGCTGCTGGCGCTGGCCGAGGAGTTGCGCCTCGACGGCGTCGCCGGCCTCGACCAGTTCCATCTGCTGAAGAAGATCAACCTCGGCCTGCTCGACTACGCCCGCCAGAGCCAGCGCGTCGTGCTCTGCATCGACGAGGCGCAGGCGATGCCGCTGTCGACGCTGGAGGCGCTGCGCCTGGTGTCGAACCTCGAGACCGAGAAGCGCAAGCTGCTGCAGATCGTGCTCTTCGGCCAGCCCGAGCTCGACGAGAAGCTGGCCGACCCGTCGGTGCGCCAGATCCTGCAGCGGATCAGCTTCCATCACCGCCTCACCGGCCTCGGCCGCGACGAGGTCGCGCTTTACCTGCAGCACCGCATGCGCGTCGCTGGCTACCGCGGCGAACCGATGTTCACCGGCGGCGCGGTGCGCGCGCTGCGCCGCGCGTCGCGCGGCACGCCGCGGCTGATCAACATCCTCGCGCACAAGGCGCTGCTCTCCGCCTTCGGCGAGGGGCGGCAGGTGGTCAAGCATCGCCACGTCCGCGGCGCCGCGCAGGACACCGAGGGCGCCCGGCCGGCCGGCTGGTGGTAGGAGCGACGATGAGCCTGATCAACCAGATGCTGAAGGATCTCGACGCCCGCCACGAGTCGGAGGCGCGCGGCCGCTTGCACCGCGAGGTGCGTGCGCTGCCGGCGGCGCCGCAGACGCCGCTGCCGGCGATCGCCGCCGGCGCCGTGCTGCTGCTTGTCGCTGGCGGCGGCTGGCTCGCGTTCGCGCATTTCGCCGACGGCCGCGCGCAGCCGGCGGCGGTCGTGGTGCCGCCGGTGCCGGTCGCCGCGCCGGCGCCGCTCGCCGCGGCGCCGCTGCCGCCTGTCGCCGCGGTGCCCGCCACCGATGCCCCCGCCGCCGTCGTCGCCGACGAGAACAGCGGCCTCAAGCTGGCGGCGGCGCTCGACAAGCCGCCGGCCGAGCTGCCGTCGAAGCGTCCGCCACCCCGTCCGCAGGCCGACCCGGCGCCGCCCGCCGCCGCCACGCGTGTGCCGGCGCCGGCTTCCACGCCTGCGCCGGCGGCCCGCGAAACGGTGACTTCGAAATCCGCCGCACCGGCAACACCGGCCGTCGTCGACAAGACGCCGCCGGCGAAGACCCCCGCCGAACGTGCCGACACCGACTACCGGCGTGCGGTCGCGCTCGCCGGCGGCGGGCGCGGCGGCGAAGCGGTCGACCTGCTGCTCGACGCCTTGCGCGCCGACGGCGGACACGTTGCCTCGCGCCAGCTGCTGGCCCGCCTGCTGGTCGAGCAGCGCCGGCACGACGAGGCGATGGCGATCCTTGCCGAAGGGCTGGCGGCGCAGCCGGGGCAGGTGGCGTGGGCGATGCTGCTCGCCCGGCTGCAGGCCGATCGCGGCGACTTCGCCGCCGCCTCTCGCACGCTGCAGGGTTCGCTGCCGTACGCGACCGGCAACGCCGACTACCAGGGCTTCGCCGGCTTCGTCGCGCACCGCCTCGGGCGACAGAAGGAGTCGGCCGAGTTCTACCAGGCGGCGGTGCGCGTCGCGCCGGGCGAGGGGCGCTGGTGGTTCGGGCTCGGCCTGGCGCTCGAAGCCGACCAGCGCAGCGCCGAGGCGCGCGAGGCGTTCGCCCGCGCGCGCGCAAGCGGCACGCTGAACGCCGACCTCACCGCCATCGTCGATCAGAAGCTGCGCTGACGCAGCAGGTCGAGCAACGGCGCCAGCTGCGGCGACTCCGGCAGCGCCGCTGCGAATTCCGCGCGCGCTTCCGCAATCCGCCCAGGGTAGGCCAGCATCGCCCGCCGCAGCTGCGCGCGCGCGGCCGCTTCGTCGCCGGCGAGCTGCAGCAGCGCGGCGTGGCGGAACACCGCTTCGCGGATCGGCGAGAAGCGCACGGCTTCGTCCAGCAGCGTCAGCCGGCCGCGCAACTCCTCGCTTCCGATCGGCATCAGCACTGCGAACTGCAGCGCGGCGTAGTGTTTCCACTGCGAGCGCGCATAGCTGTCGAGCAGCCATTCCTGGCGGGTCGCCGGCGGCAGCGGCGTGCCGTCGCTGCGTCGCCCCTGCGCCGCTTCCTCCAGCCGCAGGTAGTCGGCACGCAGGCCGCTCAGCGTGATCAGGCCGAGCGCGACGGCACCGAGCAGCAGCCAGCGGTGACGGGGGGCGGCGGCGAGGCGCCAGCGGGCGGCGTCGCCGAGCGCCAGCGCGATCGCGGCGATGGCCAGGAAGTGTGCGTACCACAGCGGGTACTCGAGCAGCGAATGGAGGCCGAGGACGAGCAGCAGCGCGAGCGCGAGCAAGGCCGCGTCGTCCGGGCGGCGGCACAGCGCGCCCAGCCAGGCGATTGCCGCGGCGAGCAGCGCCGCCAGCCCGGCGAGGCCGAACTCGGCGGCGATCTCGAACACCAGGTTGTGCGAATGCTCGGGGATGCCCTGGCCGGCGAGCGGGAAGCCCTCGATGCGCCGGAAGAACTCGCGCGAGTAGCTGTCGAAGCCGGCGCCGAGCAGCGGGTGGTCGGCGAAGATGGCGAGCGCCGCACGCCACAGCGTCCAGCGTACCGGGTCGTAGGAGCCGCCGGCGGCGATTCGCTGCGCCGCCGAGACCGTCGTGCCGCCGGGGTGGATGAGGCCGATCAGCGCCTGCACGCCGAGCAGCGCCGGCAGGAGCAGCAGCGCGCCGTAGCGCAGGCGGCGCCGCTGCTCGCCGGCGGCGGCGCGCGCCCAGATGAACTGCCAGGCACTCAGCGCCAGCGCATAGAGGTAGACGCTGCGCGATCCGGAGAGCAGCGAGCAGGCGAGGAGCGGCAGCAGCGCGGCGGCCAGCGCCGGCCACGGCAGGCGGCCGCGGGCGTGCAGCCACAGCGCGGCAGCGACGCCGAGCCACAGGTAGTCGGCGAAGTTGTTGGCCTGGGCGATATTGCCGATGACGCGGCCGTCGCTCGGGAAGATCCAGGGCAGGCCCAGCTGCGGCCACCACAGTTGCGCGGCGCCGCTCGCCGCGGCGAGCAGCGCGCCGGCGACGAGGCCCCAGGCCAGCACGTCGGCCAGCCCGGCGCGGCCGACGCGCAGTTCCAGCCGGCAGGCGAGCAGCATCAGCAGCAACGCCCAGACCAGGTAGAGCGAGAGCAGCACCGCCTGCTCGAAGGTGGTGCCGCCGGCGGCGACCTGCAGCCAGACCAGCGGTACGAAGGCGGCCGGCAGCAGCGCGCTGCGCGGGATCTCCCAGGCATCGTCGTCGCCGGCGAGCAGCGGCAGCAGCGCGCACAGGCCGAGGGCCGCCGCCAGCCACTCCTGGCGGAAGGTGGCGATCGGCAGGTGGTGGCGGGCGCCGAGGAAGGGCAGCGTCAGCAGCAGCGCCAGCAGCGCCAGCGCCAGTCGGTTGGAAAGCCGGATCATCGCGGGGTCGCCGCCGGAAAAGCCGTCATTCTGCCTCAAGCCGCCGGCATGCGCGCCGGCGATGCGGATCAGTCGAGCAGCGTGCGCGCGACGACGGCGACGCTGACGCGGCCGGCGCCGTGCAGCTTCAACGTGCGCGCGCATTCGTCGACGCTGGCGCCGGTGGTGGCGACGTCGTCGACCAGCAGCAGGTGGCGGCCGCCGAAGTCGGTGCCGCAGGCGAAGGCGCGGCGCAGGTTGCGGCGGCGCTGGCGCAGGCTCAGCCCTTCCTGCGGCACGGTTGCGCGCTGGCGCACGCAGGCGTCGGCAGCGAACGCAACACCGCTCAGCCGGGCGAGCGGCCGGGCGATCTCCAGCGCCTGGTTGAAGCCGCGCTCGGCCAGCCGCTGCGGATGCAGCGGCATCGGCACGACCAGGTCGGCGCCGAGATCGCGGCAGGCTGCCGCCAGCGCGTTGCCGAAATGCGCGGCGATCGCCAGCTGGTGGCCGTACTTCAGCTGTTGGATCAGGCGGTCGACCGGAAAGGCGTAGGGGTGCAGCGCCAGCAGCGCGTCGAAGTGCGGCGGGTGGCGCTGGCAACGGCCGCAGACTTCGCCGCCGGGCGCCGGCTGCGCGCAGCGCGGGCAGCGGGACGCCGGCAGCGGCGGCAGTTCGCCATGGCAGTCGGAGCACAGCAGCGCGCCGCCGGCCGGCGCGCAGCAGAGCAGGCAATCCTGCGGCAGCAGCGCGTCAACGACGCGCCGACCGATGGCGGCGGCCTTTTCGGCTAGAATTGACATTTGGACCGGCTTCGGCAATTATTCATAATTACGAGCCATACGCAGCGGTACGGAAACACCCTTCCGCCACCTCGCTGCGGCCAGTTTTTCTTCAGGTGATCCCATGAATGCTATCCCCCAGACGCAGCCGCTTTCGTCCGCTGCTCCCGCCGTTGCCGCCACGCCGTGGACCGTTGCCGAGGTCGAGGCGCTGTTCGAGATGCCGTTCATGGATCTCGTCTGGCGCGCGCAGCAGGTGCATCGCCAGCATTTCGACGCCAACGAGATTCAACGCTCGACGCTGCTCTCGGTCAAGACCGGCGGCTGCTCGGAGGACTGCGGCTACTGCTCGCAGTCGGCGCGCAACAAGGCCGAGCTCGAGCGCGAGAAGCTGATGCCGGTCGAGGAGGTCGTCGCCGCGGCGAAGAAGGCCAAGGAGAAGGGCGCCTCGCGCTTCTGCATGGGCGCCGCCTGGCGCGGCCCGAAGGACAAGGATCTCGGCCCGGTGCTGGACATGGTCAAGGCGGTCAAGGCGCTCGGCCTGCAGACCTGCGTCACCCTCGGCATGTTGAAGGAAGGCCAGGCCGAGCAGCTGGCCGAGGCCGGCCTTGACTACTACAACCACAACCTCGACACCGCCGCCGAATTCTACGGCCAGGTGATCACCACGCACACGCAGCAGGACCGCATCGACACCATCGGCGAAGTGCGCAAGGCCGGCATCAACGTCTGCTCCGGCGGCATCGTCGGCATGGGCGAGTCGCGCCGGAACCGCGCCGCGCTGATCGCGCAGCTCGCCAACCTGAATCCGGCGCCGGAGTCGGTGCCGATCAACAACCTGGTCGCGATCAAGGGCACGCCGCTGGAGAATGCCCGCGGCGTCGACAACTTCGAGTTCGTACGCACCATCGCCGCCGCACGGATCACGATGCCGACCTCGTTCGTCCGCCTGTCCGCCGGCCGCGAGGAAATGAGCGAGGAGATGCAGGCGCTGTGCTTCCTCGCCGGCGCCAACTCGATGTTCTACGGCGACAAGCTGCTGACCACCGGCAACCCCGACGTCGAACGCGACGAGCAGCTGTTCGACAAGCTCGGCCTGAAGCCGATCTGATCCCCTTGCCGATGAGCGCCGCCGACGCTGTCCGCTTCGTCGACGCGCGCCAGGTGCGGCGCGGCTTCGCCCGCGTCGCGTCGCAGTACGAGCACAGCGCCTTCCTCGCGCGCGAGGTCGACCGGCGCATGCTCGACCGCCTCGACTACGTGCGCATCGAACCGAAGCGCATCCTCGACCTCGGTTGCGCGACCGGCGCCAGCCTGACTGCGCTGCGCGAGCGCTACCGCGACGCTGCGCTGCTCGGCGCTGACTTCTGCCTGCCGATGTTGCAGGCCGGGCGTCGGCAGAAGACGCTGCTGGCGCGGCTGATGCCCTTCCTCAAGCCGCAGGCGGCGCAGCTCGTCGCCGCCGATGCCGAGCGCCTGCCGCTGAAGCCGGGCAGCCTCGGCCTGATCTGGTCGAACCTGCTGCTGCACTGGCTCGACGAGCCGCGCCCGGCCTTCCGCGAGGCGCACCGGACGCTCGAGGTCGGCGGCCTGTTCATGTTCTCCACCTTCGGCCCCGACACGCTGCGCGAGCTGGCCGCCGCCTTCGGCGACGGCGACGCGCACACGCAGCGCTTCACCGACATGCACGATCTCGGCGACATGCTGGTCGAATGCGGCTTCGCCGACCCGGTGATGGACATGGAGGTGCTGACGCTGACCTACGCCAGCGTCGACGACCTGGTGCGCGAGCTGCGTGCCGCCGGCGAGACCTGCGCGATGGCCGGCCGCCGCCGCGGGCTGGCCGGCCGCGGCGTCTGGGAGCGCGTGCGCGCGGCCTACGCGAAGCTGGCGCAGGACGGCCGCCTGCCGGCGACCTTCGAGGTGGTCTATGGCCACGCATGGAAGGGCGAGCCGAAGCAGACCGCCGACGGCCGCGCGATCGTCCGCTTCGAGCCACGCAAGAAGCCGGCATGAAGCGCGCGAAGCGGCTGAAGCCGCGCAACCCGGTCGCGGTGCAGCCGCTGCTGCAGAAGGGCGGCGCGCACGAACGCAAGGACGAGAAGAAGTCCGCGCGCGCCCGTGCCAAGGCGCGCCTGCAGCGCCGCCTGCGCGAAGAATTTACTTCCTGAAGAAACGGATCGTCTGGACCTTCGGCAGCGCCGGCCACGGGCCGTAGCGCCGGATGCGGTCCTGCGCGCGCCAGCCGAGCAGCAGCGCGAGCAGCGTCGCATAGAGGATCGGCCAGAGCAGCGCGGTCGCCTTCACCAGCCAGAAATAGTGGAATGCGGCGAGGATGCCGACCGCGTAGACGCTGCGGTGCAGCGTCTGCCAGCGCTTGCCGCCGAGCCGGCGGATGGCGGCGTTGGTCGAGGTCAGCGCCAGCGGCAACATCAGCGTCCAGGCGACGAAGCCGACCGTCGCGAATGGGCGCTTGACGACGTCTTTCGCGATGTCGTTGATATCGAAGGCATGGTCGAAGCCGATGAAGGTGAGGAAGTGCAGCGTGCCGTAGAAGAACGCGTACAGCCCGAGCATGCGGCGCAGGCGGATCAGCCAGTGCATGCCGGAGATGCTGCGCAGCGGCGTCACCGTCAGCGTCAGCAGCAGGAAGTTGAAGGTCCAGGTGCCGGTCTTCCGCTGCAGCGTCTCCACCGGGTTCGGGCCGAGGCCGTCGAAGGCGATCGCCCAGGCGAGCTGCAGCGCCGGCAACAGCGCGGCGAGGAAAAGTACGGTCTTGACCGCGGTCAGTTGGCGGTCGTTCAGCGTGCGGGGCAGCATCAGAAGAATTTTCTCAGGTCCATGCCGGCGTAGAGCTGCGCGACCTGTTCGGCGTAGCCGTTGAACGGCAGCGTCTTGCGTTTCAGGAACTCGCCGAGGCGCCGCTCGTGCGACTGGCTCCAGCGCCGGTGCGGCACGTCCGGGTTCACGTTCGAATAGAAACCGTATTCGTCGGGGCCGGCCTTCATCCACGTCGTGCGCGGCATCTCGCGCACGAAGCGGATGCGGACGATCGACTTGGCCCCCTTGAAGCCGTACTTCCACGGCACGACGAGGCGCAGCGGCGCGCCGTTCGGTTTCGGCAGTACCTCGCCGTAAAGGCCGACGGCGAAGATCGTCAGCGGGTGCATCGCCTCGTCGAGGCGCAGCCCTTCCATGTACGGCCAGTCGAGCAGCGGCAGCCGCACGTAGGGCATCTGCTCGGGGTCGGCGAGCGACCAGAACTCGACGTACTTGGCGTTGCCGGTGACCTCGACGCGCTTCATCAGCTCGCTGAACGGGAAGCCGACCCACGGCACGACCATGCTCCAGCCTTCGACGCAACGCATGCGGTAGGTGCGCTCCTCGAGCGGCGCCCATTTCAAAATGTCCTCGATGTCGAAGCGCTGCGGTTTCTTCACCTCGCCCTCGACGAGCACGCTCCACGGCCGCGGGCGCAGGCGGTAGGCGTTCTTGCCCGGACTGTCCTTGTCCGGGCCGAACTCGTAGAAGTTGCCGTAGCTGACGATCGTTTCGTACGGCGTCGGCTTTTCGTCGAGCGTCCACTGGCTGGGGCGCACGCCGGGCAGCTTCTCGCCGCGCGCCGCCGCCGGCGCGGCGAGCGCCGGAAGGCCGAGGGCGCCGGCGATCGTGCCCGCCGCCGCAGCCTGGATGAAGCGGCGGCGTCCGGCGTACAGCGCGGGATCGGTGATTTCGGACGGAAGGATGTCGGCAGGTCGGCGGATCAGCATGGCGTGGCTCGTGTGCAGAAGGGATCTGCACATTGGTCGTTCGGCAGCGGAAATGCTTACAAATTCCCGAGGGGGCGATTCAGGGATTGAGCTGGCGGTAAGCGGATTCGGCGATCGCCAGCAGCTCGGCGCGCGGCAGTTCGCCGGAGAGCGCGTAGCCGAGCCGGCCGTCGAGCCAGTAGAAGACGCCGACCTTGCCTTCCTGCGCGTAGCGGAAGGCGGTGTCGCGGTTGTCGCCGTCGCTGTTCACGTACAGCGTCAGCCGTCGGCCTCCGCGGTCCTGGTACATGAACTGCGCGACCGGTCCGCGCTCGCCCGGTAGCAGCCGGCCGCCGACCAGCTCGAAGCCCTGCGCGGCGAAATGCGGCGTCTTCAGCGGCGTGCCGAGGCGCTTCGACAGCCACTGCACGAGATGCGCCTCCTGGTCGGCGCCGACCTCGACCGGGTGGCGCACCTCCGGCGCGTAGACGACGTGCGCGATCGCCGCCTGCCGCGCCAGCGCCGGCGCGGCTGCGTCGGCATGCCGCGCGCCGTGCAGCTGGTAGCCGGCGACGACGCCGATCGCCAGCCAGCCGACCGCCGCCGCGATGCGCCAGGCGCGCGCCGGCGCTCGCCGCGCCGCGGCGTCGGCGAGGCGCGCCGGCACCGGTTCGTCGAGCACCGGGTCGAAGGCGGCGTGCAGCAGTTCCTTCTGCCGCTTCCAGGCGGTCAGGCGCGCTCCTTCGTCGGGGTGGGCGGCGAGCCAGGCTGAGACTTCGGCAGCGCGTGCCGGGTCGAGGCGGTCGTCGGCCCAGGCGTGCAGTTCGGCGTCGAGCGGGCGGTTCATTTGACGACCTTCAGGGCGGGGGCGGCGCTGCCGTCGAGCAGCTGGCGCAGCCGTTCGCGGGCGCGCGACAGCCGCGACATGACGGTGCCGACGGGAATGTCGAGGATGCGCGCAGTCTCCTCGTAGCTGCGTTCGTCGAGCGTCACCAGCAGCAGCACCGCGCGCTGCTCGACCGGCAGCGCCGCCAGTGCGGCGTCGAGGTCGCGGACCTCCAGTGCGTCGGCCTGCATTGCGCGCTGCGCCGGCTCGACCGGCAGCGCGTCGAGCGCTTCGGTGGCCTGCCGTGCCTGCGTGCGCACCTGATTGACGAAGAGGTTGTGCATGATCGTCAGCAGCCAGGCGTCGAGCTTCGAACCCCGCCGCCACAGCGACGAACGGGTGAGGGCGCGCTCCAGCGTGTCCTGCACCAGATCGTCGGCGCGGTGGCGGTCCCCGGTCAGCGCGCGCGCATAGCGGCGCAGACGCGGGAGGTGGGCGGCGAGATCGTCCAACGCGGCGCTCGGCAGCGGTCAGCGCGCGACGCGCCAGACCTTGTTGACGCCGTCGCCAGTGGCGTCGCCCGGCTTCTGGTCCTTGGCCCAGAAGTACAGCGGCTTGCCCTTGTAGGCCCACTGCTTCTTGCCGTCGTCGCGGCTGACGATGCTCCAGTCGCCGGCTGCTGTGTCGCCGTCCTGAGCGAACAGCGGCGGCCAGTTGGCGGCGCACGGACCGTTGCAGGTGCTCTTGCCGCTGCCGGCCTCGTCCTTGTCGAAGGTGTAGAGGGTCATGCCGTTGCTGCCGACGAGCATGCCTCCTTCCAGTCGCGCGGGCCGGTCGCCGCCGCCGTAGCTGCCGGCACAGGCGGAGAGAATCAGGGCGAGCGCCAGCGGCGCGGCGGCGAAAAGCGGGGAGCGGGCTGTCTTCATGATCGAGTTCCTTTCTTCCGTTGTCGGGGTGGGGTAACTCGTAAACAGCCGGCAGGGGCGTTTTATTCCATGCCGCCCGTTGGCGGCGGCATGGAGGGGTGGTCAGCCGGTGATGTAGTGCTTCAGTTGGTCGATGATGAACTGCTGCTCGCTGATCGTTTCCTTGACCAGGTCGCCGATCGAGACGACGCCGACCACCTGCTGGTTGCCGTCGAGCACCGGCAGATGGCGGAAGCGGCCCTCGGTCATCAGCGCCATGCACTCGTCGATGGTGTTCTCGGGGGTCACGTACATGACCTTGTCGGTCATGATCTCCTCGACGCGGGTGTCCTTCGACGCCTTGCCGACGAGGATGATCTTGCGCGCGTAGTCGCGCTCGGAAAAGATGCCGACCAGGCGTTCGCCGTCGAGGACGAGGACGGCGCCGACATGGTTGTCGGCCATGACCTTCAGCGCGTGGAAGACGGTGTCTTTGGGGGCGACGGCGGCCAGCGGTTGCGCCTTGCCGGCGAGGAGCTGTCTGAGCGTTTTCATTGTTCCCTCTCCTTGGTCTCTGACGGACAGGCCGGGCCGATGCGCCCGGCGTCATTGCAGTCTAGCGCCGCGGGAATTTCCGGGCAACAAAACAAAAAAGCGGCCGCAGCCGCTTTTTCGGGAGGTCTTGCGCGTCGCTCAGCGCAGGCCGGCGGCGTACTCGGCGAGGGCCTTGATCTGCTGGTCGGAAAGCTTTTCGGCGATCATGCGCATCATCTTTTCGGGATCGTTGGCGCGTTCGCCGGCCCGGAACTTCTTCAGCTGGTCCTCGGTGTATTCCGGGAACTGGCCGGCGAGGCGCGGATACTGCGCCGGCAGGCCGGCACCGCTCGGGCCGTGGCAGCCGGCACAGGCCGGGACGCCCTTGGCGAAGTCGCCCTTGCGCCACAGCTTCTGGCCTTCGGCGATCAGCTTCTCGTCCTTGGCGGCGGCCGGGGTCTGCTTCTGCTGGCTGAAGTGCGCGGCGAGGTTCTTCATGTCCTCGTCGGACAGGCCGGCAACCATGCCGCCCATGATCGGGCTGGCGCGCAGCGCTTCCTTGCCTTCCGCCGCCTTGAAGTTCGACAGCTGCTTGTAGATGTAGTCGGCGCCCAGGCCGGCGATGTTCGGGTTGGTGGCGACCGGGCTGTTGCCGTCGGCGCCGTGGCAGGCGACGCAGACGGTTTCAGCGATCACCTTGCCCTTGGCGGCGTCAGCCTTGGGGGCGGCTTGTTCAGCGGCATTCACGTTGAAAGCGGCAGCGAGCAGCACTGCCATCGCCGTGGTACGGATCATGTCCAGACTCCTTCTAGTCGGCACCGGGCCAGAGATGGGAATTAGCAAACCTGCTATTCTATAGCAATTTCGCCGTCCGGCGCCATGGGCGCCGGCTGCCGCGCCACCATGCCCCTCTTCCGCAAAGCCCAGTTCTTCACCACCGTCGCCCATCTGCGCGACCTGCCGCCGGAGTCGGTCGCCGAGGTGGCCTTTGCCGGCCGTTCGAACGCCGGCAAATCGTCGGCGATCAACACGCTGGCCGACCATACGCGGCTCGCCTTCGTCTCCAAGACGCCGGGGCGCACGCAGCACCTCAACTATTTCCAGCTGGCCGCGGGCAAGTTCCTCGTCGACCTGCCGGGTTACGGCTACGCCAAGGCGCCGGAAGAGGTGCGCGATGCCTGGGAAGGCCTGATCGGCCCCTATCTCGAAGGCCGCATGCCGCTGAAGGGCGTCGTGCTGATCATGGACAGCCGGCATCCGCTGACCGAGCTCGACGTGCAGCTGATCGAATGGTTCGCGCCGACCGGCAAGCCGATCCACATCCTGCTGACCAAGGCCGACAAGCTGACCCGGCAGCAGCAGGCGCAGACCCTGCGCGACGTGCGCGCGGCGCTGGCGGAACTGGGCGAGCAGTGCTCGGTGCAACTGTTCTCGAGCCTGAAGAAGACCGGCATCGAGGTCGCCGAGGGCGTGCTCGGCAAGTGGCTGGACCTTGCGCCCGCAGTGGCGCCGGCGGCGCCGGCGAAGCGGGTGCTGGCGCCGGGCGAGAAGCGGAACCCCGAACTGGCGGCCCGCCTGGCCGCGCGCAAGGCGGCGAAGCGGACGTCCGGAGCAAAAGAAAAAGCCCCCGGTAAAGGGGGAACCGGGGGCTAAAATGCCTTAATGTGATTAAGGCACCCGCTCAGGGAGGTAAAGCGGGAGACGGCGAACCATCTGCGTTTTGAGAGCCTGCCGTAATGAGAAAAGTTCCCGGCTCTGTGAATTTGCATTGTTTATCTGGTTTTAAAGGGAGTTTATGAGCGCTTTCGATCCTTCCGGCATCTTCCCCGCCACGCGCATGCGTCGCATGCGCCGCGACGACTTCTCGCGCCGCCTGATGCGCGAGTCGGTGCTGACCGCCGACGACTTCATCTACCCGGTGTTCGTGCTCGACGGCGAGAAGCGCGTCGAGAAGGTCGCATCGATGCCAGGCGTCGAGCGGCAGAGCCTCGACCTGCTGCTGAAGACCGCCGAGCGGGCGCTTACGCTTGGCGTGCCGGCGCTGGCGCTGTTTCCGGTCGTCGATCAGGCGTACAAGACCGAAGGCGCCGAGGAGGCCTACAATCCCGAGGGGCTGGTGCCGCGCGTCGTGCGCGCGCTGAAGAAGGAGTTTCCGGAGCTGGGCGTGATCACCGACGTCGCCCTCGACCCGTACACGATCCACGGCCAGGACGGGCTGATCGACGCCGCCGGCTACGTGCTGAACGACGAGACGCTGGCGGTGCTGGTCAAGCAGGCGCTTTGCCACGCCGAGGCCGGCGCCGACGTCGTCGCCCCGTCGGACATGATGGACGGCCGCGTCGGCGCGATCCGTTCGGCGCTGGAAGCGAAGAAGCTGATCTACACGCGCATCCTCGCCTATTCGGCGAAGTATGCGTCGGCCTTCTACGGCCCGTTCCGCGATGCCGTCGGCTCGGCCGCCAACCTCGGCAAGGGCAACAAGTACACCTACCAGATGGACCCGGCGAACAGCGACGAGGCGATCCGCGAAGTCGCGCTCGACCTGGCCGAAGGTGCCGACATGGTGATGGTCAAGCCGGGCATGCCGTATCTGGACATCGTCCGCCGCGTGAAGGACGAGCTGAAGGTGCCGACCTACGTCTACCAGGTCAGCGGCGAGTACGCGATGCTGAAGGCCGCCGCGCAGAACGGCTGGCTGAACGAGGAGGCCTGCGTGCTGGAGGCGCTGCTCGGCTTCAAGCGCGCCGGCGCCGACGGCATCCTGACCTACTTCGCGCTGGATGCGGCGGAGTGGCTGCAGCGCTGATCGCCGCTGATCGCGCAAGCGCCGCAATAACGAAAAAGGCCCGCACGAAGCGGGCCTTTTCCTTTGTCTGCGCCGGATCGCAGGGGTGGGCGTTCCGTCATTTCCGTCACCAGTAGGATCGGGCTCCTTCGCGAACCTCGGCCGGTTGGGCCTGTCGGCTGCAGCGGGTGGCTGCAGTGGTTCGCGTCGGTCAGATGGCTGCATTACAGCGGAAGACAGGTTATCTGCAAAACACTGAATAGAGATGGTTGTATCGCGATAACAGATGGCTGGCGTATCATCGGCGAATCATGGAATTGCGCCAGCTCCGCTATTTCTGCGCCATCGCCCGCTGCGGCAGCTTGTCCAAGGCCGCCGGGGACGTGTTCATTGCCCAGTCCGCTTTGAGCCACCAGCTGGCGCTGCTCGAGGAGGAACTCGGTGCCGCGCTCTTCCACCGCACGCGGCGCGGTGTCGAACCGACCGATGCGGGGCGCATCTTCCTCGCCCACGCCACGGCCATCCTGCGTCAGGTCGAGGATGCGAAGGCCAGCGTGCGCAATGTCGACGGCGAGCCGAGCGGCAAAGTCGTCTTCGGCATTCCGCACAGCGCCTCGAATGCGCTGGCGCTGCCGCTGCTGCAGGCGGTACGGCGCGAGCTGCCGAAGGTTGAACTGGAACTTACCGAGGAGCTCACTGGCAACCTCGTGCCGCAGCTGCGCAGCGGGCAGATCAGTCTCGCCGTGCTGTTCGACGACGGTACGCTGGCGGAATTCGAAAGGACGCCGTTGCTCGATGAACGGCTCTCGCTGATCGGAGCCTGCACCCTTGCCGGCCGCCCGACGAATGCGGTCTCCCTGAAGCGGGCGCTGGCGTTGCCGCTCATCCTGCCGGCGCACCCGCACGGCGTGCGGCCGATCATCGAGGACGCCGCGCGCGCCTGCGGCCTGCCGCCGCCGAACGTCGTCGCCGACATCAGCTCGGTCAGCATCCTGCGCACGATGCTGCTCGCCGGTCTCGGCTATACGCTGCTGCCGGTGATGCCGCTGCAGAACGATATCGCCGCCGGCAAACTGTGCGCCGTCCCCCTCGAGCGCCCGGCGCTGACGCGGCGGTTGATGCTGTGCGCGTCGAAACATATCCCGCTGTCCGCGGCGTCGGTTGCGGTCGCGCGTCTGGCGGTGAGACTGGTGGCAACACTGTGTGCGGAAAAAGCGTGGGACGGGGGCTTCATCGCGCAGGAACCGTCCTGAGCGGCTCCCGCGCTGCCCGACCGGGGGCGGTCCTGCGCGTGTCGCGGGGGCGGCCCGGTGCCCGGGATTCGATCGGCGGCGGATCGCGATCTTCCGGCGCACATACTTGCGCTTGACCTTGCCGTAATGGGAAGCCGCAGAGTGCAGGCTCCATTCCACCCAGGCAGGAGAAGGCCATGCTTACCCTTGAAGTGAACGACATGACCTGCGGCCACTGTGCGGGCCGGATCAGCAAGGCCGTGAAGGATCTGGACCCGGAGGCGACGGTCGCCATCGATCTCGCGCAGCGCCAGGTTTCGGTGTCGCCGGCGGAAGCGACCCCGGAAGCGATTCGGGAGGCCATCGTCGCGGCAGGATACACGCCCCGCGCGATTGCCTAAGCTGCCGTCGCTCCGAAGCCAGCGGGCGCGACGTTGGCGGGCAGGTTCGCCGCTGCGAGCGCTGAAAGCACAAGGGCCTGCCGACGGCAGGCCCTTGCGTGCAGGCCGGAAAGCGCCGTCAGGCGCTGCGGCTGGCGAGGATCGCCACGGCCAGCATCGGCCACTGCTGCGCCCACTGCGCCAGCGGTTCGCGGGCGAAGCCGGACTTGGCGTAGGCCTGCCAGCGGCCGATCGCGTAGCTGAGCAGCACGTTGGCCGGCGCGCCGACGTCGAGGTTGGCATCGACGCGGCCCTGCGTCGCAGCGACGCGCAGCGACTGCTTCAAGGCCGCCTCGATCTTGTCGAGCAGCGCGTTGATGCGCGCCTGCAGGCGTTCGTTCTCGTTGACCAGCGCCTCGCCGATCAGCACCCGGGTCATGCCGCGGTTCTTCTGCGCGAAGCGGAGCAGCAGCGCGACGATGTGCTCGACCTGGACCAGGCCGTCCTGTTCCTCGGCCTGCACCTGGTTGATCACCGAAAAGAGGCTCGACTCGATGAACTCGATGAGCCCCTCGAACATCTGTGCCTTGCTCGCGAAGTGGCGGTAGAGCGCGGCCTCCGAGCAGTCGAGCCTGGCCGCGAGGGCCGCGGTGGTGATCTTTTCCCCCTTCGGGTTTTCCAGCATCTCTGCCAGCGTCTGCAGGATCTGCAGCTTGCGTTCGCCGGGTTTCGGCATGTCCTCAGCTCCCTGTCGTTCGAATGTTGTGCGGCGGCGTTGCGCGGCCGGTGGCTGGCGGCGATTATAGCCGGCCGAGGAACGCCGGCAAGCGCGTGATGCGGGCGAGGCGCACGTCGGCGTGCGTCGAACGGCGTAAGCCGGCACTCACCCACACCGTCTTCATGCCGAGTTTCCGCGCGGTGACGAGGTTGGCAAGGCTGTCCTCGACCATCACGCACTGTTTCGCAGCCAGCCGCTCGCGCCGCAGGATGCGCAGGAAGCCGGCGACCGCCGGCTTCGGCCGGAAGCGCAGCTGCTCGATCGAATAGACGGCGGCGAATTCGCGGCGGATGCCGGTCAGGCGCAGGACTGCCTCGGTGTAGTGGCGGGGGGCGTTGGAGAAGATGATCTTGCGTCCCGGCAGGCGCTGCAGCGTCGCGCGCAGGCCGCGCTCGCAGACGAGCATTCGCTGCAGGTCGTCGAAGCGATGGGTTTCCCGCAGGAAGTGCCGCGGATCGGTGCCGTGATGGCGCATCAGGCCGGTCAGCGTCGCGCCGTAGCGATCCCAGTAGGTTTGCCGGATGCGCGTCGCCTCGCGCTCGTCCACCCCCAGGTGGCGCTCGATGTATTCGCGCATCGAGCGGTTGATGTGCGGAAAGATGTGCGGGCTGGCGTCGTGCAGCGTGTTGTCGAGGTCGAACAGCCAGGTGCGTTGCGAAGTCATCGTGCAGCTCGCGGCGGGGGCGGATGAACGAAGCGCCCCGGGCGGGGCGCTTCACGGACAGGGCGCTGTCGGGCGGCGCTCAGTGGCTCTTGATCATCGTGCCGACGCCGTGGTCGGTCAGGATTTCGAGCAGCAGCGCGTGCTCGACGCGGCCGTCGATGATGTGCACGCTCTTCACGCCGTTCTTCGCGGCGTCGAGCGCCGAGCCGATCTTCGGCAACATGCCGCCGGAGAGCGTGCCGTCGTCGACCATCTCGTCGATCTGCTTGGGCGTGATGCCGGTGATCAGCTTGCCCTTCTGGTCGAGGACGCCCGGGGTATTGGTCAACAGCACCAGCTTCTCGGCCTTCAACACCTCGGCGATCTTGCCGGCGACGACGTCGGCGTTGATGTTGTAGGTCTCGCCGTCCTTGCCGACGCCGATCGGCGCGATCACCGGGATGAAGCCGCCGGATTCGAGGTGGCCGATCAGCGACGGGTCGATCTGCGTGATGTCGCCGACCTGGCCGACGTCGATCAGATCGGCCGGGTTGTCCTTGTTCGGCAGCAGCAGCTTCTGCGCGCGGATGAAGTTGCCGTCCTTTCCGGTCAGACCGACCGCCTTGCCGCCGGCGTGGTTGATCAGGTTGACGACGTCCTTGTTGACCTGGCCGCCGAGCACCATCTCGACCACTTCCATGGTCTCGGCGTCGGTCACGCGCATGCCCTGGATGAACTCGCCCTTCTTGCCGACGCGGGCCAGCAGGTTCTCGATCTGCGGGCCGCCGCCGTGCACGACGACGACGTTCATGCCGACCAGCTTGAGGAGCACGACGTCGCGTGCGAAGCACTGCTTCAGGTGCTCGTCGGTCATCGCGTTGCCGCCGTACTTGACGACGATGGTCTTGCCGTGGAAACGCTTGATGTAGGGCAGCGCCTCGGCGAGGATCGCGGCTTCCTGGGCGGGGGTGAGCTTGTCGGCGGGCGTGGCGGTCATGGCGGTTCCTGATAATTTCGCTGGAAAAGACCGGCGGATTTTAACGCCGCCGGGGGCCGGCTCCAAATGAAAAGCCGGCGGGGCAGCCGCCGGCTTCGCGGGCGGAGCGGGCGCCGCTCAGCGCCAGACTTCCTTGCACTTGGCGATCTCGGCGTCGCTCATCACCGGCCGGATCACGCACTGACGCTCGCGTTCGCGCTTCCTCTCCTCGGCGTCCTTCTTCGCCGCCAGGCGCCGCTCCTCGGCCGCCTCGCGCTTCTTCCGGGCTTCCTCCTCGGCGGCAGCCTTCTCGGCAAGCCGGCGCTCTTCCTCGCGCAGCTTGTTCTCGGCTTCCTCGGCGGCCTTCCGCTTCGCTTCCGCTTCCGCCATCTGGCGTTTCTGCTCTTCGGGCGAAGTCGCCGCCGGTTGCTGCCGCGGTGCCGCGATCGCTGCGCCGGCGGCCATGCCCGCTGCGGCGCCGGCGGCGACCGCCGCGCCCGACGGTGGCGCCGAGCTGGAGGACGAGGAGCCGCCGACGCGGACGGTGGGCGAGAAGGACTTGCCGCTGCCGCCCTTGTCGTCCTCGTCGTCGGCTTTCCTGGTCGCCGACTTGCTGCCCGACGATGACGAGGCGCTCGCGCTCGACGACTTGCCGCCGCCGACGCGCTTGGCTTCGCTGGTGCCGGGGACGGCGGCGAGGCAGAGGCCGAGCGCGGCGAGGACTGCGAGTTGGCTGCTGATCTTCATGCTGGCGACTCCCCGGTTTGGTATCCGGCTATGATAACGCCAAGTTTCGTCCGCTGCCGAGAGGGGCGGCGGGGCGGCGGCGGCCGAAAAAAAGCCGACGCGGCAAGGCGTCGGCGCGAGGGAGGAAAGCGGCCAAGGGGCCGGCCGGCGTTCAGTCGATCGTCAGCCGCTTGCTCGCGGTCGCCGCGCGCTTGGGCAGCGTCAGTTCGAGCACGCCGTCGCTGAATTTGGCGACCGCCCGGCCGTCGTCGATGTCCTGCGCCAGCTGGAAGGAGCGGGCGACCTTGCCGAAGTAGCGTTCCGAGCGAAGTACGCGCTCGCCTTCCTTGACTTCCTTTTCCTGCTTCACTTCCGCGGTGATCGATACCTGGCCGCCGTCGATGGTGACGTGAATGTCCTCCTTCTTGACGCCCGGCAACTCGGCATGCACCTTGTAGGTATCGCCTTCCTCCTTGACGTCCATCTTGATCGACGGCGCCTGCGGCTGATTGCCCATTTCCACCGGGCGCACGAAAAAGCCGCGGAACAGATCGTCGAACGGATCGAGTCGGGTGAGATGGTTCATGATGGCCTCCACTGGGTGGTTGAACGGGTACCGCTGTCCTTTCACCCAAGATAGGGTAGCCTGCCATCATTTCAAGTCCACCACCCGTCATGGCCGATCAGCAATTTGAAGCGGAACTGAATCGCCTGCGCCCGACCTTGCTGCGTTTCGCCGTGCTGCAGTTGCGCGACGAGCAGTCGGCCGAGGACGTCGTCCAGGACACGCTGCTCGCCGCGCTGCAGGGGCGCGATCGCTTCGCCGGCCGGGCGCAGCTGAAGACCTGGCTGGTGTCGATCCTGAAGAACAAGATCGTCGACCGCATCCGTCAGCGCAGCCGCGAGGCGCCGCTGCCGGAGGCCGGCGACAGCGAGGCCGAGGACTTCGACGCGCTCTTTGCCGACGACGGCCACTGGCGGGAGCCTCCGGCGGACTGGGGCGACCCGGCGCGGGCGCTGGAGCAGGGGCGCTTCTACGAGGTCCTCGAGCTGTGCATGCGGGCGCTGCCGGAAAATCTGGCGCGCGTTTTCCTGATGCGCGAGATCCTGGAAATGGAAACCGAGGAAATCTGTAAGGAACTGCAGATCAGTTCGTCTAATTGCTGGGTGGTGCTGTACCGGGCGCGGATGCGCCTCAGGGAGTGCCTGCAGTTGCGCTGGTTCGGCGACGGAGAGCAAACGGTATGAAGACCTGCAAGGAAGTTCACCGTCTGGTGATCGAGGGGCAGGACCGGACGCTTCCGCTGTCGCACCGCATCGCTGTGCGCCTACACCTGATGATGTGCAGCGCCTGCCGCCGGTTCGAAGCGCAGATGAACCTTCTGCGCCAGGCCCTGCGGCGCTTTCCCGGCGATTAGTCCGCAATGCCGCGAAAGGCCCATGGACGACCCCTCAACGATAGAGAAGGAGTTTCACCATGAGCCAACAAACTGCCAACCGTTCCGTTTCCGCCGCTGCCCTCGCGCTTGCGCTGGGAGCTGCGCTGACCGTCGCTGCGTCGCCGGTGCTCGCCGCCGAGGCCGCCAAGGAGAAGTGCTACGGCGTCGCCATGAAGGGCAAGAACGACTGCAAGGCCGGCGCCGGCACTTCCTGCGCCGGCACGTCGATGCGCGACCACCAGGGCAACGCCTGGTCCTTCGTGCCGGCCGGGACCTGCGAGAAGACCGCTTCGCCGACCTCGCCGACCGGCTTCGGTCAGTTGAAGGAATTCAAGGAGAAGAAGGCCTGAGCGGCGGCGCTGCGGACCTCCCGCGATGTCCGACTTTTCGCCGTCGGGCCGTTCCGGGCGCGGCGCGCCGGCCTCGCTGCCGGCCGCCGCGGGCCTGGGGCTGAAGCCCGAACACTTCCGTGAGGTGCTCGCGACGCGGCCGGCGCTCGGTTTCTTCGAGATCCACGCCGAGAACTACATGGTGGCGGGCGGCCCCTTCCACCATTACCTCGGCCGCATCCGCGCCGACTATGCGCTGTCGATCCACGGCGTCGGCCTGTCGATCGGCGGCGCCGATCCGCTCGACGAGGCGCACCTCGACCGGCTGGCGGCGCTGCTCGCGCGCTACCAGCCGGAATCGTTTTCCGAGCACCTGGCCTGGTCGTCGCACGGCGGCGTCTTCTACAACGACCTGCTGCCGGCGCCCTACGACGCGGCGACGCTGGCGCGTGTCTGCGCGCACATCGACCGCGTGCAGGAACGGCTCGGGCGGCGGATGCTGCTGGAAAACCCGGCGACCTACGTCGAGTTCGCCGCCTCGGCGATGGACGAGGCCGCGTTCATCGGCGAAGTCGTCCGCCGCACCGGCTGCGGCCTCCTGCTCGACGTGAACAATGCCTACGTCGCCTGCACCAACCACGGCCGCGACGTGCATGCCTACCTGCGCGCACTGCCGCTCGCCGCGGTCGGCGAAATCCACCTCGCCGGCTTCGCGCGTGAGGCCGACAGCCTGGGCGCGCCGCTGCTGATCGACAGCCACGGGGCGCCGGTCGCCGATGCGGTGTGGGCGCTCTACGACGAGGCGCTGGCGCTGCTCGGACCGGTGGCGACGCTGCTCGAGCGCGATCGCGAGCTGCCGCCGTTCCCGATACTGCTGGCCGAGGCGCAACGGGCGGCGGCGCGCCTTGCGGCGCATTGCCCGGCAACGGAGGCGGCGGCATGAGCGCGCATACTTTCGCGGCGGCGCTGCTCGACCCGGCAGCGCCCTGCCCGCCGGGGCTGGCGGCGTGGAACGGCTCGGACGTCGCGCAGCGTTTCGCCGTCTACCGCAACAACGTCACCGTGTCGCTGGTCGAGGCGCTCGCCGATACCTTCACGGTCGTCCGCGAGCTGGTCGGCGACGCCTTCTTCCGCACGCTGGCGACGGCTTTCGTGCGCCGCTCGCCGCCGCGCTCGCCGGTGCTCGCCTGGTACGGCGGCGATTTTCCCGACTTCGTCGCCGCTTTCCCGCCGGCCGCCGGCGTGCCCTATCTCGCCGACGTCGCCCGCCTCGAATACGCCCGCGTCATCGCCTTCCACGCGGCCGACGCGACGCCGCTGCCGGCGGCGGCGTTGGCTGCCTGGCTGGAGGCACCCGAGCGGCTACCGGCGCTGCGCCTGCAGCTGCATCCGGCGCTTTCCGTGCTCGCCTCGCCGTTCGCGATCGTCTCGCTGTGGGCGGCGCACCAGGGGCTGGCGGAGATCGCCGAGGTCGATCCGTACCGGCCGCAGTGCGCACTGGTCGCGCGCAGCGATGATTCGGTCGAGATCTCGGAGATTCCTGCGCCGGCGGCACGTTTCGTCGCCGCGCTGCAGTCCGGCGCGGCGCTGGGCGAGGCCGTCGCGCAGGCGGCCGCGGATGGTACGGTGTTCGATCCGACGGCCTGCCTCGGCCTGCTGATCGGGCGGCAGCTGCTGGTCGATGCGGCCATGCCGCAACAAGGAGATTCCTGATGACTTCCCTCGCCCGGGCGTGCCGTTCGCTGCACGCCGCCAGCGCGCTGTGCACGCGCCTTCCCGATACGCTGATCGCGCTCGTTGCCCGCTTCTCGATCGCCGCTACCTTCTGGCTGTCCGGCCAGACCAAGGTGCAGGGTTTTGCCGCAAACTTCGTCAGCGGCCAGTTCGAGTTCGGCTGGCCGCGCCTCGCCGATTCGGCGATCGACCTGTTCCGCGACGAATACCGCCTGCCGCTGCTGGCGCCCGAGTTCGCCGCGCCGCTGGCGGCCTTCGCCGAGCACCTGTTCCCGCTGCTGTTGCTGCTCGGGCTGGCGACCCGCCTCTCGGCGCTGGCGCTGCTGGCGATGACGGCGGTGATCCAGGTCTTCGTCTATCCCGACGCCTACGCGCTGCACGGGACGTGGGCGGCGGTACTCCTGTTCCTCGTCGCCCGCGGCGGCGGCGCGCTGTCGCTCGATGCGCTGCTGGCGCGCCGTTGCCGGCGGCAGCAGTTCCTTGATGCGAGTTGAGGGGCGGCTGGCGAGCGGCCCGGCTTCGCCCCGGATGCGCAAGGGGCCGGTTGCGTCGGCGTGCGGTTCGGGGTCAGCGCCGGCGCTTCTGCGGCAGCGCGAGGATCGCGTCGCGATTGCTCCACGAGAAGACCTTGGCGGCGGCGTCCGCCAGCGGCAGCCAGCAATGGCCGAGGTGCTCGTCGGGGGCGGTGCGCACCGGCGTGTCGCGCGCCACTTCGAGCGAGAAGACGTGCTCGACGTTGTGCGTGACGCCCGGCGCGTAGCGGTGGCGCCACTCGGGGAAGATCTCGAAAACGTTGCGCTGCTGCCAGTCGATCAGGTCGGCCGCTGCGGCGGCGATGCCGGTTTCCTCGGCGACCTCGCGCCGCGCGGTGTCGATCAGCGCCTCGTCGCCTTCCTGGCTGCCGGTCACCGATTGCCAGTAGCCGGGGTGGGCGGCGCGCTCGAGCAGCAGGATGTCGAGCTCCGGGCTGTGGATCACCACCAGCACCGAAACCGGCTTTTTGTGGCTCATCCGGCGGCCAGCGTCGGCAGCGTGGCGAGGCCGTCGGCGCGCAGGTCGTAGAAGACCCAGAAGGGGACGCCGGCCTCCCGCCAGTGGTCGACGACCTGGGCAAAGACTTCGTTGAGCGTGGCGAACGCCGTTTCGTCGTGCGCATGCAGCGCGTCGGCGCCGGCAACGAGCAGGACGTAGCCCGGCGCGTCGTTCCACGCGAGGTCGGTCAGGCAGTCGGCGAGCGCGTCGTAGTTGGCGCCGTACCAGTCCGGCAGGCGCAGGTCGCCGCCCAGCTTCGCCAACGCCGGCGCGATCTCGCGCAGGCCTTCGAGGTCGGCCTGCAGCCAGCCGTAGCGCAGCGCCTGGGTCGCCTGCTTCAGCGCCTTGCGGTCGCTGTGCGGCAGGTGGTAGATGCCGGCGAAGCGGGGCTCCGCGAGCAGTTTCTGCAGCTTCTGGCTCATCGCGCTCATCGCTCCTCCTTTATTCCCGGATTCGGCGGAAACTGCGGTAGTGGTCGTCGGTGTAGTAGTACTCGCCGGAAGTGGCCGGCGGGCTGCCGGCGACGATGCGGCGGGCGCCACGGTTGCGGGCGCCGGGCGTCGGCACCGTGTATTCGCGGTAGTAGCCGCGCGGTTGCAGCGGCAGGTGCTTCTCGAAGTTGCCGAAGACGCTGCCGTCCTTGCGTGGGTAGGGGAAGGGGCCGCCCTGCCGGATCAGCTGCAGCGTCTGCCGGGCTTCCGGCGGCAGCGCCGAGGGTGCGACGCTGTCGAGGGCCTCGCGGGCGGCGGCGCTGCCGAGGCAGGCCGCCAGTACGAGGGCGAAGACGAGGCGCAGCAGCGCAAGCGACCGCGCACTCATCGCTTAGGCCGGCTGGCCGGCATCCTTGCCGATTTCGACCTGCGTCTCGACCTTCTGGCGCAGGCGGATGTGCAGCTCGCGCAGCTGCTTCTCGTCGACACCGGAGGGGGCGTCGGTCAAGAGGCATTGTGCGCGCTGCGTCTTCGGGAAGGCGATCACGTCGCGGATCGACTCGGCGCCGGTCATCATGGTGACGATGCGGTCGAGGCCGAAGGCGAGGCCGCCGTGCGGCGGCGCGCCGTACTTCAGCGCGTCGAGCAGGAAGCCGAACTTGGCCTGCTGCTCCTCGGGGCCGATCGCCAGCGCGGCGAAGACCTTCTCCTGGACGTCGGCGCGATGGATACGCACCGAGCCGCCGCCGAGTTCCCAGCCGTTCAGCGCCAGGTCGTAGGCCTTCGCCAGGCACTTGCCCGGATCGCTGACCAGCAGATCCATGTGCTCGTCCTTCGGGCTGGTGAAGGGGTGGTGGCAGGCGACCCAGCGCTTGTTCTCGTCGTCGTATTCGAACATCGGGAAGTCGATGACCCACAGCGGCGCCCACTTGGCGCCGGTGAGGTAGCCCTTCTCGTGGCCGATCTTGACGCGCAGCGCGCCGAGCGCGTCGTTCACCACCTTGGCCTTGTCGGCGCCGAAGAAGATCAGGTCGCCGGACTGCGCGCCGGTGCGCTCGATCACCGTGCGCAACGAGGCTTCCGACAGGTTCTTGACGATCGGCGACTGCAGGCCGGTTTCGTTCAGCTGGCCGACGTCGTTGACCTTGATGTAGGCCAGGCCCTTGGCGCCGTAGATGCCGACGAACTGGGTGTAGGCGTCGATCTCGCCGCGCGTCAGCGTGGCGCCGCCGGGGATGCGCATCGCCGCGATGCGGCCGCCCTCGCTGTTGGCGACCGAGGCGAAGACCTTGAAGGCGACGTCCTTGAAGGCGTCGGTGACTTCGGTCAGTTCGAGCGTGACGCGCAGGTCGGGCTTGTCCGAGCCGAAGCGGCGCATCGCCTCGGCGTAGGTCATGCGCGGGAATTCCGGCAGGTCGACGTCGATCGCTTCCTTGAACACGGTGCGAATCAGCTTCTCCATCAGCGCCGTGATTTCCTGCTCGCCCATGAACGAGGTCTCGATATCGACCTGGGTGAATTCCGGCTGGCGGTCGGCGCGCAGGTCCTCGTCGCGGAAGCACTTGGTGATCTGGTAGTAGCGGTCGAAGCCGGCGACCATCAAGAGCTGCTTGAACAGCTGCGGCGACTGCGGCAGCGCGAAGAACTGGCCCGGATGCACGCGCGACGGCACCAGGTAGTCGCGGGCGCCTTCCGGGGTGGACTTGGTCAGCATCGGCGTTTCGACGTCGATGAAGCCGTTGTCGTCGAGGAAGCGGCGGAAGGCGCGGGCCGTCTTGTAGCGCAGCAGCAGGTTGTTCTGCATCTGCGGCCGGCGCAGGTCGATGACGCGGTGGGTGAGGCGGACGTTCTCGGAGAGGTTGTCCTCGTCGAGCTGGAACGGCGGCGTCACCGACGGATTCAGTACCTCGATCGCGTGGCACAGCACCTCGATCTCGCCCGAGGCGAGGTTGGCGTTGGTGGTGCCTTCCGGACGCGCGCGCACCTTGCCGGTGATCTTCAGGCAGAACTCGTTGCGGACGGATTCGGCAATGGCGAACATCTCGGCGCGGTCCGGGTCGCACACCACCTGGGCGAGGCCCTCGCGGTCGCGCAGGTCGATGAAGATGACGCCGCCGTGGTCGCGGCGACGGTGCGCCCAGCCGCAGAGGGTAACCTCCTGGCCGATGAGTTTCGAGTTGAGCTGTCCGCAGTAGTGAGTTCGCATGGTGATTCCGCTTGGCTTTGTTGTGTTCAGGTGTTGGCGACGGGGCGCGGCTTCGCCGGCGGGGCGACGACGCCCATCGAGATGATGTACTTGAGCGCCTCGTCGACGCTCATGTCGAGTTCGACCACGTCCTGCTTCGGCAGCATCAGGAAGAAGCCGGAGGTCGGGTTGGGCGTGGTCGGCACGTAGACGCTGACGTAGTCGCCGGTGAGATGGTTGGCGACGTCGCCCCCCGGCTGGCCGGTGAGGAAGGCGATGGTCCACGCGCCTTCACGCGGATACTGCACCAGCAGCGCCTGGCGGAAGGCGTTGCCCGACGGCGAGAAGAGGGTGTCCGAAACCTGCTTGACGCTCTTGTAGATCGAGTTGACGACCGGGATGCGGGCGAGCAGGCGTTCCCACCAGACGACCAGGTGCTGGCCGATGAAGTTCGCGGCCAGCACGCCGGTGACGAAAATGATCAGCAGCGTCAGCACGGCACCGACGCCGGGCAGGTCGACGCCGAGCGCGTTCTTCGGATGGAAGGCCGCCGGCAGCAAGCGCAGCGACTGGTCCATCGTGCCGACGATGAGCGACAGCACCCAGGCGGTGATCGCTAGGGGCACCCAGATCAGCAATCCGGTGACGAAATAGCGGCGAATCAGCTGCCCGCGCACGCGCAGCCTCCGCTGCCGCCCTGGCACGGGGGCGGGTTGTCGGCCGGCTTGCTTGCCGCCGCGCTGCTGCCGCCCTTGAAGTCGGTGGCGTACCAGCCGCTCCCCTTCAGCTGGAAGCCGGCGGCCGACAGTTGCTTGCTATAGCTCTCGGCGCCGCACTCCGGGCAGGTGGTGAGCACCGGATCGGACAACTTCTGCAGATGATCCTTCTGGAAACCGCAGGATCCGCAGCGATATTCGTAGATGGGCATGGGAATCCTCCAAAACGGCGAATTATACCTGAGCCGGGGCCGCTGAACGGGCCCGGGATGGCACCGATATGGGGGAAAAGACGGTATTTTTCAACCGCCTAGCTGGCAGCCGTTCAAAAGAGCCCGAGATAGGATTGCGTCAGCGGGCGGCCCCAGAACAGCGCCAGCAGCCCGGCTGCCGCCAGGTAGGGGCCGAACGGGATCGGAACGTTGCGCCCGTGGCGGGCGGCGACGATCAGCACGATGCCGACGACGGCGCCGACCAGCGACGAGAACAGGATGGTCAGCGGCAGCGCCTGCCAGCCGAGCCAGGCGCCGATCGCCGCGAGCAGCTTGAAGTCGCCGTAGCCCATGCCCTCCTTGCCGGTCGCCAGCTTGAACCCCCAGTAGACCGACCACAGCGACAGGTAGCCGGCCATCGCGCCGATCACCGCCGAGGCGAGCGAGGTGTAGGTGCCGAACAGATTGAAGGCGAGGCCCAGCCAGAGCAGCGGCAGCGTGATGCTGTCGGGCAGCAGCTGCGTGTCGAAGTCGATGCCGGTCAGCGCGATCATCGCCCAGCCGAAGACGATGGCACCCGCGGCCGCCCAGCCGAAGCCGAAATGCCAGGCGGCGAATGCCGCCAGCAGGCCGCTGGCCGTCTCGACCAGCGGGTAGCGGAGCGCAATGCCGGCGCCGCAGGCCGAGCACCTGCCGCGCAGGAGCAGCCAGCTGAGCAGCGGAATGTTCTCCAGTGCCGAGATCGGATGGCCGCAATGCGGGCAGCGCGAGCGCGGCTGCGACAGCGAGAGCGGCTCCGCCGGCGGCGCCGCCTCCCCGCGCAGCTCCGCGCACTGGCACTGCCAGTCCCGCTCCATCATCAGCGGCAGGCGATGGATGACGACGTTGAGGAAGCTGCCGACGATCAGGCCGAGCAGCCCCGCCGCCGTGGTGAAGACGACGGGGTCGGCGAACAGCGCGATCATCCGACGACGGAACCCAGCTTGAAGATCGGCAGGTACATGGCGATCACGAGGCCGCCGATGAGGACGCCGAGGACGGCCATGATCATCGGTTCCATCAGGCTGGAGAGCGCCTCGACCGCATCGTCGACCTCGGCCTCGAGGAAGCCGGCGACCTTTTCCAGCATCGAGTCGAGGGCGCCGGACTCTTCGCCGATGGCGACCATCTGGATCACCATGTTGTCGAACAGCTTGCTGTTCTGCATCGCCGTCGTCAGGTTGGTGCCGGTGCTGACTTCGCTCTGGATCTGGCGGGTGGCGACCTTGTAGACGTAGTTGCCGGAGGCGCCGCCGACCGAGTCGAGCGACTCGACCAGCGGCACGCCGGCGGCGAACATCGTCGCCAGCGTCCGCGTCCACCGGGCGACCGTGGATTTGCGGATGACGTCGCCAAAGACCGGGATGCGCAGCGCGTAGCGGTCGAAGGCGATCTGCATCGCCTCGGAGCGCTTGTAGGCCTGGATAAAGGCATAAATGCCGCCGCCGATCGAGCCGAAGATCGCCCACCAATACTCGACGAAATAGTCGGACATGGCGATCACCATCACCGTCGGCGCCGGCAGGTCGGCGCCGAAGCTCTTGAAGACTTCCTTGAACGCCGGGATCACGAAGATCATGATCACCGCGGTGATGACGAAGGCCATGATCAGGATCGCCATCGGGTAGAACAGTGCCGACTTGATCTTGGCCTTCAGCGCCTGCATTTTTTCCTTGTAGGTCGCCAGGCGGTCGAGCAGCGCTTCCAGGATGCCGGCCTGTTCGCCGGCGGCGACGAGGTTGCAGAAGAGGGCATCGAAGTGGAGCGGATACTTGCGGAAGGCCTGCGATAGCGACGAGCCGGTCTCGACGTCGGCCTTGATGTCGAGCAGCAGCTTGCCGACCGAGGGGTTCGAGTGGCCGCGGCCGACGATGTCGAAGGCCTGCAGCAGCGGCACGCCGGCTTTCATCATCGTCGCCAGCTGGCGCGTGAACAGCGTGATGTCCTTGTCGGTGATCTTCTTTCCGGTCTTGAAACGCTGCTTGCTGATCTTGGTGATGCGCACGCCCTGCCGGCGGAGGGTTGCCTGCGCGACTGCCTCGCTGGTGGCCCGCAGTTCGCCCCTGACATCCTTGCCGTCCTTGTTCTTGCCCTCCCAGAGAAAGGTGAACTCCTTCGCTCCTGCGGGTTTTTTTGCTGGCTTGGCAGTGGCCATTGCGTCCCCTTCGGTTGGTGTCGTTATGCGTTGGTGGTGCTCAGCACTTCTTCCAGCGAAGTGACGCCCTGCATCGCCTTGATCAGGCCCGAGCGGCGCAGGTCCTTGACCCCCTCGCGGGCGGCCTGGGCGGCGATGTCGAGCGCGGTTCCGCCGGCGAGGATGATGCGCTGGATTTCCTCGGTGACCGGCATCACCTGATAGATGCCGACCCGCCCCTTGTAGCCGGAGCCCTTGCAGCGATCGCAACTGCCCGGCCCGTACAGCGTCCACGAGCCGTCGAGGTCGGCCTCGGTGAAACCGGCGTTGACCAGCGCTTCGGTCGGTGCTTCGTGCGGAACCTTGCAGGTGCATAGCCGCCGCGCCAGTCGCTGGGCGGTGATCAGCAGCACGCTGGAGGCGATGTTGAACAGCGGCACGCCCATGTTCATCAGGCGGGTCAGCGTTTGCGGCGCATCGTTGGTGTGCAGCGTCGACAGCACCATGTGGCCGGTCTGCGCGGCCTTGACCGCAATCTCGGCGGTCTCCAGGTCGCGGATTTCGCCGACCATGATGATGTCCGGATCCTGGCGCAGGAAGGACTTCAGCGCCGCGGCGAAAGTCAGTCCGGCCTTGTCGTCGACGTTGACCTGGTTGATGCCCGGCAGCGGAATTTCCGCCGGGTCCTCCGCCGTCGAGATGTTGATCCCGGGCTGGTTGAGGATGTTCAGGCAGGTGTAGAGCGATACCGTCTTGCCGGAGCCGGTCGGCCCGGTAACCAGCACCATGCCGTAGGGGCGGTTGATCGCGTCGAGCAGGGCTTCCTTCTGGTCCGGGTCGTAGCCGAGGGCGTCGATGCCCAGCGTGGCGCTGGTCGGGTCGAGAATGCGCAGCACGATCTTTTCACCGTGCAGCGTCGGCAGCGTGCTGACCCGGAAGTCGATCGCGCGGTTCTTGGACAGCACCAGCTTCATTCGGCCGTCCTGCGGGACCCGTTTCTCGGCGATGTTGAGGCGCGAGATGACCTTGATCCGCGAGGCGATCTTGTCCTTGATCACCAGCGGCGGCGTGGCGATTTCGCGCAAGATGCCGTCGACGCGGAAGCGGATGCGGTAGAACTTCTCGTAAGGCTCGAAGTGGATGTCCGAGGCGCCGTCGTTGATCGCGTCGAGCAGCATCTTCTGGATGAACTTGACGACCGGCGCGTCGTCCACTTCGAGCGAGGCCGCCTCCTCCGTCGCTGCCTGCGCTTCCTCGTCGGTGAACTCGAGGTTGATATCCTCGCTGGCGATGCTCTTCAGCGTTTCTTCCGCGGATTCCGAGAGCTTCTTGACCAGCGGCAGCAGCTTGGGCTCCTCGACCACCACCGGGTCGACGATCATGCTGGTCTGGAAACGGATTTCGTCGAGCGCCCGCAGATTGGTCGGGTCGGCGGTCGCGATGGTCAGCCGGTTGCCGCGTTTGTGCAGCGGGATGACCCGGTGCGAGCTGATCAGCTTGCGGTCGACAGCGTTTGCCGGAATGTGCGCGTCGTCGAAGGCGGCCAGGTCGAAAAGCGGGTAGCCGAAGGTTTCTGCGGCAAAAGTGGCAACTTCCTGCGCCGACATCTTCTTTGCGTTGGCGATCTGTTCGATCAAAGAGCTGCCATTGGCGGCCGCCTGCGCAAGCAGGCTTTCCGCCTCGGTTTCCTTGAGGCGGCCGGCTTGCACGAGGGCCCGGGCGAGGCCGCTGAGTGGCGCTTGTTGCGGGTTGGCTGCCATAAGCTCGAAAATTCAGATAATTGTATATGCCGACGCAATCACGGCGATGATGCTACGAGGCGCTTTCTTTGTAAAGGCGCGGCTTCGCGGCCGGGGCATGAGCGCTCCGGACGTGCGGATGCAGGTGGGCGGGCGGAGAATCAGGAGGATCAGGCGCGGCCGAGCAGCACTTCGAGCACGAAGCGGCTGCCGATGTAGGCCAGCAGGAGGACCGTGAACCCGGCCATCGTCCAGCGCAACGCCGTCCGTCCGCGCCAGCCGCGGACGTGGCGGCCCGTCAACAGCGCGGCAAAGATGCCCCACGAGATGAAGGCGAAGAGGGTCTTGTGGTCGAAGGTCAGCGCCTTGCCGAACAGCTCCTCGGAGAAGAACGAGCCGCTGACCAACGCGGCGGTGAGCAGCAGAAAGCCGACGCCGATCATGCGGAAGAGCAATGCTTCCATCGTCAGCAAGGGCGGCAGGCTGGCCAGGCTCTTCGTCAGTGCGCGCTGGTGCAGCTTGCGTTCGGTGTAGCCCATGAATACCGCATGCAGCGCCGACAGCGTAAACAGGCTGTAGGCGAGCATCGCGGCGATGAAGTGCAGGCGGAAACCCCAGGTGCCGGCATGCGTCAGCGCATGCGCGTTCGGGAAGACGGCCGGCAGGGCGGCGCAGGCTGCCGCCAGCGGCAGGACCATCGGCTGCAGGCCGTCCATGCGCGAGCGGAAGCTCTCCAGCCAGTAGATGAAAACGGCCAGCCAGAGCATCAGCGACAGCGCCAGGCTGAATGAGAACTGCATCGTGCCGGTACCGAACAGCCCGGCGTAGAGGCCGAAGCCGTGGATCAGCAGCGTGCCGCCGATCGCCGCGCGCTCCCAGTCCTGCATCGGTTGCGCCGCCAGCGGCTTGTCGCTTTCCTTCCAGCGGGTGCGCCAGAAGTGCAGGCCGAGCAGCGCATAGAGGACGGCGGCCAGGATGTTGGGCAGAAGGTGCAGTAGAATGCCGGGCATCATTGAAGTTTACACCAAGCAGGATTGCAGATGCTCGACAACCTCACCCAGCGCCTTGCGCGCGTCATGAAGACCCTGAAGGGCGAAGCGCGCCTGACGGAATCGAATATCGCCGACGCGCTGCGCGAGGTCCGCCTCGCGCTGCTCGAGGCGGACGTCGCCTTGCCGGTGGTCAAGGACTTCATTGCCGCGGTCAAGGAGCAGGCGGTCGGCGAGGAGGTGCTCGGTTCGCTGACGCCGGGCCAGGCGCTGGTCGGCGTCGTTCATCGCGAGATGACGAAGGTCATGGGCGAGGCCAACGTCGGCCTCAACCTGGCGACGCAGCCGCCGGCGGTGATCCTGATGGCTGGCCTGCAGGGCGCCGGCAAGACGACGACGGTCGGCAAGTTGGCCAAGTTCCTCAAGGACACGCAGAAGAAGAAGGTGCTCGTCGTCAGTTGCGACGTCTATCGTCCCGCGGCGATCGAGCAGCTGAAGACCGTCGCCGGCCAGGCCGGCGCCGAGTTCTTTCCGTCGACCACCGCCGACAAGCCGGTCGATATCGCCCGCGCCGCGGTCGACTGGGCGAAGCGTCACTACCACGACGTGCTGCTGATCGACACCGCCGGCCGGCTGGCGATCGACGAGGCGATGATGCAGGAGATTGCCGAGCTGCATGCCGCGATCAAGCCGATCGAAACCCTGTTCGTGGTCGATGCGATGCTCGGCCAGGATGCGGTGAATACCGCCAAGGCCTTCAACGACGCGTTGCCGCTGACCGGCGTCATCCTCACCAAGCTCGACGGCGACGCCCGCGGCGGCGCTGCGCTGTCGGTCCGCCACGTCACCGGCAAGCCGCTCAAGTTCGCCGGCGTCGGCGAGAAGCTGTCGGGTCTCGAGCCCTTCCATCCGGAGCGGATGGCCTCGCGCATCCTCGGCATGGGCGATGTGCTGTCGCTGATCGAGGAGGCGCGCAAGGGGGTCGATGAAGAGAAGGCGCTCGAATTCGCGAAGAAGCTGAAGTCGGGCAAGGGCTTCGACCTCAACGACTTCAAGGAGCAGATCGGCCAGATGCGCAAGATGGGCGGCATGGCCTCGCTGATGGACAAGCTGCCGGCGCAATTTGCACAGGCCGCCAGCCAGGTGGCTCCGGGAACCGAGGACAAGATGATCCGCCGGATCGAGGGCATCATCAACTCGATGACGCCGGCCGAGCGTGCCAAGCCCGAACTGATCAAGGCCAGCCGCAAGCGGCGCATCGCCACCGGTGCCGGCGTCCAGGTGCAGGACGTCAACCGCCTGCTCAATCAGTTCGAGCAGACGCAGAAGATGATGAAGCAGTTCTCCAAGGGCGGGCTCGGCAAACTGATGCGCGGCATGAAGGGGCTGATGCCCGGCGGCATGATGCGCTGAGCGCCCCGGCGCTAGCGACGCACTGTTGCCGGGTAGCTCCACTGGTTGTGCCAGGCGGCACGTACCAGATTCGGGTATTCCGGGCGGCCGAGGCTGCCGTTGTAACGGCCGAGCGCCCGGTAGAGGTCGCCTTTCTCGATATCGAGGTAGTGGCGCAGGATCGTGCAGCCGTAACGCAGGTTGGTCCGCAGGTGGAACAGGTTGTCGTCCGGCCGGCCGATCAGCTTGACCCAGAACGGCATCACCTGCATGTAGCCGCGGGCGCCGGCGCTCGATACCGCATACTTCCGGAAGCCGCTTTCCACCTGCATCAGGCCAAGCACCAGCTGTGGGTCGAGCCCGGCGCGCGTCGCTTCGTAGTGCACCGCGCGTAACAACTCCAGCCGGTATTCCTGGTTCGGCAGGCGTCGAGCGAGTTTCGCCGACATCGCTTCCAGCCAGTCGGCAGCCTCGATCGGCGTCCGGAACGACGAGGTCGGCGGCCGCTTGTCGGAAACCGCCTTCTGCAGCGAGGCCTGGACGCTCGCCGAGAGCGGTTCGTATTTCTGGGCGCCGGCGCTCGCCGCGAACGGGATGAGCGCCAGCAGCAGGATGGCCGGTGCGCCGTTCAGGCGCACAGCTTCTCCTTGAGGAAGGCGAGCATGTCGCCGGCGGCGATCATCTGCGCTTCGGTCTCGGTGCGCCCCTTGTATTCCAGCTTGCCCTCGGCGAGACCGCGCTCGCCGACGACGATGCGATGCGGCACGCCGATCAGCTCCATGTCGGCGAACATCACGCCGGGACGCTCGTTGCGGTCGTCTAGCACGACGTCGATGCCGGCGGCGCGCAGTTCGCCGTAGAGCTTGTCGGCCGCCGCCTTGACCGCTTCGCTCTTGGCATAGCCCATGGGCACGATGCACGCCTCGAACGGCGCAATCGCCGCCGGGAAGACGATGCCGCGCGCGTCGTGCCCCTGCTCGATGGCGGCGCCGACGATACGGCTGACGCCGATGCCGTAGCAGCCCATTTCCATCACCTGCTCCTTGCCGGTCTCGTCGAGGAAGGTGCAGCCCATCGCTGCCGAATATTTGGTACGCAGCTGGAAAATGTGGCCCACCTCGATGCCGCGGCAGAGCTCGAGCGCGCCCTTGCCGTCCGGCGAGGGGTCGCCGGCGACGACGTTGCGGATGTCGGCGACGAGCGAGGGTTCGGGCAGGTTGCGGCCCCAATTGACGCCGGTCAGGTGGAAGCCTTCCGTATTGGCGCCGCAGACGAAGTTGTCCATGGCCGCCACGGTACGGTCGGCGATGACCCGTACCTTCGCCGCATCGACGCCGACCGGGCCGATGTAGCCGGGCTTGCAGCCGAGGAAGCGCTCAACCTCGGCGTCGGTGGCGAAGCGGAACGGATCGAGGCCGGGGAGCTTGCCGACCTTGATTTCGTTCAGGTTGTGGTCGCCGCGCAGCAGCAGCAGCACGAAGTCATCGTCGTGCATCACGGCGATCGCCTTCACCGTCTTGGTGAGCGGCTGCTTCAGGAAATCGGCGACATCCTCGCAGCGGACGCGGTCCGGCGTCGCCACCTTCTGCATTGCCTCTCCCGCGGCACCGCGCGGCGTGTCCGGGGCGAGCGCCTCGGCCAGCTCGACGTTGGCGGCGTAGTCGGAGTCCGGGCTGAAGGCGATCGCGTCCTCGCCGGAGTCGGCCAGCACGTGGAATTCATGCGAGCCGGTACCGCCGATCGAGCCGGTGTCGGCGGCGACCGCACGGAATTTCAGTCCCAGTCGCGTGAAGATGCGGCTGTAGGTGTCGTGCATGTTGCGGTATTCGCGCTGCAGGTCGTCGAACGAGGTGTGGAACGAGTAGCCGTCCTTCATCAGGAATTCGCGGCCGCGCATGACGCCGAAGCGCGGCCGGATCTCGTCGCGGAACTTGCTCTGCACCTGATAGAGGTGGATCGGCAGCTGCCGGTAGCTCTTCACATCCTTGCGCACGACGTCGGTGATCACCTCCTCGTGCGTCGGGCCGATGACGAAGTCGCGCTGGTGGCGGTCCTTGAAGCGCAGCAGTTCCGGACCGTACTTTTCCCAGCGGCCGGTCTCCTGCCACAGCTCGGCCGGGACGACTGCCGGCATCAGGAGTTCGATCGCGCCGGCCCGGTTCATCTCCTCGCGCACGATGTTTTCCACCTTCCTCAGGATGCGCAGACCCGCCGGCATCCACGTGTAGATGCCGCCTGCGAGGCGCTTGATCAGGCCGGCGCGGAGCATCAGCCTGTGGCTGACGATCTCGGCGTCCGAGGGGGCTTCCTTGAGCGTGGAGAGGAAAAACTGCGTGGTGCGCATGGCGTGCTCGCGATCAGTGTAAAGCCGCGATTTTACTAGAGCGGGCTGGCGGCGGCGACTCCGGGTTTGCTTTCCAAGGACTGGGAATTGTGGAAAAATTCACCCAACTTACAATTTTTGCAGGATTCACCATGCTCGATCGTGAAGGCTATCGCCCGAACGTCGGCATCATTCTTTGTAACGCAAAGAACGAGGTTTTCTGGGGCAAGCGCATCAAGGAGCACTCGTGGCAGTTTCCGCAGGGCGGCATCAAGCGGGGGGAAACCCCGGAAGAAGCCATGTACCGGGAGCTCTACGAGGAAGTCGGCCTGCGCCCGGAGCACGTTCGCATCCTCGGGAGGACCCGGGACTGGCTGCGTTACGACGTGCCGATGCAATGGATCAAGCGCGAATGGCGCGGCAGCTACAAGGGGCAGAAACAGATCTGGTTCCTGCTGCGGCTGGTCGGCCGCGACAGCGATGTCTCGCTGCGCGCCTCCGATCATCCCGAGTTCGACGCCTGGCGCTGGAACAGCTATTGGGTGCCGCTCGACGTCGTCATCGAATTCAAGCGCGGGGTGTACGAGCAGGCGCTGAACGAACTCGCCCGCTTCATCGATGCCGACCGGCGGCGGCCGCGCCATCGCGACCGTGAACGGGCGGCCGACGGGCTCCCCGGGTCGGCGGGCGAGGAGGCGCTCGGTGACTGATCTCCGCACTCTTCGATGGAGCGCTGCTGTTGCCGTCGTGGCGCTGCTGGCAGCACCTGTGGTTGGCCATGCGAAGGGGCCCGAGGATTACGAACTGATCCGGAAGTCGATGGTCGAGGGGCGAGAAGTCGAAGCCGACGAAAAGCCGTGGGAGGAAGTGCAGTACCAGCTGCCGCCTGCTCCGGATGTAAAAAATCTGGTGCCGATCGATGTCGGCTCCCTGACGGAAAACAAGTTCGCGGTCGATGAGCCGTCCGTCACTTTCGGGGCCGATCAGGTCGTACGCTATACCCTGGTGGCGACCAGCCCGGGCGGTGCCAGGAACGTCAGCTACGAAGGGATGCGCTGTGCAACGGCGGAGCGCCGGCTCTATGCGTTCGGGCGTGCCGACGGCAGTTGGTCCAAGGCGCGCAACGGTCAATGGCTGCGGATTTCTGAAAACAATCTGAATCGACATCATGCCGCGCTGTTCCGGGACTATTTCTGCACACCCGGCGGCTCCGTCTCCTCTACGGATGAGGCGCGTCGCGTCTTGCGGAGCGGGAATCCGGCAGCGGTTTCCCGCTGAGAAGGGGCTAGCGCGGGCAATCGCCGAGCCGTCGGGCGCGGTAGCGGGTGGTGAGGCGTTGCTCCGCTTGGCCCGGCATGCTGACCCGCAATTCGATTTCCCCGTGGTATGCGGTGGCGCTGTCGAAGCTCAGGCTGCCGTTGCCGACGATTTCGCCGGGGCCGCGGCAATTGATCCGCCAGGTCGCGACGCGGCCGGCAGTCTGGTAGTCGGCGACCTCGCATTGTTCGTCTCCGGGGATCGCGGCCTTGCGGTTGGCGATATCCTCTTTCGAGTAGCAGGCCTGCGTCGTGAGCGGTGCGCTCCCGGATGTGCCCAGGGCGTCGGTCTGGCTGCTGATTTCCCATTGCCCCTCCTGCAACTGCAGGGCCGGGTCGGCGGTCGCCAGGGCGGGGCCGATGCCGAGCAGCATGAGCGTCAATAAGCGTCTATACATGGGGTGTTCCTCGAGTTTTCGCCAAACCGGCATCGAGGCGGAATGATAGCTGTATCAATTCACCGAGCGTAGGAGGGGGGATGAATCTGGATCGGGCGATCATCGAGTTCGACCGGGCGTTGCGCGCAGTTGCCGGCCCGGCCGTTAGCGTCCGGCCGCTTCCGGGGGCAGGCGTGTCCGATGAGGCGATGGGGCCGGGCGAGCGCCAGCATGCCGCTGCGTTGATGCGCGTGAACCATGTCGGCGAGATTTGTGCGCAGGCTTTGTATCAGGGGCAGGCGCTGGTTTCGAGGAGCGCCCTGACGCGGACCGAGCTGGAACGGGCGGCGCAGGAGGAGACCGAGCATCTTGCGTGGACGGAGCGGCGGATTGACGAACTCGGCGGACGAAAAAGCATGCTCAATCCGCTGTGGTACGGTGGGGCATTGGCGATCGGCGCTTTTGCCGCTGCCTTCGGCGACCGCTGGAGCCTCGGTTTCCTGGCGGAAACCGAGCGCCAGGTGGGCGCCCACCTCGATGACCATCTCGGTCGCCTTCCGTCGGGAGATATCAAGTCCCGCGCCATCGTCGCGCAGATGCGCGATGATGAGCTGTCCCACGCCGAGACCGCTGTTCGCCTGGGGGCGGCAGAGTTGCCTTTCGTTGCGAAGGCGGCGATGCGCATCGCCTCGCGGGTGATGACAACGGTGGCCTATCGGCTGTAGCTGTAGTTCTTTCGCGTTCGGCGGTTTTGGAGTCAGGCTTCGACGATTGCGAAGTCGTGGGTGATTTCCGCCGTCTTGCCCAGCATGATCGAGGCCGAGCAATACTTGTCCTTGGACAGCTCGATGGCGCGGGCGACGACTTCCCGCTTCAGGCCCCGGCCGGTGACGACGAAGTGAAAGTGGATTCGGGTGAAGACCTTCGGGTCGGATTCCGCGCGCTCGGCGGCGAGCGAGACTTCGCAGTCCCGAACGTCATGCCGACCCTTCTTCAGGATCAGGACGACGTCGAACGCGGTGCAGCCGCCGGTGCCTGCCAGCACCAACTCCATCGGCCTCGGCCCGAGGTTGCGTCCTCCCGCTTCCGGCGCGCCATCCATGGTGACGGAGTGGCCGCTGCCCGTCTGGGCGGTGAATGACATCCCTTCCCCCGCCCACTTGACCTTGCATTCCATTGGCTGTCCTTGCTGAAAGATCGGCTGATTCTATCGGCAAGGAGCGGCATTACCAAGTGTCGATTGTTGCATAGCAACAATGCGCCGCGAATTCGTCGTAATATAGCCTGTGTTTAAAGTTGCCCATTGGTAAATTGTTTAATATTTTTGTTATTAACAAGATGATTTATATGTAGTTTTAAGTGAATTCAATTTTCTTATCTAACGATATTTGATATGCTAGTGCGACGCACAAATATCTCTTGCTTTTGCGTGGGCCGAGGCGCATAATGCAATCGAACTTGATGTTCGAGCTGCGTGGTAGTTCCAGTTTCGAATGTCTTCAGCTTGTCTCCTCCACCCTCCTCCTTTGGTGTGGATTTAGCGCGACTCCTTGTGAGTCGCGTTTTTTTTTGCGTCAGCCGTGCAATTGTTTGACAGTCTTCGATGACTTGGCATAGAATGCGCGGCTTTCCGTTATCAAGGCTCGAATAAGAGGGCGCCAATGAAGACATTTTCCGCCAAGCCACATGAGGTGACGCGCGAGTGGTTTGTGGTTGATGCCACAGACAAGGTGCTCGGCCGCCTCGCCACCGAAATCGCTCGCCGCCTGCGCGGCAAGCACAAGGCGATCTACACGCCGCACGTCGATACCGGCGATTTCATCGTCGTCGTCAACGTCGACAAGCTCAAGGTCACCGGCAACAAGGCTGACGACAAGAAATACTTCCGTCACTCGGGCTATCCGGGTGGTATCTACGAAACCAACTTCACCAAGCTGCAGCAGCGCTTCCCGTCGCGCGTCCTGGAGAAGGCCGTGAAGGGCATGCTGCCGAAGGGCCCGCTGGGCTACGCCATGCTCAAGAAGATGAAGTGCTACGCCGGTGGCGCTCATCCGCACAGCGCGCAGCAGCCGAAAGTTCTGGAAATCTAAGGGGCGTCAGATGGCTGAAAACTATTTCTACGGTACCGGTCGTCGCAAGAGCGCGGTCGCCCGTGTCTTCATGAAGCGCGGTAGCGGCGCCATCGTGGTCAACGGCAAGCCGGTCGACGTCTTCTTTTCCCGTGAAACCGGCCGCATGGTCGTGCGTCAGCCGCTCGAGCTGGTCGAGCACCTGAACACCTTTGACATCATGGTCAACGTCGACGGTGGCGGTGAGTCCGGTCAAGCCGGTGCGGTTCGCCACGGCATCACCCGTGCGCTGATCGAATACGATGCGGCGCTCAAGCCGGCGCTGTCGAAGGCCGGCTTCGTGACCCGCGACGCCCGCGAGGTTGAGCGTAAGAAGGTCGGTCTGCACAAGGCGCGTCGTCGCAAGCAGTTCTCGAAGCGCTGATCTGCGCTGGTTCAGAAAAGCCGCCTCCGGGCGGCTTTTTGTTTTTGCCCGGCGAGCGATTATGATTGCGGCTCTGGCGCAACGCGCTCGCGCTCGGCTCTTGCTCAGCGAAGTTGCGGAAGGAATTTCTCATGCACGGTGCTGGGCCGGGTCGGTTTGCCGGTGCGCTGCGATCGGGGGAGAGTCGGTCCGGCCATCCGACGGCCAGGAACCTCCGGTGCCGAGCGCCTGGCGAGGAACAATCCGGACTGACGCGAGCGGGCAGAACCGCGCAACGACGGTCTGCCCCTTAATGAACGTGTGAGATCGACGGGACTGCTGCTTTATGGCTATATCCGGTGCTGCCCTGAGGTTGCGCAGGCTGCGTCAGCGTTTTGGCATCAGTGCGCCGAAGGTTGCCATCCGTACCCATGTCGCGTGGTATTGGCGGGCGCTTGCCGGCGTCGCGCTGTTATCGGTCTCGCTCGCGGGGGCGGCGTGGATTTACGACGCGGGGCGTCGGATCGCCGGATTCGATAGCCAGTCCAGTGCGCAAGCGCTGGCTGAGCTGCGCGCGCAAGTAGGGCAATTGGAGGCGGAGTTGGGCGCGCTGCGTGGCGTCGCCAGCGCCGCTGACAGCAACCTCAAGATCGAACGCACCGCGCAGCAGCAGCTGGCGACCCAGGTGCGCCAGCTCGAAGCGGAGAACGCCGCGCTGAAACAGGATCTGGCATTTTTCGAGGGCCTGGTACCGGATAATGCCGGTGCCGAGCAGGGGTTGCGGATCAACCGTTTCCGCGTCGATCCGGAGCCGATCGCCGGCCAATACCGCTACCGGATGCTCTTGGTGCATAACGCGTCCCGCCAGCAGAAGGAGTTTCGCGGCGACTTGCAGTTTGTCCTGCAAGTGCAGCAGGGGGGTAAAGATGCTATGATCACTCTCCCCTCCGGGAACGATCCGAATCTTCAGCGCTATCGCATTGAAATCAAGCACTTTCAGCGTGCTGAAGGGGTCTTTCCGATTCCCCCGGGGGGCGTCTTGAAAAGCGTCGAGGTGCGCGTGCTCCAAGAGGGGGTCGTGCGGGCCAGGCAAACCATCAACCTCTGAGCGAGGGTCTTCAGAATGTTTGGCAGAAGTCAGGGCAGCAAGCCGCAAAGCAAGATCGACAGCCTGATCGGCGCCGGGACGCGGATCGAAGGCAACGTCACGTTCAGTGGAGGCCTGCGGGTCGACGGGGAAATCAAGGGCAACGTCTGTGCCGACAAGGGGGTTCCCAGCACGCTGGTGATCAGCGAGCAGGCGCGGATCGAAGGTCAGATCGACGTTGCCCACGTCGTGATCAACGGGACCGTGGTCGGGCCGGTCAGTGCGAGCGACTCGCTTGAACTTCAGCCCAGCGCGCGTGTCACAGGCGATGTCGAGTACCACCACCTTGAAATGCAGCAGGGGGCGGTCGTGCAAGGGCGGCTTGTCCATCAGACCAGCGCCCGGACGGTCGAACTGAAGTTGGCAGCGAGCGCCAATTGATCTTATTTTGTTGATTTGTCGAGTACCAGTACCAGGAGCAAAGCATGAACGCAGTCACGGAAATGCCGTCCCCCTTCATCTTTACCGATGCGGCGGCCAATAAGGTCAAGGAGTTGATCGAGGAAGAGGGCAACGCCGAGCTCAAGCTTCGGGTATTCGTCACCGGCGGAGGCTGCTCTGGGTTCCAGTACGGCTTCACCTTTGACGAGGTGGCCAACGAAGACGACACCACGCTGGAGAAGAACGGCGTCACCCTGCTGGTCGACCCGATGAGCTATCAGTATCTCGTCGGTGCCGAGATCGACTATACGGAAGGGCTGGAAGGCTCCCAGTTCGTGATCAAGAATCCGAACGCGTCCTCAACCTGTGGCTGCGGGTCGTCGTTCTCGGCTTGAGCGAGCACCGCTTGCGGCGGGTGCTGCAACGATAAAAAAGGCGGCCTGCGGGCCGCCTTTTTTGCGTCAGAGAATCGCGTGGTTCATTCCATCGCGAGGACTGCGCCAGAGGATTCCCGCGCTAGCTGAAGTTGGGTCCGCAGTGCCTCGGTGGCCGCCTGGAAGCGGCTTGCGTCGGCCGGGCCCAGCGGTGGCGCGCTCGGCAGGGTCACCGCCAGCGGATTCACCTGCTGATCGCGGACGCGGAACTCATAGTGCAGGTGGGGGCCGGAGGCCAGTCCGGTCTGTCCGACGTAGCCGATCGTATCGCCCTGTGCGACGCGGGCGCCTTTGCGCATTCCCGGGGCGAAGCCGTTGAGGTGGGCGTACGCCGTCGTATAAGCGCCGTGGTGGCGAACGATCAGCAGGTTGCCGTAGCCGCCTTGGCGGCCGGCAAATTCTACGGTGCCGTCGGCGACCGAGCGGACCCGTGTGCCGATCGGCGCGCCGTAATCCACTCCCTTGTGCGCCCGCCAGGTATTGAGTACCGGATGGAACCGGTTGCTGGTGAAGCCCGAGGTCACCCGCGAAAACTCAAGTGGCGAGCGGAGGAATGCCTTGCGCAGGTTCTTGCCGTCGGCGCCGTAGTAGCCGCCGGTCTTTACATTGTCGCTGGCGTACCAGTACGCCTGGAAGGTTTTCTGGTCGTTGGTGAATTCCGCGGCCAGGATGCGTCCGCCACGAACGGGCTGGCCCCGCTGATAGAGCATTTCGTAGACGACGCTGAAGCGGTCGCCCTTGCGTAGGTCCCGGTGGAAATCGATGTCGCCGCCGAAGATGTCGGCAAGCTGCGTAGCGATGCTGTCGGGGATTCCGGCTGCATCGGTCGCGCCGAACAGCGAATAGCGAATCTCGCCGGCGCGTAGCGCCGTTCGGGTTTCCAGCGCGACAGCCTGCTCGGCTGCGACCAGTCCGCCCGCGGTGCGCTCGACGACGATCAGCGCGTCCTTCCCGTTGACCGGAAAGTGCAGTGCGAGCAACTCGCCGGCGTCCGTCGTGCGGGCAGTGACTGCCTTGCCCGGGCGCAGTTGCCGGGAGATTGCCTGGGCCGTCGGGTTGGTGCGCAGGAACTCGAAGGCTTCCTTGTCGGTGACTCCCAGCCGCGACAGCAGGCTGGCCGTGGTGTCGCCGCGCTGGATGCGCTCCTCCCTGAGATAGCCCTGTTCTGCGCCCGGGAGGACGGCCACGGACGGGATGCTGAGCTGTTCGACGACGGTATGCAGCGACGCCGGCAGCTGGTCGCCGCCGGGGGCGACCGCGAAAGCAGTGACCACGCCGAATGCGGAGGCGAGCGCCAACGCAGCAGCGGCGCGCTTGTGCCGGGACAGGCGTTCGATCGTGAGTTGCGATTGCGTTAGAATGCGGCTCTTTTGGCTATTCACTGGCGCCGTTGCCTAAAAAATAATCGCGGCAGTGTAACAAATATTTAACCGGGCAAGTACCGGGTGCATCAATTCGTGGGGTAAGACATGCATGCACTGGAAGATTCTCTGCAGTTGATCAAGCGCGGGGCGGACGAGCTGCTGATCGAGGCCGAGCTCGTCGAAAAGCTGAAGACCGGTCGTCCGCTGCGGGTCAAGGCGGGATTCGACCCGACGGCGCCGGACCTTCACCTCGGCCATACCGTACTGATCAACAAGCTGAGGCATTTTCAGGATCTCGGACATCATGTGATGTTCCTGATCGGCGACTTCACCGGCATGATCGGGGATCCCACCGGAAAGAACGCGACGCGTCCGCCGCTTTCCCGCGAGCAGATTCTGGACAACGCCCGTACCTATCAGGAGCAGGTGTTCAAGATTCTCGACCCCGAGCGGACCGAGGTCTGCTTCAACTCGACCTGGTTCGAGCCGATCGGCGCGGCGGGCATGATCAAGCTTGCCGCCCTGCATACTGTGGCGCGGATGCTCGAGCGCGACGATTTTTCGAAGCGCTACGCCGGGGGGCTGCCGATCGCGATTCACGAATTCCTGTATCCGCTGTGCCAGGGGTACGACTCGGTGGCGATGCGTGCGGACGTCGAACTCGGCGGGACCGACCAGAAGTTCAACCTGCTGGTCGGGCGCGAACTGCAGAAGCATTACGGCCAGTCGCCGCAGTGCGTTCTTATGATGCCGCTGCTCGAGGGTCTCGATGGCGTCAACAAGATGTCGAAATCCCTGGGCAACTACGTTGGGATCAACGAGCCGCCCAGGGAAATCTTCGGCAAGCTGATGTCGGTCTCGGATGTGCTCATGTGGCGTTACTACGATCTGCTGTCGTTCCGCGGCACTGCCGAAATCGGAAAATTGCGGGCGGAGGTCGAGGCAGGGCGCAACCCGCGCGACGTCAAGGTCATGCTGGCGCAGGAAATCGTCGCCCGCTTCCATGGCCGGCAGGCTGCGGAAGATGCGCTGCTCGATTTCGAAGCCCGCTTCCGCCAAGGAGCGATTCCGGATGACATTCCACAGGTTGTGCTGTCGCTGCAGGGCGCTGCGGCCAATATCGTTCAGGTGCTAAAGCAGGCTGGGCTTACTGCAAGCACCTCGGAGGCGATGCGCATGATCGAGCAAGGCGGGGTGAAGGTCGATGGTGTCAAAATTGACGACAAGGCGCTTGTTCTGGCGGTCGACAAGCCGCTGGTGGTGCAGGTGGGGAAGCGTAAGTTTGCCCGCGTCGAATTTCGCTGAGCGTTGATAATCAATGAGTTGTCGATTTTCTATAAGTTTTTCGCAAAAAATCGAGATTAGAGGTGTTGACGGCCTTTCCGGCGTCTGTATAATGCGCATCTTTCGTTGCTACGGCAGCGGGCAAAACGTAATCTAATCAAATAGTTACGTTTTGGTTGTGCAGACGAGTCGCTCTTCTGAAAAATTTTCAAAAAGAGTTGACGCAAAAAATAAAGTCTGTACAATGCGCAGCTTCGCTGATGTAGCGAAACGGCAAATTAAAGACAAGTTCTTGATTTGCAAGCTCTTTAAAAACCAGACAACCGATAGGTGTGGGTGCTTGGTTTGGTTGTGAAGTTGGCTTTGGCTGACATTGCGATTAAATTGAAGTGCTCGCACGAAGTAGCAAGGTTTAAGGAAACTTGAATCTGCAACGTCAAGCGAGTTTTAGCAGTGATTGAACTGAAGAGTTTGATCCTGGCTCAGATTGAACGCTGGCGGCATGCCTTACACATGCAAGTCGAACGGCAGCGGGTCCTTCGGGATGCCGGCGAGTGGCGAACGGGTGAGTAATGCATCGGAACGTACCCGGAAGTGGGGGATAACGTAGCGAAAGTTACGCTAATACCGCATATTCTGTGAGCAGGAAAGAGGGGGATCGCAAGACCTCTCGCTTTCGGAGCGGCCGATGTCGGATTAGCTAGTTGGCGGGGTAAAGGCCCACCAAGGCGACGATCCGTAGCGGGTCTGAGAGGATGATCCGCCACACTGGGACTGAGACACGGCCCAGACTCCTACGGGAGGCAGCAGTGGGGAATTTTGGACAATGGGGGCAACCCTGATCCAGCCATGCCGCGTGAGTGAAGAAGGCCTTCGGGTTGTAAAGCTCTTTCGGCTGGGAAGAAATCGCATCTCCTAATACGGGGTGTGGATGACGGTACCAGCATAAGAAGCACCGGCTAACTACGTGCCAGCAGCCGCGGTAATACGTAGGGTGCGAGCGTTAATCGGAATTACTGGGCGTAAAGCGTGCGCAGGCGGTTTCGTAAGACAGACGTGAAATCCCCGGGCTCAACCTGGGAACTGCGTTTGTGACTGCGAGGCTAGAGTATGGCAGAGGGGGGTGGAATTCCACGTGTAGCAGTGAAATGCGTAGAGATGTGGAGGAACACCGATGGCGAAGGCAGCCCCCTGGGCCAATACTGACGCTCATGCACGAAAGCGTGGGGAGCAAACAGGATTAGATACCCTGGTAGTCCACGCCCTAAACGATGTCGACTAGTTGTTGGTGGGGTTAAACCCATTAGTAACGTAGCTAACGCGTGAAGTCGACCGCCTGGGGAGTACGGCCGCAAGGTTAAAACTCAAAGGAATTGACGGGGACCCGCACAAGCGGTGGATGATGTGGATTAATTCGATGCAACGCGAAAAACCTTACCTACCCTTGACATGCCAGGAACTTTCCAGAGATGGATTGGTGCCCGAAAGGGAGCCTGGACACAGGTGCTGCATGGCTGTCGTCAGCTCGTGTCGTGAGATGTTGGGTTAAGTCCCGCAACGAGCGCAACCCTTGTCAATAGTTGCCATCATTTAGTTGGGCACTCTATTGAGACTGCCGGTGACAAACCGGAGGAAGGTGGGGATGACGTCAAGTCCTCATGGCCCTTATGGGTAGGGCTTCACACGTCATACAATGGTCGGTACAGAGGGTTGCCAAGCCGCGAGGTGGAGCCAATCCCAGAAAGCCGATCGTAGTCCGGATCGTAGTCTGCAACTCGACTACGTGAAGTCGGAATCGCTAGTAATCGCGGATCAGCATGTCGCGGTGAATACGTTCCCGGGTCTTGTACACACCGCCCGTCACACCATGGGAGTGGGTTCTACCAGAAGTAGTTAGCCTAACCGCAAGGAGGGCGATTACCACGGTAGGATTCATGACTGGGGTGAAGTCGTAACAAGGTAGCCGTATCGGAAGGTGCGGCTGGATCACCTCCTTTCTAGAGCAACACGGCCTGCCAAGTATCCACAACCTATCGGTTGTTTGTAGTCACTGCACAGACGGAGGGTCTGTAGCTCAGTCGGTTAGAGCACCGTCTTGATAAGGCGGGGGTCGTTGGTTCGATTCCAACCAGACCCACCAACGTTTGAAGGAACGGGGGATTAGCTCAGCTGGGAGAGCACCTGCTTTGCAAGCAGGGGGTCGTCGGTTCGATCCCGTCATCCTCCACCACTGGCGCAGAGATCACAGGTAAGCAAGCGCGCAGCGTTCTTGTTTACCTCTGGCCTCTGGACAGAGTGCAGTTCGATCTTTAACAAAACGGAAGAAGGTTGTGTCTCTGGTGCCGACAACCAATACCAGAGACACGGTTGTGATTGCATCGTGATTCGTATTACAGCTAGTACGAATGCACGAACATTGAGTTGCCTGTAGCCCGGTCCTCGAGAAGAGGGTCCAAGGTTATAGGATCAAGCGACTAAGTGCATGTGGTGGATGCCTTGGCGATCACAGGCGATGAAGGACGTGTAAGCCTGCGAAAAGCTACGGGGAGCTGGCAATAAAGCTTTGATCCGTAGATGTCCGAATGGGGAAACCCACTCCGCAAGGAGTATCCCGTGCTGAATACATAGGCACGTGGAGGCGAACCCGGTGAACTGAAACATCTAAGTAGCCGGAGGAAAAGAAATCAACCGAGATTCCCAAAGTAGTGGCGAGCGAAATGGGATCAGCCTGCAGGTGATAGTCGATTTGTTAGTGGAACGCTCTGGAAAGTGCGGCCGTAGTGGGTGATAGCCCCGTACGCGAAAACAAATCGGTGGTACTAAGTCTGCGACAAGTAGGGCGGGGCACGTGAAACCCTGTCTGAATATGGGGGGACCATCCTCCAAGGCTAAATACTCGTGATCGACCGATAGTGAACCAGTACCGTGAGGGAAAGGCGAAAAGAACCCCGGGAGGGGAGTGAAATAGAACCTGAAACCGCATGCATACAAACAGTGGGAGCCCCTTCGGGGGTGACTGCGTACCTTTTGTATAATGGGTCAGCGACTTACGTTCAGTAGCGAGCTTAACCGAATAGGGGAGGCGTAGGGAAACCGAGTCTGATAAGGGCGATTAGTTGCTGGGCGTAGACCCGAAACCGGATGATCTATCCATGGCCAGGATGAAGGTGCCGTAACAGGTACTGGAGGTCCGAACCCACTAGTGTTGAAAAACTAGGGGATGAGCTGTGGATAGGGGTGAAAGGCTAAACAAATCCGGAAATAGCTGGTTCTCTCCGAAAACTATTTAGGTAGTGCCTCAAGTATCACCCACGGGGGTAAAGCACTGTAATGGTTGAGGGGGTCATCGCGACTTACCTCGCCATAGCAAACTCTGAATACCGTGGAGTGCGAGCTTGGGAGACAGACATCGGGTGCTAACGTCCGGTGTCAAGAGGGAAACAACCCAGACCGCCGATTAAGGTCCCAAAGACATAGTTAAGTGGGAAACGAGGTGGGAAGGCTTAGACAGCCAGGAGGTTGGCTTAGAAGCAGCCATCCTTTAAAGAAAGCGTAATAGCTCACTGGTCGAGTCGTCCTGCGCGGAAGATGTAACGGGGCTCAAACTATGCACCGAAATCGCGGATATGCGTAAGCATATGGTAGGAGAGCGTTCTGTAGGCCTGCGAAGGTGTCTCGTAAGGGATGCTGGAGGTATCAGAAGTGCGAATGCTGACATGAGTAGCGATAAAGCGGGTGAAAGGCCCGCTCGCCGAAAGCCCAAGGTTTCCTGCGCAACGTTCATCGGCGCAGGGTGAGTCGGCCCCTAAGGCGAGGCTGAAAAGCGTAGTCGATGGGAAACAGGTTAATATTCCTGTACCTCTTTGTAATGCGATGGGGGGACGGAGAAGGTTAGGTCAGCCGGGTGTTGGACGTCCCGGTTTAAGCGTGTAGTCGTGCCTGGTAGGCAAATCCGCCGGGCTTAGATGAGGCGTGACGACGAGCGGTCTTCGACCGCGAAGTGATTGATACCATGCTTCCAAGAAAAGCCTCTAAGCTTCAGTTACAAAGAGACCGTACCGCAAACCGACACAGGTGGGCAGGATGAGAATTCTAAGGCGCTTGAGAGAACTCAGGAGAAGGAACTCGGC